>NZ_KB906556.1:0-388512 GCF_000381505.1 Thioalkalivibrio sp. ALM2T
TGGAAGGTAGCAATGTGGTGCTGACAGCCGACGGTGCGGCGGCGATCCGTAATGGCCAGGTGGGCCTGGACGGGTTGATGGCGTCGGTCGAGGGCACGGTGACCATCGCCGAGGACGGTGTGAACCCGTTCGTCCTGACGGATGATGCGCAGGCGAGCATCGAGGTTCCGCTGCCGGAGCCGAGTCTGGATGTGACGGTGACGGCGGCGCTGGATCTGGAAAGCAGTGACCTGGCCTCGGAAGGCCAGCTGGCGTTCATGCTGAGCAGCGAGACCGACTACGCCGGGATCGATCCGGAACTGGGCGGAGAGGTGAGCTATGAGATCACCGGTGGCAACGACGAAGGCTACTTCGCGTTGAACGAGGTGCGCAACGCCATCGTGCTGACGGACGACGGGGCCCAGGCGATCCGCAATGGCCAGTTTGACCCGGCGGGTGCCAGTGTGACTGTGACGGGCACGCAGGAGATTGGTGAGGGTGAAAACGGCTTCACCGTTACCGGATTCGATGATGCATCGGTGGACGTGCCGACGCCGGAGCCGAGTCTGGAGGTGACGGTGACGGCGGCGCTGGATCTGGAGAGCAGTGACCAGGCCTCGGAAGGTCAGTTAGCGTTCACGCTGAGCAGTGAGACCGACTACGCCGGGATCGATCCGGAACTGGGCGGAGAGGTGAGCTATGAGATCACCGGTGGCAACGACGAAGGCTACTTCGCGTTGAACGCCGCGGGCGACGCCATCGTGCTGACGGAGGACGGCGCCCAGGCGATCCGCAACGGCCAGTTCGACCCGGCTGGCGCCAGTGTGACGGTGACCGGCACGCAGGAGATTGGCGAGGGTGAAAACGGCTTCACCGTTACCGGATTCGATGATGCATCGGTGGACGTGCCGATGCCGATGCCGGAGCCGGAGCCGGGACCGATTTATGGCGATGCCTACATCGTTGGTCAAAATGCGTGGGCGGGTAAGGACTCGGCGATCGAGATCATGGATGAAAACGATCCGGCCATCGCAAACGAGTTAGGGTTCTACACGGTTTCGAACCCTCAGTTCCTGATGATTGACCTTGGGCAGCCCGTATCGGCGGTCACTGTCTCGTTCTCGGGGAATTGGAAAAACAATAGTGGATGGGATGTTTTTGATGCCGCCGGCAATCGTCTGGAACAAGGTGCGGCTGACTTTCCGTCAGACGGTGTATTCCGGGCGGGCGACGAAAGTGAGTTTCAGTATATTGGCTTCAATAGTTCCGGCGGCGCAGGTTTCGGTATTCGTCCGGAAGGGGTGACCCTAGAGGGTGAGCCTGAAGGAGGTACGTTGACTGGTACAGACGGTGACGACATTTTGATTGGCGGTGCTGGAGACGACATCCTGACCGGTGGGGCTGGGGACGACATCTTCCGATGGAATACCGGAGATGCGGGAACCGAAGGCGATCCGGCCAACGATGTCATTACGGACTTCGGCAATGGGGATAATGTTCTCGACCTCAAGGACCTCCTTCAGGGCGAAGACGAGCAGAATATTGCTGAGTACATCAATGCCGAGCAGGACGGTGATGACACTGTGCTTCACATCAGTTCGTCGGGGGGCTTGAATGACGACAACAGCAATGCCGACCAGACCATCCGTTTGGAAGGTAAGTCGTTCAGCGACTTCGGTGGGGCGGATAGCTCGGAAGCGGTGGTTCAGAACCTGCTTGAAAATGGTCAGCTGAAAATCGACCAGTAAGCGGTCGTGTTTGGGGCCCCGCCGGTTTGGATCGGCGGGGCTTTTTGGTGTCTGGGGGTGTAGTCTGGCAAGCGGAGTCGGAAACGGCCGGAGGGGCCGCGCATGTATGTGAGACGGGATACGGAAGGCAGGATCGACCAGGTGAGCCGCGAGGCGAATGCCGCTTGCACGGAGTTCGTGGCAGCGGATGCACCGGAGATGGTGGCGTTTCTCGGCGGGGATGTTGACGAGCCCGCGCCGGCCGCTTTGCAGGCCTCCGACCTGGAGCTGATTCGAGTGCTGGAGGACCTGGTCGAGGTGCTTACGGACAAGGGCGTGATCCGGTTTACGGATCTCCCGGAGGCGGCACAGACGAAGCTGTTGGGGCGCAAGGATCTTCGTGCCTCGGCGCAACGTCTGAATTTGGTGGAAGACGATGAGGGCCTGCTTTAGACCGGCCGGCAAGTAGATGGGACGCGATAGGGTCGAGTGGTCCGCGCTGGCACAATCGGGTGATCTGGGACAGCTGGATTGACAAGGGACACGTGAGCGTTCGTGTGGGCCGGGTCTGCAGGATTGGCGTAGGAGGGGGAGAATGGCTTTGAATGCTGTGGTAGCTACCGTACAGGCGTTGACCGGGACGGTGATTGCGCGGGATGCCGAGGGCAACTCGAGAGTACTTGGCGTGGGCGATCCGGTGTATGCGGGCGAGGAAGTGATCCCGCTGCGCGGCGCGTCGGTGGAACTGGAAGGGACGGACGGTATCGCCGTCTCGCTCAGCGAGGGACAGCAGGCCCTGATGGGCGAGGCCCTGGCGGAGAGCGGGCGGGCCGATAATCCGGAGATCCCGACGGCGGAAGAGGTGATTGCCGCTCTCGACCATGGTGAGTCGCTGGATGCGCTGATCGCACCTCCCGCAGCGGGCCTTGAGGGCGGTGAGAGCGAAGGGGCCGGGTTTGTCCGCGTCGCGCGTATCAACGAGCCTGTGGAGCCGATTAACTACACGTTCCCAGTGAACGCCTTCGGTCGTCCGGATGCCTTGGGCGAGACCGTAGCGGTCCCCGGGGGCGAACCGGTCGAGTCGGGCATTCCGCCCGGTATGCCACCGACCGATCCATCGCTAGATCCCCCTCCGGTGGAACCTCCGCCTGTCGATCCGCCGCCCGTGGATCCCCCCCCTGTCGCGAATCCGACGCTTGCGGTATCCGTGTCGGTGACAGCGGGATACGGCTACGAAGATGCGAATGACGCCGCCGCGGGTGACGTGGTTTTCGATGTGTCTCACGTCCTGAATCTGGACGGGTTGGACCCATCACTGGCCGGGGCGATCGCGTACAGCATCGTGGGTGGGGATACGGCCTACCTGGCGCTGGCCCAGGACGGCTCGGGCAACTGGGTGGTGGTACTGACCGAGGCAGGGGCGGCAGCGATTCGCGCCGGTCTGGTGGATGGCAATCAGCTGAATGTAACGATCGAGGGCAGCGTGGTCCTGTCCGGGATGGACGATCTCGTGGATACCGGTAGTGGCGTGGCTCCCGTGCCCGAGCCGAGTGGCGAAGAGCCGCCGGACCCGGTGCCGGATCTGATGGCTTCTGCCCACACGGTTGGCGGCAGTGATGTTCAGGGGACGATGGCGAATGCGAACAACCTGAAGGAGACCGGTTCGCAGAGTGCAGCCGTCTCGCATCAGGATGGATTTTTCGCGATCGACCATCAGGGGGCTTCGGATGACCCCAACGCGATCGAGTTCGGTGAGGCCCTGCTCTTTACGCTGGTCAGTCCGGCCGATACGGCCGTGTTCCAGGTCCAGGGCGCCATCAATGGCGCGTCCTATCACCTGTACGACGCCGATGGTGTCCGGATCGGTGATGCCCGTGATCTGGCCAGCGATGTGAACGAGAATGGCTTCCTGGAGCTCGCCGGCGAGACGTTCGCCTTTATTGCATTCCAGGGTGGGAGTACGGGTCCTGGAGGCAGTGGAGACGAAAGCGCGTTCGCGGTGAAGCCAGTCGACCTTTCGGTGCAGGTGGGTCAGGGCGAGGATGCGGAGTTCTATCCCGCGGGTGGCGAAGAGGCGCTTGCCGCCGAAGTGGTCGATGCCCTCGGTGAAGCCGATGCCTTCGGGGCGAATTTCCTGACGGTCGATTCGGATCAGGACATCTTTGTCGTGTCGCAGGGTGGTGAAGGCAGCATGGAGGATCCGGCGCGCTTCGTGATCCAGGGCTTCAGCCTGGAGGGCAGCGATCCCGGTGCCCAGATCACGCTCGGCGAGCTCCTGTCCAGCGCGAGCCAGGAGACGATCGACCAGTACCTGATGGCGGAAGCGCAGGGCGAGGACACCGTGCTGCACATCAGCTCGGGCGGCATGCTGGGGAGTGAAACGGGCGGTGCCGATTACGCCATCACGCTGGAAGGGATCAGCATGGATGGCTTCGATTCGTCGTACGATTTTATCCAGACCCTGATCGAAAACGGGCATCTCTCCATCGATCAGTAGCGGTCCCTGCCATCGGGATCAACGGCCCGGCGCCGCGATGCGGCCCGGGCCTTTTTCTTTTCGGGAATGGAATCCCCGAGCAAGGAGGGTTCGTGCTGGGCGGGTAGCGGACTGTCGATCCGGCCTGGGGCAGGTCGGACAGTTGGCTCCGTGCACGGGTGACCATGCAGACGCCTGCGATCCGGCACGATGCCCTAACGCGTCGGCTCCCGGACCGCGCTACCCGTGATGCCGTCGATGCCGGCATCCATCAGCGGATCGATGTCGTCGCTGCTGTCACAGCCTTCGGCGATCACAAGGATCCCGATGGAGTGCGCCAGGGTGCAAAGCCCGCGTATGAGGGCCTGGGTCTCGCTGGAGCGATGCACGCCGTGGGTCAGGGAAGCCTGCAGTTTGACGTAATGGAGGCCAAAGGTGGTCAGGTCGTGCGCCTGAAAGGCTTCCGGTCCCGCGTGCTCGAGCCCCACGGTGAACCCCGTCAGGCGCGCGATGCGGCAGAGATCGCGGAGTTCCGCAGGGTGTGCGAGTGCACCACGAGCCGGGAACTCGACCCACAGGCGTCCCGCCGCTCGGGGGTCCAGTTGCAACCGGGTCTCGAGGGCCTGACGGAAGTGGGTGTCACGCAGGCTGTCCACCGAGAGGTTGATGGCCAGGCGTTCGTCGGGCGATTGCAACTGAGACAAGGCCGCTTCCAGGACGGCGTCGTCGAGCCGGCGGATCAGATCGAGGCGCACCGCCCAGGGCATGAAATAGCCCGCGGGTCGCAGTTCGCCGTCAAGTAACAGGCGCATCGGCGCTTCGTGATGCATCAGCTGTTGGTTGGCATCGATGACCGGAAACCGACCCAGCTCGATCCCGTGCTGGTCAAGCGCGTCGGTGATGGCCGCCCGCCATTGATGCTGGTCCGAATAGGGAAGGGCGGCATGGGGCTCGTGGGCGACTGCATCGCCGGGCTCCAGTTCCGCCCGCGCCAACGCGAGATCCGCTCGCGCAAGAACCTCCCCGGTGGTGTCTTCGGGGTGGTAGAGGGTCGCGGCAACATGAAGCGTCAGGGCGTCGGGTGCGTCGTCGCCGAGCGCGTCCCGAACGCCGCCCAGCAGGGACTGCGCGAAGCGGTGACTGTCCGCGATGCTGTCACCAAAGACCGCGATGTCGGAGCCGTTGAGCCGTCCGGCGGCACCATACTCGGTATGGGCGACGGCCTGTTCCACGATCTTCGCGATTCGCGCGAGCAGCGCATCGAGATTCTGGTGGCCGACGATCTGGTTGAGCGTGGCCAGGTCGTGGATGCGGAGCACCACGAGGCTGCCGGAGGAACCGGCATGTCGGTTATCCAGTGTGGCCTGCAGGCGGGCGAGAAAGGGCTCCCGGGCCAGCAGGCCCGTCACGTCATCGTGCTGCAGCCGGGTCTTCAGGCGTTCCAGTCGTCTCGACTCTTCAACGAGCATGGCGCGGACATGCTCGGTCAGTTGGTTCATCGCGCGTACCAGGGCGCGGAATTCCCATGTGCGCGGTTCCGGGGTGGTGATGAAGCGGCGTGCACCTACCGCTTCGGCCTGCTCCACGACTTGCCGGAGGGGCTGGATGAGTCGTCCGAGCAGGAACGACCCCAGTAGACCGATGACCAAGAGCCCAACCGTGAAGATTGCCGTCAGTCGAAGGGTGCCGGCCCAGAGTTCTTCGTATGCGTAATTGGTCTGGCTCTCGACGATCAGCGTGCCAAAGGACGACCAGCCGTCGGACACATGTGCCACCCCGGGGCGGACATCGAAATTCAGGGTGTCGATGAACCACATCGGGACACCCCGCGGCGCTTCGGGATTGCGTCGTTCCAGCATGAGATCGCCTGTGGGGTCCTCAAGCCGAATATGACGGTAGTGGCCGGTATCGAATTGGGAGGCAATCTGCAATTCAACGGTCGTATCATCCTTGGGCAGCTGGGACAGCGACAGTGCAAGCGAGGCGGCATTGTCGATGTTCTTGGTCAGGAGCTGCTGGGCCAGGTAGTTGCGCGCCGAAAGGGTGCTCGCCACGATGCTTACCAGCAGTGCGAGCAACATGATGATTGCGATGGCAACCCAGAGTTGTTTTCTCAGTGTCATGGCTGCGCCCTTGTTTATGGGGTCGGGGTGATCGGTTGGTTGAGGTCAAGGCCATACTCATCCAGTTGGTCCAGCACTCGGCGCCACCTGGACAGGCGGGCGGTGGGGTCGCCTGCGGACTGGGTGGTTCCATCGGGCCACAGGCCCTGGCTATTGAACGAGAAAATAGGCGTGAGATCGTCTCGCTGCGAGGCGCGTTCGACGCGGGTGATCAGGTTGTCTAGCACTTCGGGCTCGCCTCGGGGGTCCGTGAAGTACCCGAGCACCATGTGCGCCTGACTGATGTTGCTGCCCGGCCCACCCATACGTGCCCGCACGTAGAAAAGGCGAAGGCGCTCATCCGGAATTCCCAGTTTGCGCAGGCTCACGTACTTGGCAATGCTGAAGTCTTCGCAGTCGGCGGCGCCCTTGTCCATGGCTTCCAGTGGGGTCGCCCAGAAATCCTCCTGGCCCCAGGTGATCTGGTCATCCTGGTAGCGAAGCATGCGATTGAAAAACTCGTTCACCCGTGCGACTTGCACCCGTTCGTCTTCACCGGCCAGCTCCTCAAGCAGGTTGCGCCACTGCCGGACCCGTTCGGCGGCCTCGGGACCGTAGCGGATGGCCGCGACCTCTTCGAGTTGCGCCAGGTCATCAAGCCCCGCCTGGGGTGTGCCCAAGACCCATGCCGACATCGCCAGAACCAGAGCAAAGGCCAGGTGCTTGATTACGAGCGGCGAATTGCGGGCACGAGAGCGAAGCACGTTGGCGTGCCCTCCGGTGGCTGAGAATGGCGCTGTTACGCAAATGATGGGCCACGTAAGCCGGGAAAGCCAGAAACAGACGGGCTACATGAGTTGAAGGTGGTGGTCCGCGGGGCTTCCAGGCGTTTGCCAAGCGTTAGGTGGGATTTTTGCTTCTGTTTGCGCAGCGAAAGAGCAGCCCATAGCCTGAAGCCTTTTTTGCAAGTAGTTTGTTTGAGTAGTGAAGCGCGCTTGCCCGCGAACCAATGGGTGGGCTTTCAACTGACATGTGGGGGGGACACATCATGGTGAAAGGATTTGGGTTTACGGCTGGCAAGGGAACCTTGCTGGCACTGACAGCAGCCGTAGCGATGGTCGTCGGCGGGACAGCACAGGCCGAGCCGCCAGAACCGCTGCGGGACGCCGCGATGGAAGCGGTGCTTTCCAACCCGGACGTACAATCGCGCTGGCACGCATTTCGTGCGGCGGGCGAGGAGCAGACCGGCGCGCGTGGCCGGTTTATGCCCGAGATCGATCTGAACGCTCGTGCTGGGTACCAGAGCCAGCGGTCCAATAACGACAACTTCAACAACTTCTCGCGCAACCCGCGCGGGGTCGACATCACGCTGACGCAGATGCTGTATGACGGCTTCGAAACGGCCAGCGAGGTTGGGCGTCTGGGCGAGATCCAGCGTGTGCGCTACTTCGAGCTGCGTGAATCGACCGAGGAGACCGCGCTGGAAGCGGTGCGGGCCTTTGCCGATGTGCAACGTCAGCGCGCCCTGGTTGAGCTTGCGCAGGAAAACTACGACGCCCACAAGGACGTCTACGATCAAATCGTGGATCAGACCGATCGGGGTGTTGGCCGGGGTGTGGATCTCGAACAGGCCTCTGGCCGTTTGGCCCTGGCGGAGTCGAATCTGCTGACCGAGCGGCAAAACCTTCACGACGTCAACGCGCGTTACTACCGCGTGGTCGGGCAGATGCCGGCAGACGAACGTGTGGATCTCGTGGGGACGTTCTCCGATGAGCCGATTCCAGCCACGGCGCAGGAGGCCCTGACCGAGGCGATCACCAAGAACCCGGCGATGTTCGCCTCGCTGCGCAACATGGAGGCCGCCCAGCAGCAGCGCAATGTCGCACGCTCTGCGTTCCATCCGCGGGTCGATCTTCAGCTGCGTCACGCCTATGAAAACGACATCCTGGAGCGCGATGATACCCGTATTCGCGACACTTCCGCGTTGGTCGTGATGTCCTTTAACCTCTTCCGCGGCGGGGCGGATCAGGCGCGTGTTCGCCAGTTCACCGAAGAGTTCAATCAGGCGCGTGATCAGCAGGAAGGGGTGTGCCGCAATGTGCGCCAGACGGTTTCCGTGGCGTATAACGATATCCGTTCGCTCGAGAGTCAGCTGCGTTTTCTGCGTCAGCATCGGGACTCTTCCGATCGTGTTCGCACGGCGTATCGTCAGCAGTTCGGCATCGGGCAGCGAAGCCTGCTGGATCTGCTGGATACCGAGAACGAATACTTCGAGGCGAGTCGTGCTCACGTAAATGCGCAGCATGACATGGAGATCGCCAAGGCTCGTGCCCTCAACGGGCTGGGTCGCCTGCTGGAGTACCTGGATGTGTCACGTGGCGACATGCCGACTGCGGCGGACCTCGGCCTCGTGGACGAGGCTGCGCGGATCGATCCGGAAGCGGTCTGTCCGGCCGACGCCCCGCAGATGACGGAAACGCGTCATGAGAGCATCTTCCGCTAGGAGGCGGATGGTCTCGCGGGTTTGAAGAAAGGGTCAGTCTTCGGGCTGGCCCTTTTTAATGGTGGCTTTTGGCCGAGGGCGGCTGCTAGCAGCACGTTGAACCGCCCGGGGTATCCCGGAAACCTCTAGTTATGCGTGGACCTAATCCGGGGAAGTCGACACGATAGCGGACCCAGTAGCCCGCATTTCGCACAAACCATTGCATGGTCGCCGGGGAGGGACGAGGTCACGATCTGAACTGGGGAGCCGCACTGTTGATGAACGAGGGTAGGAGCCCTTGGGCCTATTTCGTCCGTATCCGGCTGGATGCCAACGCCGAGCTTAAGGGGTTCTGACACAAGAATGCCTTACGGTCTGGATAAGGACTTGAGGCTGCATGATCAGAGGTGGGGCTGCCAGTTTCGCGCGACGGCGCCGGCCAGGCGAACTCCCTTCTATGCCGGCAATCTGCATGGGTCGTATGGTCGATGCTATGGCCGTTGCGACGCGGCTAAGCATCGCTTCAGTTGCTGTCTGGTAGCAGAAGGGTAGTCATAGCGGCCGGAGCACTGTCCCGATACCATGAGGCGCGGCCGGTGCGACGGTCTTTGTCGCGGTGAGCGGCGAGACTGGCCGGCTCCCTCACCCGATTGAAGGACCAACGCTCTCCATGATCCTCACGCTTAACCAGCTGGAACGTCACCTGTTCATGGCGGCGGACATCCTCCGCGGCCGCATGGACGCCTCGGAGTTCAAGGAATACATCTTCGGCATGCTGTTCCTGAAGCGCTGTTCGGATGTCTTCGAGCAGCGTCGGGAAGAGGTGCGGGCCAGCCAGCTGGCCACCGGCAAGAGCGAGGCGGAGGTCGCCAAACTCGTCGAGATGCCCAACTGGTACAAGGCGGACTTCTTCGTGCCGCCGCAGTCGCGCTGGGAGTATCTGCTGAACGAGGCGCACCAGGGGGTGGGCAACGCACTTAACAAGGCTCTGGCTGGCCTGGAAGAGCACAACCCCGGCCTGGCCGGGGTGCTGGAGCACATCGACTTCACCCGCAAGGTGGGCTCCACCACGCTGCCGGACAAGAAGCTGCGCGACCTCATCGTCCACTTCAGCGAGTACCGGCTGCGCAACGAGGACTTCGAGTTCCCCGACCTGCTGGGTGCGGCCTACGAGTACCTGATCCGCGACTTCGCCGACTCGGCCGGCAAGAAGGGCGGCGAGTTCTACACCCCGCGCCCGGTGGTGCGCATGATGGTGCGCCTGATGGACCCGCAGGAAGGCCAGCGGGTCTATGACCCCTGCATGGGCTCCGGCGGCATGCTGATCATGGCCAAGGAGTACCTGGAGGAGCAGGGGGGCGATACGCGCCACCTCAACCTGTTCGGGCAGGAGGCCTCCGGCTCGGTCTGGGCCATCGCCAAGATGAACATGCTGCTGCATGGCATCAGCTCCGCCGACCTGCGCAACGATGACACCCTGACCGATCCGCAGCACGTGGAGGGCGGTGAGCTGATGCGCTTCGACCGCATCCTCACCAATCCGCCGTTCTCCATCGGCTATACCCCCAGCCAGCACTTCCCGGAGCGTTTCCGCTACGGCAGCGTGCCGGAGAATGCCAAGAAGGCTGACCTGATGTTCCTGCAGCACATGGTCGCCAGCCTCAAGGCGGATGGCCGCATGGCCACGGTCATGCCCCACGGCGTGCTGTTCCGGGGCGGGGACGAGAAGCGCATCCGCGCCGGGCTGCTGGAGGACGACCTGGTGGAGGCGGTAATCGGTCTGGCCCCCAACCTCTTCTACGGCACCGGCATCCCCGCCAGCATCCTGGTGCTGCGGGCCAAGGGCGCCAAGCCGGCCGAGCGCCAGGGCCAGGTCCTCTTCATCAACGCCGACCGGGAATACTTTGAGGGCCGCGCCCAGAACCACCTGCTGCCGGAACACATCGAGAAGATCGCCAGCACCTACGAGGCCTTCGAGGCCGTGCCCGGTTTCTCCGAAGTGGTGCCCCTCGAGACCCTGCGCGAGAACGACTACAACCTCAACATCCGCCGCTACGCCGACAACACCCCGCCGCCCGAGCCCCAGGACGTGCGCGCCCACCTCAAGGGCGGCGTGCCGGTGAAGGAGATCCACGCCAAACGGCCCCTGTTCGACGCCCATGGCCTCGACCCCATGGGCCTGTTCCAGCCCCGGCCCGACGACCCCGACTATGTGGACTTCCCCCCGGCCCTGGCCGACAAGCGCGACCTCAAACCCGCCATCGAGGGAGATGCCGGCGTGCATGAGAAGGAGGCGCAGGTGCTGACCGCCTTCAAGGCCTGGTGGGCCGAACACGGCGGAAGCATCACCGGCCTCTCCGGCAACGGCGGCCGCCTGACCCGACTGCGGGACGAACTGCTGAGCAGCTTCGCCGCCGCCCTGGAACCGATGGGCATGCTCGACCGCTTCGCCGTGCGCGGGATCATCGCCGGGTTCTGGTTCGACAACAAAAACGAGTTCCGCACCCTGCAGGCCCGGGGCTGCCTGGGCGTGGCGGACGCCTGGCGCACCAGCATCATCAGCCTGCTGGAGGACGACCAGAGCAAGGCCAACCCCCTGGACCACCCGCTGGTCCACCACCTGCTGGAAGACTACGTGGCCGAACTGGAAGAGCTGGCCGCCCGCAAGGCCGAGCTGGACGCCCGCATCAAGGCCGCCGAGGCCAAGCCCAGGGACGAGGAAGAGGGCGACGCCGAAGCGGGGCAGGGCGACGAGGACGACGACGCCCCCACGCCGGAGCAGATCAAGGCCTGGAAGAAAGAGCGCACGACTGTGAACAGTCAGCGCAAGAAGAAAGTGGCCAGCTTCGAGCAGCACCTGAACGACGCCGTGGACGCCCTGGACGAGACCGCCGCCGCCGAACTGGTCGGCGGCATCCTGCACGATCAACTCCAAGCCATCCTGACGCGGTATATCCGGCAACAGCGCCAGACGGTGGTAGCCGCCTTCGAGACCTGGTGGGACAAGTACCGGGTGACGCTGGCGGATATCGAGGCGGAGCGGGATGCCGCTGCGAGGGAGTTGCGGGGGTATTTGGAGGGGTTGGGCTATGTGTGAGCAATATGAGAATGCTCCCGAAGGATGGCAAGTCCGCCGGCTCGATGATCTGGCGGCTAGCATTACTAGCGGAGGCACACCAACGGCTGGGAGCAGCCGCTACTACACATCTTCAGGAGGACTGCCTTTCGCAAAGACTGAAGACCTAAGTCGGGCTGTCTCGAAGTACCTTGAGGATTGTGATCTGCAAATCACGGAAGCAGCTCTCAAGGAAACGTCGGCTAAGCGTTATCCTGAGGGAACGATCCTTGTTTCTATGTATGGAACCATTGGCCTAACCAAGATTACTGCTAAGGAAATGGCAGCCAACCAAGCGCTCTGTGCTCTGTTGGAACCTTTCTGTTGCAGTGCGGACTTCCTTTATCACCAGTTGGATTTCATTCGGCCAAGGTGGTCCCGGTTTTCAGGCCAGACGACGCAGGCCAACATTAGTGGATCAATCGTTCGCGCAGCAAAGGTTCTTCTTCCGCCACCCAATGAGCAGCGATTTATCGCCCGCATCCTCGACACCCTCGACACCCAGATCCAGAAAACCGAGGCGCTGATTGCCAAGCTGGAGAAGGTCAAGGAAGGCCTGCTCCACGACCTGTTGACCCGCGGCATCAACGAGAACGGCCAGCTACGCCCCAGCCCCGAGCAGGCACCGGAGCTCTACAAGGAATCGCCGCTGGGGTTGATTCCGAGGGAGTGGTCAACCTGTAGTCTAGGTGAACTCGCAAAGTTACAAGGTGGTTTTGCGTTTCCTAGCGGTGAATTTGGATTAGGGGGTATCCCAATTGTCAGGATGAGCAATTTAAAGAGTGGGAGGCTTGATCTTTCGGATGCTGTTACAGTGTCTGATCATTATCTAAGGCACCTTGGCGGGTTTAGGCTTCACGCTGGAGATCTGGTTCTGGGGATGTCTGGAAGCATTGAAACCTGGGCGGTCGTGTCGGAGAATGATATCCCTTCCCTGCTAAATCAGCGGGTGGGAAGATTTAAGATATTGGATGAGGAGAGGCTCGTTTATCGGATCCTCGACTTAATAGTTAAGAGTCAATACTACCAAGATCATCTTCGTCGAGAGTCTGCGGGCGCGGCGCAGTTAAATATCAGTTCAAGTCAGGTGGAATCAACGAAGATACCTGTGCCACCTTTGTATGAACAAAGGCGGATTCTGGGGAAATACGGCGCTCTTGAGAAACGCATTGGCCAAGAAGAACTTCTAGCCCGGAAGCTTTATAGCCAAAAAAATGCCATCCTGGACGACCTCCTAACCGGCCGCGTCCGCGTCACCCCCCTTCTCGACGAGGCCCAGGGCGCCACCCCAGCATAACCGGCATTTTCACCACGTCAGGACAGCACCGTACAAGGACCCGCCATGACCACCTTCGACAGCACCAAGCGTTCCCTGCGGGAACTGATCAAGGACATCACCACTGGCAAGATTCAGCTCCCCGACTTCCAGCGCGGCTGAGACCGGGTCTACGATTGACAATCGAGGGCGTGATCGATGCCGGCCTACGGAAATATTCTTCTCAGGGAGAACGAAAACGGCGCCTTCACGACGGCGCGTCGGGCGCCGTTGGGCTTTGCCGATGGTCGCGACGAGGCCTGGCTGCGCGATCTGCTGGTCGGGAACCCGGACCTGCTGCCCATCGAGGAAATCGATGCCTCCTTCGCACCTTTGGTGTCGCTGTGTACCGAGTTGCAGACCGAAGCCGGGCCGGTGGATGCGGCGTTCATCAGTTCATCCGGTCGGCTGACGCTGGTGGAGTGCAAGCTGTGGCGCAATCCTGAAGCGCGCCGCAAGGTGATCGCCCAGATCCTCGACTATGCCCGGGCGGTATCACAATGGAGCTATGCGGACCTGCAGCGTCGGGTGGCGGCCGCCACCGGCCGGAAAGGCAATGTGCCGTTCGAAGCCGTGCGCGAGCTGCAGCCGGACCTGGACGAGGCGGCCTTTGTGGACGCGACCGCGCGCGCCCTGCGCGAAGGGCGCTTTCTGCTGCTGATCGCCGGTGACGGCATTCGTGAGGGGATCAGCGGCATGACCGAGCTGATCACCCGCAACGCCGCGCTGGGGTTCAGCTTCGGCCTGGTCGAGGTTGCCCTGTACGAGTTCGGCGAACAGGGCCTGCTGGTGCAGCCGCGCGTGGTGGCCCGAACGGACACCATTGAGCGGACCTTTGTGCAGGTAGGGGGCGAGGGTGGCCGTCTCGAAGAGGTGACGGCAGACGCCGAGGGCGAGACGGAATCCGGCTCGCTATCCGACGAGCGGGCCTGGTGGGAGCCGCTCACCCGCATCACCTTCGACGATCCGGAGCAGGAGCCGCCCAGCTACCGGGTGCGCAACCATGTGCGGGTGCCATTGCCGTACCCGGGGGTATGGCTCACGGCCTTTCGATATATGGCGGACGGGATCTGCGGGGTGTTTCTGGCTGGGAAGAAGTCCGAGATGGCCCAGGTCCTCGATCGGCTGAACGAGGAACGTGAGGAGATCCTCGGGGAGCTGCCGAACGGGACGGATTATCGGTATGGAGATGACCCGACTCACCCCGGTTTTGCCAGCTACGCCCGGCTGGCCGATTTCGCCAGCGACGATGCCTGCCGGGAGTGGCTGGGGCAGGAGCTGAATTGCTTCGTCAATGCCTTTCGGCCGAGGCTGAAGGCGATGGCCCGATGAGGCAGCAGGTGCGGGCGGGCAACTCGATCTGGGCAACCAGGGTTGTTGATCTGGATGCCATCCATAATTCCTTGCCCGTGTTGATTGGAGGCGCAGGCCATCCGGCCCCGCCAGAGTTTTCGGCGGGCCTAATACCTCAGTGCGGCGGGAATAAGGCGAGCTGCAGGGATTTGAAACGAGACTTGCCTGAACGAAGCCTGGCTTCGATGGCCTTGCTGGATTCCCCGGTCTCGACCGCAGTAGACGTAGCGACGGCCTTGATGATGGCCTCGCGGCTCACGGGCTGGCGTCCTGTCCTGGTTGGGGATGCTTTCATCGCGGTCTCCTCGGATGCATGTTCGATTTTACGCCCAGTGGGGCCAGTCTGCCTGGGGCGCGGATAGCTCGATAGCGCATATCCCGGTAGGCAGAGTTGGTATGCTGGCCCCATCGATCACCGGAGCGCGGTATGGCAGGCCCGGAATACACGGACGTTGAAAAGCCCCTGATCGACCAGCTGGTCGGGATGCAATGGGACCATGTGACGGGGTCAGTCGATGACCCTGCTGTGACGCAGCGGACAAGCTTCGCCCAGGTCGTGATGGAGCCGGTGCTGCGCGAGCGCCTGCGGGCCATCAATCTGCGCGACGGGCAGCCCTGGCTGGATGACAGCCGGCTGGACCAGGCGGTTTCCGCGATCACGCGCATTCCGGTGAGCAAGGTGATGGAGGCCAACCAGCAGGGAACGGAGCTGCTGCTTGGTGGGCTGACGGTGGAAGGACTCCCGGACTGGGATGGCGGCCGGGGCCAGACCATCCACTTCATCGACTGGGACGAGCCGGGCAACAACACCTTCACGGTGGTGAACCAGTTCAAGGTGAAATGCCCGCCAGGGTTTGATACCGGCAAGGGCCACATCATCCCGGATCTGGTGCTGTTCGTGAACGGCATCCCTTTGGTGATAATCGAGTGCAAGAGCCGCACGACCCCCGAGGGCATCAGCCAGGCAGTGGATCAGCTTCGGCGCTACCACGACCAGCGGTTTCAGGATTTTGAGGTCGAAGATCACGAGGGCGCCCCGGCCTTGTTCGCCACCAACCAGGTGCTGGTTGCCAGCAACTTTGATGAGGCGCGAGCGGGCACAGTTGGTGCCGCATTTGCCCACTATCTCAGCTGGAAGACGGTGGCACCCCGGGACGAGGCCGAGGTGGCGCAGGCGTTGGGGGTCTCGGAACTCTCGGCCCAGCAGCGCCTGGTGGCGGGCATGCTTGCCCCGGGCACTCTGCTGGACATTGTCCGCCACTTCGCGTTGTTCATGAGCGCGGGCGGGCAGACGATCAAGCTGGTTTGCCGCTACCAGCAGTATCGCGGTGTGAGCCGCGCGATTGATCGGCTGAAAACGGGAAAGACGCGCCTGCAGGATGGCGAGCTGGATCGGCGGGGCGGGATCGTCTGGCACACCCAGGGCAGCGGGAAGAGCCTCTCCATGGTCTTTCTGGTGCGCAAGCTGCGTACCGATCCCGAGTTGCGACGGTTCAAGGTGGTCGTCATCACGGATCGCAAGGATCTGCAGGTCCAACTGTCCGAGACAGCCAAACTCACCGGCGAGACGGTATCGACCGCATCGGACACCACTCGCCTGAAGAAGCTGCTCTCGCAGGATGGCCCTGGACTGGTGTTTGGCACCATCCAGAAGTATCGGGAGCCGGATACGGAGGAGGAGGCTTCGGGAGCCCCTGAACCCGAGGACGACGAGGAGTCAGGCGAGCGCAAGGTGGCCGAGGCGACCGGTGCATACACGGTACAAAGTCGGCCCCAACGCTCGGAGCCCTTTGAGGTGCTTAACACCAGCGAGGACATCCTGGTGCTGGTGGACGAGGCGCACCGCACGCAGGCGGGTGATCTGCATGCCAACATGATGCAAGCACTGCCCAACGCTGCGCGTATCGGTTTCACCGGTACACCGATCATCATGGGCGACAAGAAGCGCACCCACGACATCTTCGGCGAGTATATCGACCGCTACACCATCAAGGAGTCAGAGCAGGACGGCGCCACCGTGCCGATTCTCTACGAGGGTCGAACGGCCAAAGGGGCGATCAAGGACGGGGCGAGCCTGGATGGCCTGTTCGAAGACCTGTTCAGCAGCTACAGCAAGGACGAGCTGGAGGCTATCAAGAAGAAGTACGCCACCAAGGGGCAGATATTCGAGGCACCGCAGCTGATCCAGGAGAAGGCCGCGGACATGCTGCGCCACTATGTGACGAACATCCTGCCCAATGGCTACAAGGCGCAGTTGGTGGCCTACAGCCGCCGTGCCGCCATCCGCTACTACGAGGCCTTGAACGAGGCCCGGGATGCGCTGCTGCAGGAAGCGATGGCGCTCTCCGTTGAAGACAAACAGCTCGACGATACCCAGCTGGTGACGCGCCCCGAACGGGTGAAGGCGGCCATCCAGGCCTGGCGTTATCGCGATGTGCTGCGGCGCCTGGAGTTTGCCGTGGTAATCAGTGGCGGCAACAACGATGATCCCGGCTGGTCCCGGTGGAGTGATCGCGCGGCGGTGGACAGCCACATCAAGAGGTTCAAGAAGCCGTTGATGCATGAGGATCCCGAGAAGGCCGATCCGCTGGCCTTTCTGATCGTGAAATCCATGCTCCTGACCGGATTCGACGCGCCTATTGAGGGGGTGATGTACCTGGACCGTTCCATCCGCGAAGCGGAGCTCCTGCAGGCCATCGCCCGAGTGAACCGCACGGGGCATCGGAAGGTGCATGGGATCGTCGTTGACTACTTCGGCGTTGCCAACCACCTCAAGGAAGCCCTGGCGGCCTACAGCGAAGAGGATATTGAAGGTGCCCTCCAGAGCCTGAAGGACGAGATTCCCCTGCTGCGGGATCGCCACCTGAGAACGGTGGATGTGCTGCGCCAGCGTGGCGTGGACAGTCTGGAGGATGTAGAGGAGGCCGTGCAGGCGCTAGCGGACGAGCGGGTACGGGCCGAGTTCACCGTGAAGCTCAAGGAGTTCAGTAGGAGCCTGGATGGCGTTCTACCCCGACCGGAGGGTCTGGAGTTCGTCAACGATGCCAAACAGCTGGCTTTTATCCATGCGCTCGCGCGCAACCGGTACAAGGATGTGCCCTCCCTGGGCCAGGACGTCGGGAACAAGGTCCGCAAGCTGATTGACGAGTACGTGATCTCCTTGGGGATCGACCCTCAGATTCCTCCGGTGCAGCTCACCGATGCGAATTTCGACAAGCATGTGGGCCGTCAGGTGGGCGACCGCGCCAAGGCGTCCGAAATGGAGCACGCGGCCCGTTCGCATATCCGTAAACACCTCGACGAAGACCCGGTGAAGTACGGGCGGTTGAGCGAGCGACTGGAGGAACTGCTACAGCAGCTCGACGGCCAGTGGGCCGAGCAGGTCGATGCGCTGGAGGAGCTCATCAGGCAGCTACGGGAAGATGCCCAGGTTGGGGGGGAGGCGCTGCCCGATCTCCCCGCTCATGCAGCACCCTTCTGGCGGGAGTTGGCGAAGACCGCTGGGGTGGATGCGGATAACCCGGACCCCGTTGAACAAGCCCGGTTGCTGACTGCCACCGAAGATCTGATCGCTGTCATTCAGGGCGAGATCGTGGTGCCGGACTTTTGGAAACCTTCCCACATCCCCGACCAGGAACGCTTGAAGGGACAGATTTTCCAGCGCTTGATGGAGCTGGACATTGTTGCGGTGGATGAAGTGGATCCTCTGGTGGAGCGTCTGTTCGATCTGGCCCGGGCGAACCATGACAAGCTCGTGCGCGCATGAATGAATTGCATGTAGATGACCTGACTCTGCGGGTTCGCGAGAGTCGCCGGCGCAAGACGCTGGAGATCACGGTGGACCGTGGTGGCGAGTTGGTGATTGCCGCACCGCTGGGGACCGATCCGGCGCGGATGCGGACGTTTGTGACGGAGAAGCGTGGGTGGATCTACAAGAAGTTGGCGGAGAAGGCTGAACGCCACCGTCAGCTGCCGAAGAAGGAGTATGTCGATGGCGAAGGTTTTCTCTACCTAGGGCGTAGCCATCGACTGAAGATCGTCTCGTCGTCGGAGCAGACGGTCCCGCTGAAGCTCGACGGGGGCCGATTCCGCATTCGGGAGGATGTGCTGGAAAATGCCCGTGAGCACTTCATCCAGTGGTACACCGATCGCGCGAGCGATTGGCTGACGCGGCAGGTAAGTGGCCATGCCAGACGGCTCGGTCTAAACCCTGCCGGCGTGAAGGTGCAGGACCTGGGCTTTCGGTGGGGTTCATGCGGCCGAGGACAATGGCTCTACTTCCACTGGAAGACCATCCTGCTCCCCCGAAGCATTGCGGAGTATGTGGCCGTACACGAGCTGATCCACCTGCACGAGCCTCACCATACCCCTGAATTCTGGCGTCGGCTCGAGCGCGCTATGCCCGACTATGACCAACGAAAGCGCTGGCTAGCGCTACACGGAATCGAGGTGGAGGGGGTCTAACCTGTTGTCTAGGCGCTCAATCGGGCGCTGGGATCAGTAAAGCGATGGGGTTTCTCCCATGCGGCCTTTATAGCCCCTCGCCGCCATACTCACCTTCCCCCATCCGGGCTCGTTCCGCTTTGGCGCGCTTTTCAAGATCATCATCGATGTACGAAAGCGTCAGATCATGACTCCCCATGAATCCGATACAGGCCGCGACGATTCGTTGCGGAGGACGTCCGAACCTGATGACTTCCATGCCGGTCGCCGAACTTAGCACGGAGTCTACGATGTTCTCGTTGGTCACCCCGTACCTTTCCTCTAGAGCCTCCTGAAGGGCCGCGAGCTCTCCCTGGCAGGCTGCAGAAGACTGGAATGAGCCTTCCGCCGTCACTCTGTAGATCTTTCGGCCCTCTGGGGTGACCCGGACATGGTAGTGCTCGAGCGCGCCAAAGGGGTGGTCAGGTTCAAAGGAAAGCCTCAGGCCGGCATCAGGACTGGATTCCTCGTCTCCCTTGATGCGGGGATCGTCACGGGAGATCTGTTCGCCCAGCTGTATGCCGAATCCTCCTTTAACTGCTTCATCCGCTCCAGCGATACCGCTGAGCGTGGTGAGCAGGACGGCGAGGCATGAATTACCAGACCACGTTCTCATGAGGCGTTCTAACGTACCAACGAGTTTGGCCGCGGACTAACTCGTGAGCACACCGGCTGCTATCAATGGGTGCTTGGATCGTCCAAGACTGATTGAGGTGGATTCGCGGCCCCGCAAGCTTGCGGCCAGTATCGAAGCTCCATCTGGTAACGAGCGGAGCTTGGTATGACCAAGACCCAGGACATTTTCGTGGGGCCATTTCCCGATATGGGAGGGATGGGGTCGAGATATAGACGCTTGATGCGTGGTCCGTGCCGGATTCCCATGCAGATCCTGCCAAACCGCTTCGCAGGGCCCATCGAATTACGTTGTCCCGTGTGCGGTTGGAGTGCGCTGACAACCGAGAGCCAACTGGACCTGGCTGACAAGGTCGCCATCCTGCAGCACGAGGCCGAATCTTGCCTCACCAAAGGACCGCATCCAGTCTGGTTGCGGTTCGTGGTTTCCGCGCATTAGTAGGCATCGGAGGCATAGATCTTCGGGGAGTGCGGATGGGAATCGAGGCTACGAGGGGTAGGGCAAAGGCGAAGTGTCACAAAAGTGGCACACAGCGGAAACTCGGTTTGACGGGGTTTGTTGTAACACATTGAAAATATGGAGCCGGCGACAGGAGTCGAACCTGCGACCCTCTGATTACAAATCAGAAGACTAGAAAATTTTAAGCGTTGGTCACACGCGGAGAGAAAGCGTAAGTCCATGTAAACGAATTAATCATTGGTGACACCAAGTGACAGGATGTGCCAAGATGTAACCTCTATAGGTGTGAACGAGGGTGTGACGACCTTTCCGTTCGCAGGCAAAGAGAGGTTTCGTTAATGGCACATCTGACTGAAGCGGTCATCGCCAAGCTGGAAACACCGGAGAAGGGCCGCCGGCACGTCTTCGATGATCACAAGGACGCCCCTCGTGGGTTTGGTGTTCGGGTTACCAGCGCGGGTCGTCGTGTGTTTGTCCTGCGGTACAAGTCCAAGGAAGGGAAGGACCGGCTATTGACGATCGGAGAGGCCGGAACCTGGACCCTCGCCGCTGCCCGCAAAGAGGCACAGGTCCTGCGCCGGAAGGTCGATACCGGGACGGACATCCTTCAACAGCGCCGAGAGGTCCGCGGCGAGGTGACCTTGGGAGAAGCGGCGGATCGCTTTCTCCAGACCAAGCAGGATAGGGCCTCCTACGCGAGCATTCGCGCCATCATCGAGCGGCACTTGAAGCCCGCCCTCGGCGCGCACAAATTAAGTGCCGTTCGCAAGCATCACATCATCGAGGCTGTTGAGGACATTGCAGTCCGGCACGGCCGCACTGCGGCGCTGACCCTGGGTTACGTCAAGCAGCTATTCAGTTGGGCAGAGGATCGAGGCCTGGTTGAGATCGACGTATCAGCTGGGATCAAGCCGGCCAACATTTCCGCGCGCTTGAGTCCCAAGCGCCGCGACCGGATCCTGTCCGAGACTGAGATCGCCGCTCTATGGAACCGGGAGACACCGCCTGAGAGCATGCACCCCCTGATTCTGCTGGCGTTGAAGATGATCCTGGCGACCGGTCAACGGCCCGGGGAAGTCGCGAGCATGACCTGGGATGAAATACGTGGTGACCTGTGGACGATACCGTCGGAACGTCGGGGTAAAACCGGCAGCGCGCATACGGTTCCGTTGACTGATATTGCGCAGAGCTTGCTCGATCAAGCTAGGGAGCACACCGGAGGTCGTACGTACGTCTTCGGCGTAAGGGGCGACCACGCACCGGGTGTCTCGGCTATCAGTAAGGCTGTTTTGCGTTGCGCTGATGACCTCGGCATGGAGGGCTCTTCCCGTTGGCGACCGCATGACCTGCGTAGGACTATGCGCACCGGCCTTGCGGCCGAAGGAGTGTCCGAGACGGTTGCCGAGCAAACGATCGGACACGTCCGTACAGGCATCGCCGCAGTCTATGACCTGCACCGGTATGACTTGGAGAAACGGACTGCGATGGAAGCTTGGGAGCGGCGGTTGCTGCGTATCGCTGAGGGAACACGGGACGCCTGCAATGTTGTGGCGATGCTGGTCGCCCAGGAATGAGGGCGACTCGGCAGGGCTGCAATTGGCCGCACTGGCGCCCACAGTAGAGTGAAGCAGGGGAGTTTCAGCATGGCTCAACACGAGGTGTCTGGCAACGGCCTACCCGAGAAAGATTGGTTTTCGGTCCAGGAAATATCCGAGAGATGGGGGTGTCCGATCGAAGAATTGGTTCACTTCGCAGAGACCAGCAAGCTTCAGGTCTGCGCCAAATTGCGCAAGGTGGCAGGCACCCAGTTCGAGTTTCAGACAAATTCCTCGGGAGAAGATGCAACTGTCGAAAAGTCTAGAAGGCCCGATGGGTTTACAGGGCTATATGGCATCTCCGGCAAAGATATTGGAGTTCTGGCTAAAGACGGAGGTGTGAAGCCAACTGAGCTTTATGAGCCGGACCAAGAATATACCGATGCGGAAGCTCTTGCTGAATTGATAGAGAAGCTCCGCCAGGAAGACGGGAACGCATACCGCTTCATATGTGTTGATGAAGGGGAGCCTTGGTGGATTGGGGGGGATGACTATTGGTACCTGGGACCCGATGGAAATCCACCCATAGCGTGGGTGATGCCCGAGGATCTGCTGGTGACTCGAAAGGAGCGTGATCGATTCGAGAGCCAACATGAGATCGCGGTAAACGACAGTGAGACATCCTCCGATCAGGAGATAATTCCTGATTGCGCTTCAGAGGATCTCCGATTACTAGTCGAAGCAAGCAGGCAGTTCTGGTGTACGGCCGAAGTCGACAAAGCAGGCACGCACCCACGTAATGCCGAGGTGGTGGCATGGCTCAAGGGAAAAGGTTTGAGTCAGAAGCAGGCTCAGTCTGGCGCAACGTTCATTCGTCCAAAGTGGGCGAGGCGTGGGCGGCCTGAGAAATAGAGAGGCGTGGGCGGCCTGTGAAATAGAAAAGTGTACCCATTGTTTCCGCATAGTGGTGCAGTTTACGGTAACGGTAGACCCATTTGTAACGAAATAGTGGCGCCATTGGATCTATTCTAAAGCCGCCGCCGGCGGTGAATCTGGCTTCGAACTGAAACACGAGGCCAGAGCAATGACGAAACAACCTAACCTCACGCCCGAACAGGCCGCGGAGTACCTGCGGCTGTCTCCGCGAACACTGATTCGTTGGCGCAACATGCGTAAAGGGCCGCCTTGGGTTAAAGCGGGCCGGCGCGTGATCTATCGACGTGGCGATCTAGATGCGTGGCTTGAGCAGCGGACGCAGATGCCCGTCGCGGAGCGATCGGTATGAGGACCGGTCGAGGAAGCCACAAGTTCTTGGCAGAGGACAACGGGGCTGAGGACATTGGGGGAGACCGAGACATGGACTCGGCTCCGCTTACCTGCGCTTACACTCAAGGAGCCCTAGTGGTGCTGGACTTGGCCGACGACGTGCGGTTCATGCTCTTGAACAGAGATGGCAAGCGTTCGAGGGTTCGGCATCCAAACGGGGCCCTCTTGGAAGTGCCGGCCTGGCGGGTATGGCTACCCAGAGGACGGTGATGCATGGCTCGCACGCAAGGAAATGCTAAGGGTCGAAGGTCCGGAGGTTCTTTCGCAGCGTTCCCGCACGCTGTCCTGAAGACGCAGAAGTACGCAGCCCTGAGTTCATGGGGGGTCAAGTTGTTGGTGGACATCTGCGCACAGTACAACGGAAGAAACAACGGGGACCTTCAGGCAGCTTGGTCTTGCATGTCCAAACGCGGCTGGCATTCCAAGGGAACACTGCATCGTGCGATCCAGGAGTTGGAGAGTGCCGGATTCATTCTTCGGACACGGCAGGGCGGGCGCAACGCTTGTTCGTTGTTCGCAGTCACATGGGAGAATATCGACGAGTGCAAGGACAGGCGGACGGGCTTTACAAAGCTCGACGTGGGGCCGACCAAGGTGGCAGCCGGAACCTGGAAGGACGGGGAATGAAATTAGATCTTGTGCCCCGCATGGGTACCACTGTGCCCCATATGTGTACCGGGCAAGCAGCGACCGATTCAAAAAAGGGTGCGAATTACCCCGTATGTGTACCAGTCACAGGCAAGTCGTCCGCTTTCGTACCCCGTATGTGTACACCTACTAATCTACCACCAGGGGGGCTGTGTGGGGCTTCTCCGAAAGTGGCCTTAACGGGCGAGAGCCCTAAGTCAAGGAGAAGCCTCCAGCGCGTCCATGGATCTCTGGATGCCCTCTTGGTGCCGATGAGCTCGGATTGACACGCTTGCGGACGCCAATGCCTTGCAAGTAGGCTTCCATTACCAGTGGGGCCAACGCGGTCTCACTCAGCCGTAGGGGCCCGAGAACATCAGGGCAGCAGTGCCTTTCCTGGCTGCGGAACACAGTTCGATCCTTCCTAGGGGACGTTTCGCCCCGCTGATTCCCATATGAGCTGAGCTAATTGAGGGGGCGTTCGTTCAAGATCGCATTTGGCGGAACAGCGAAAGAGGTCTCTGCGTTCCATTGGCCTCCAGGAAGACGAGTGGCGTCGTACGCAGTGGCTCCTGTGGGGGCTTGGGCTTCTCAAGCAGATCGTTCGGTACCAGGCTGCTTCGGCACTGCAACTTCGACGCAGGTGAGCGCTGATTCGTTGCCCCTGTGGATTTCCAAACCTTCTTGGTGCGTCAGCGCCCCAATCAAAATAAGAGGCAACATCAGATGAAGTTAATTGCTCTTGTGTTATTTGCGTTGATAATGACCGGTTGCGCGACTACCAATACCGAGACGCACGTTGATCCAGACCACCAGGGCAAGAGCTATTCAAAGATCATGATTGATATGCCCAATGCGGATTTTGAATTCAGAAAGCTGGTAACCGACGAGCTCTGCAAGGGATTGAGCGAGAAAGCGGTATCCTGCGCAACAAGGGACGAATTGTTACCTCCTACACGAGAATACACCGAGGCGCAGATATTTCAGGCGATCGAGGACCATGAAATTGATGGGTGGCTTGTCGTAGGGATAGGTGAAGGGGAGTCAGATAGCCAATACATAGGCTCTCAACAGTTTGGTTCCGCGACTGTTTACGGTAATACTGTTTACGGGAGGTCAAGCTCCATCCCCATGCGTTCATTCAGCCGGCAGCAAGGCTATTCCTTGCGGCTATTCGACATGGATACGAAAGGAACAGCGTTTGTCATGGATGCCAGTACATCAGCGTCGGGAATGGCGAACGTGACGAACCCTGTATTTGCCAGAAGCTTAGCTAGAACAATCATCGACGAAATGTCTACGGCCGGCTTCATAGAGTAAGGAACAAATGGGAAACCATGGGCTCTAGCTTCAACATTCTGACGGCCATTAGCCCTCGTAGTCGAAAACGGGCGCAACGGGCGCCTAGGACGAAGTCTGAACCCCAACGGCATCTAGGTAGGCGGGTGGGGATTACCGGCGGGCAAATAGGCAGAGTTTCTTGAGCCCTTACCGGCGCGCGGTGACGCGCGGCATAATGCCGGGGGATCACCGAACGGCAGCGACCTAGGAGTTTCGCACCCATACGCGCGCGTGCGCGCGCGTATGGGGACTGTAAAAATTTCAAGCCTAGACTGATTGGGGATCCCATCGCCGTCGTAGCTACCTGAAGCCCGCTGTGGATAGGGCGGCTCAACAGCTGATCGAGCGTCAGCCTCGACACTCCTGCCTAGGTTTACCGGTCGTGTTGAATTAGCGACTTGGGTGGGCTGATCCATCGCTGCAGTCCTTTAGCGAGCGTGTTCACAACTACTGGATGATGACGTCATCTGCTCATTACGTCGTCAAGTAGGTCTCTAACGCACACCTGTAATTCCTGCGGACGTCTGGTGTAGGCGCCGCAGCGGTCATGCAGATCACGTCTAATAGCCAGATACTCCATCCGTGAGATACCGAGGTTCCTCGCCATCTCGAGATCCCTTTCTTCCTGATACACGAAATCAGTTTGATTAAGCCTGTACCGCTGAAGCTCGTTGTCATCCAAGCGGCGAATCTGTTCAGGCGGTGTAGAAAACATCGCATCGGCTAGGTCGGGAGGAACGTTCATCTCCCCGAAATAACCCCTTACGTCTTGTAATGTTTGCCGTAGGCCTTCGCCCGGGGAAACGTGGGGCTCTGAGGGGTAAAACGGCCGATGAATGCGGATGGCGCCGTCTGGATGGCGATGGATGCCACCAGCAAGTACAAATACGCAGGCGCTGTCACAGAATGCTGGCGCTGGTACTACCACCACCGCTCCCAAGGAGCGAGCATACCGGCCTAGCTTCATTGCTTCGTATAGGTGTCCCCCAGAAGAAGCTAGAACGAACCGGACTTCTTCGACTTCGCGTCTGGCGTCATCTGGTAGGCCAGCGATCGACCTTTCCACATCATTAGTATCACCGAGCTCAATCTCGCCCACGACCAACACGATCATTGTCATGAACCCGTGTGGTGACTCGCGAATTTGCACGTCAATCGTTGCCGCGAACGCCGGCGTAGAAAACGCAAAGATGATCAGTCCTGTAAGTAGCCTTAACACGCCCCCGCCCCCCCGATTGAACACAGCATGATCAATGCCCGCTTTGTGCAGCCTACCTTACCGGGTCTCCTGGAAGACGTCGATCACCTCGCGCATGATGGCAGGAACATGTGGCAATGCGGATCGCACGATGGCATCCGGGATTCCATGCAGGGGCTCCGCCACGCCCCCGGCAATCGCGGCGATCGTGTCTGCGTCACCACCCAGTGACACCGCATTGCGTAGAGCATCCTCGAAGCTCTCGGATTCCAATGCGCAAACGATCGCTGGCGGAACTGTCCCTGGCGCGGTCTCGTTGTACTCATGGACCGCGCGAAATTCATCGACGTTCAGGCTGAGGTCGTAGCCATACTCGGACTCAAGCGCCGCTCGAATTGCTGCGGGCTCGGCACCATGGCGAGCCAGCCAGACGGCATGAGCTGTTGCCAGTGCACCTTTGAGCCCCTCGGGATGGTCGTGGCTGATCTCGGTGACTTTCCGCGCCGACTCGAGGCATCCATCAAGGGAAGATGCGAGCCATGCGGACGGAGACACCCGCATAGCGCCACCGTTGCCGTAGCTCCCGTAAGGAGGTTGGACGGTCGATGCAGCTAACCAGCTGAAGAACTTCTTTCCATAGCCTCCCAAGTGCGATGCCGGCCGAACCTTGCGCGCCCACTCCCGCATCGCCTCGGCCGGATCTTTCTCATGGAGCAGGGCGTCAGCTACGGCGACCGTCATGATGCTGTCGTCGGTGATCCCGTTCCGATCATTGAACAGCGGGAACTCTTTCGTGGTGATACGCCGGAACTCCCAGGGCGCCCCGACCATATCGCCAACTATGGCTCCAAGCATACGAGCGCTCTCATGTCTAAACCGTCCTGTAAATCATCATAGTCGCATTCGCGAACTGCGCGCAGGAGCCAAACGGGGAGGCTCCAAATCGCGTCAAAGATGGGCTCAGCGGGGCCATGCCCGGACCTGTCATGGATGGTGAAGGCTTGATTACGCTCACTTGAGCGCGGTTGATCTGAGCTTCCGCTTCTAGTTGACGGCCCATATTGCACGATCCGGCTCGACTCTCGACTGCTCCCCCGGCATTGTGAGTTCTTGCCACGGGACTGGAACGCTGGTCAGCGTGTTTGGCCATTGACGACGGCAGGGCGCCTAGTGCCCGTAGGGCCCGACCTCGGATGCGTTCGAGTCCCGGTATGATGAGCTGTGTCTGGTGAGTGGGGCGGATCGGCCGGTCCTTCAGTAACCGTTCCCCGACAATTGGACACATTCAATTCCCTCCAAGCGCATAATTTGGCAAACCATGGCTAATTCCGACCTTGTTCGCGCCAGCCGCGACGGCGACCAGTTTCACTACCTATGGGCAGCGCGCCGTTGCCTATCTTTGCTCGATTCGCAGTCTGGACTGGTCGCTGTTTCTATCGAGGGCGCATCACCAACGGAATCTTCAAGCGATGGTCGCCTTGAAGCTGGGGAAGAGTTGATTGATGTCGGTGAGTATTACGGTAGCGAGGACATATCACTGGCTGACCGAGTTGAATATTTCCAGGTCAAGCACTCTACTTATCGCCAATCCGAGGCATGGACGCCAAGTGGCGTTGAAAACACGCTGAGAGGGTTTTCTGTCCGGTATCGAGAGCTTGTCACGAAATTCGAAAAGGCGGAGATACTAAGAAAAATAAGATTCCGTTTCTTTACAAACCGTCCTATTAGTGTGCGGTTGTGCGAGGCCGTTGATGATGCAGCCAATGCGAGAGCTCCTCGCCACGTTAGCATTACCGAAAAACTGAAGGAATTCACAAGCCTCGACGGACAGGAGCTGTCGGAGTTTTGCAGCCTACTACGTCTTGAAGGCAACGAGGACGGATATTGGGAACAGCGTAATATCCTTTTCCAGAGCGTGAGTGGGTATCTCTCAGACCTCGATCTCGATGCCCCAGTTCAACTAAAGGAGCTGATTACCAGGAAAGCTCTTTCTGAAAGTACCAAAGATCCTACTATCACTAGACTTGATGTCCTCCGTTCTTTAAAAGTCGACGAAGACGACCTCTTCCCAGCTCCGTGCTTACTCCAGAGCGAGCCGGATGCGGTGGCAAGAGAGCAGGAACAGGAATTTGCGTCTGCAATCACTGATGGCTCCCATCACCCAATCATCGTCCACGCAGCCGGTGGTGTCGGAAAATCAGTCTTCGCCACGCGTATAGGGATGGGCCTCCCAGAGGGGTCGTTCTGTGTTCTCTACGATTGCTACGGAAATGGGGAGTATCGGAGTGCGAGTGGATTTCGTCACCGCCACAAGGATGTGATCCCGCAGGTCGCAAATGAGCTGGCTTCGCGGGGCTTGTGCCATCCGCTCATACCGACAACAACCGCAGATCCGTCTGCTTATCTGCGGGCTTTTCTTCATCGTCTCCAGCAGAGTGTCACAAAACTCCAGGCGAAGAACCCACGTGCGATCCTTTGCATCGTTGTCGATGCTGCCGACAACGCCCAGATAGCCGCTGAAGACGAGGGTGAGCGAAGATCGTTTGTCCGGGATTTGCTCCGAGAAAAGCTACCGGAAGGCGTTCGTCTCGTCGCGTTATGTCGATCGCATCGACGGGATAAGCTCGAACCGCCTCCAAATGTGCAGTACCTTGAGCTACGGCCATTCAGCCGGGCGGAGACTGCCACGTTTCTCCGATGTTTCTACCCAGATGCTAACGAATACGATGTGGACGAGTTTCATAGGCTTAGCTCACAGAATCCTCGTGTCCAGGGTTTGGCTATGGCCTGGGGAGGTCCGCTGACTGATGTTCTACGCAAGCTGGGACCTAACCCGACCACCGTCGAGGATACGATTGGTACTCTCCTTGATGAGGCCATCACAAGCTTGCGCGATGCCGCCGGCTCAATTGAAGGAGACCAAATCGACAGGGTTTGCACAGGCCTGGCGGTTCTCCGGCCTCTCATCCCGATATCCGTTCTCGCATCTATGTCAGGCGTGCCAGAGTCGGCGATCAGGAGTTTTGCGTTCGATCTTGGACGCCCTCTAGTCGTGACGGATGGGACCATACAGTTCTTTGACGAACCCGCTGAGACTTGGTTTAGGGAACGATTCAAGCCGAGGTCATCGGATCTAGCGACCTTTGTCGAAAGCCTAAGGCCACACGCTTCAGATAGCTCCTACGTCGCCTCGGTGCTCCCACAGCTCATGCTGGAGGCAGGACAGTATACGGAACTGGTTGGACTGGCCCTCTCGTCCGATGGCTTACCTGAAGATAGTGCGCTTGAGCGTCGTGATGTGGAGTTGCAGAGGCTCCAGTTCGCCCTGAAGGCGAGCCTTCGCTCGAAGCACTACCTTGATGCTGCGAAGCTCTCAATGAAGGCCGCCGGTGAGACCGCTGGCGATGACCGCCAACAGACGTTGCTTCAAGAGAATACCGACCTCGCCGCGGTATTTCTCGAGCCCAATAGCATCCAGCAAGTCGTCTCTCGTAGGCTGCTCGGAACGGGTTGGACAGGATCTCATCATGCCTATGAAGCCGGACTTATGTCCGGGAATGCTGACCTTTCAGGCGATGCTCGTAGCAGGTTACGGATGGCTTATCAGTGGCTCCAAAACTGGAGCCGCCTCTCTGAAGAGGAGAGGGGATATGAGGAAGTCTCGAGCGAAGACATAGCAGAGGTCGCGATCGCGGAACTGAACATTCATGACGCTGCCAGGGCGGCTCACAGCATACGGAGGTGGCGGCCGCGAAGTTTATCGTTTGAAGCTGGTGCCATTCTCGCGAAGCGACTTGTGGACCACGCGCGATATAAGGAGCTGGACGAACTATCCTTCGCTGCGCGTAACAATGTGTTCCTCCTGCTGGCGATCACACAAGAGATGAGGAGTGTTCATCGCAATCCACCAAAGGAGGTTATCGAGCGAACCTTGCGCCTAGCTCTCGATCGGCGCATTAGGCTCGCCGAACCAAGCGCTTGGGGTAATGATGAGACTGTTCTACACGCGGTTGTGGCATTGGTCGAAGCTGCCTTTGCGACGGGGGTATCCAGTGCGAAGGACCTGATCTCTGTCTTGGACAAGCATCTGCCGCCGGAACCGCGGAAGGGGCTTGCCTCTCCCCATGGACATGGGCGGCTTGGTTTGGTCCGCGCTTACACACTTCGTGCTGCACTTTCGAATCAGCCCATTGAGCTAGCAGATCTCGCTCACCCTGACTTGAAGGAGCGGCTCCAAAAGGACCCGAATGGCCAGTCGTCACAGGAGGTAAGGGAGTTTAGGGAAGATGTTGGGTCGCTTCTGCCCTGGAGCCAGCTTTGGGCCGAAGCGACTCTTGGCCGAGTACCAGTGGACGAGCTGGTGGGTGCGATCGAGCGAATACGAGCTGAAGCTGGCCAGGGCAATACCAGCCGGTTCCGTAACAAACCTCACACCGCCAACGAGATAGCGCGCGTTTGGTTCGACATGCTAGGCACGACTGGCGTCACCACTTCCGAGGCGTTTACCGCGTTTGATCAGTGGGCAACCTCGCTTGAGAGGCCGCTATCTACGACTACTCTCACTCAGGTCGCGCGACAGATGACTCGGGCCGCAGGGCTCGAGGACGAGGCACTGAAATACGCTAGTGACGCGTTCGAACGCGTCAAACGTGAGCGAGACCATGCCGACGCAATAGGTGGGGCGTACATCTGCCTTTCCCGAGCCGTCCTTCCACTCAGCCGAGCCGAAGCCGAGAGCTACTTTGATGCGGCTGTAGAAGTGGCGAGCAAGATAGGCGACGAGGTGATTGATAGGTGGGCCGCAATGCTCGACCTTGCAGATCGCTCCGCAACGCCCAAGGGGAACCAGCCGGAGCTCGCATACCGGTTCGCACGCTGCAGCGAATTGATCTACGCCTACATGGCTAGAGACAAGTACTTCGATTGGGAAGCAACCGTTGCGGCCATCGCGGGCCTTTGCCCGTCGTCCGTAATGGCAATTGTCAGCCGTTGGCGCGACCGTGATTTCGGGTGGCCAGCTCGAATCCTGCCGATCGCGATTCACTCGCTCGAAGAGCGCGGTGATCTTCACCCCCAAACGGCCCTCGGACTGCTTCCATTCCGAGCCGATTGGGATCGATCTGTCCGTCTCGACACTGCTTTGGCGATGTGCTCCGTGTCGACGGAGAAGCAGGCCGTTCTCGACTTTTTTGGTCACTACGCAACGTTGGAAGAGTTGGACTCGAGAGAGTGGCGATCGATCAAGAACGTGTGCGAATCCCATGGGTTGGGATTTCCAGACATCGACAACTTCATCCGAATCGCCGAACGCCGAGAACAATCAAGATGTTCGACGGCCAGCGATGATCGTCGCAGTTTGCCGAAAACGAGTAACGCTGAGAGTTCACGAGAATGGGACGATATCTTCAGCGGTGTCGATCTGACTGCCGCCGCTGACATCGCTCTTTCTTACGACCGGTACCGGAGCTGCGGAGCACCCTATTATCGTGATGCCTACTTTCGTGAGGTTTGCCGGCGAATCCCAGTCGGGCAAGAGTCTAGCTTCATTGAGGCCGTCGGTGGCGTCACCAGTTTCGATTTGTATGACTATCGCAGTGTTTTCGAACAGCTGCCCGACTCGTGGAAGAGGCGAGTTTCTACTAGGCCGGCACTCGCGTGTCTCGTCAGAACCTTGTTCAGCCGATTTTGCATGGAGGTCACAAAGAGCCGTTACGGTCAGCGCTTCCCCTTTGAATTAGCCTGCAAGGTATCGGGTCTCACAGAGTCGGAGATAATCGAGACGGTCCTGTCAGCTTTCGGTGAGGCGACCGAGATCGTCGGGGCCAGCCGCCTGTTCACCCTGGTCGGCCTACTGGCTCCGAAACTGACCGACGCCGAAGCGTGTGATGCGCTTTCTTTCAGTCTCGACCTCTTGGGCGGCTCACTGGAAGAGAGCGACGGCGACGGTCCATGGTCAGAAATGCTCGTGCCCCCCAGGAATCTTGAAGAAGCCATTGCCGGATATCTCTGGGCTGCACTCGCCGCACCTCAAGCGAGCCTTCGCTGGGAAGCAGCGCATTCGGTGCGGGGTATGTGCGCCCTGGGGCGAGCAGATGTGCTGAGCCAGCTCATGCGGATGTTAGAAAACGGTGGTGGCGGAGCATTTGTGGATGCGCGCTCGCACTTCTATGAGCTGCACGCAAGGCAATGGCTCCTGATCGCCCTCGCCCGAGCGTCGAAGGAGACCCCGGCACTGATCGCTCCTCATGGTGAGTTTCTCTCCCAGATCGCGCTAACCGGACCGGAGCATATTCTTATACGACAATTCGCAGCGCGTGCCGTACAGACGCTTATTGACAGTGGCCAGTTGGAGGCATCTGCCGATGAAAGGCAGCAGCTAATTGGGGTGAATCAGCCATCTCTCCCTGTCGTCCAAGCCAAGTTCCACGAACAAATGCATGGGAGTCCGGCTAATTCGTACGACGGCACTGATGATGACCGTTGGTTCTTCGGTATTGACATGGGACCATATTGGTTCGAACCACTGGGTAGGTGTTTCGGCGTTTCGCAAGGCGAGATCGAGCGCAGAGCCAGAGAGGTGATTCGGGCGAACTGGGGCTTTAGCGGAAGCGGCCGCTGGGATGACGATCAGCGCGCGCGCCGGGGAGTATTCAAGGATATGGAAACTCACCACTCGCACGGTTCGTATCCGCGCAGCGACGATCTCCGCTTCTATCTGTCCTACCACGCGATGATGGTCGTGGCCGGTCACCTGCTAGCGACGTTCCCCCTGCACGAGGACCCAGAGTATCCATGGGATGATTTCGAAGATTGGCTGTCTGGCCACGATCTTTCCCGAAATGATGGCGATTGGTTGGCGGATCGACGCGACTCTCCGCCCCTTGAATGGCCACATTGGAAAGACGCGACGTCGCCCGACGGCTGGCGCTGGTCTCTATCCAGTGACGACTTCGACGAAGTGCTCTTCAGTTCTGACGGCAAGGTCGCCGTATGGGGGCACTGGACCGCGCTGTCCGGCCAGCGCCGGGAGGCCGTTCAAATCAGGAGCGCCTTGGTCTCTGCGGACTGTTCGCAAGCCCTGCTTCGGGCGCTTCAGACAGCTACCAGTCCTCACGACTACTGTATTCCAGACGCGGGGAGTCGTGGTGAAATCGACCGAGGGGAATTCCGGCTCAGGGGATGGGTCTTGCAGGAGGCGAATGAGATCGGCATTGACAGACTAGACCCCTGGGCTGGTGATATTCAGTTCCCTCCCATCCGGCCAGCCCAATTCGTGGAGGAATCGATGGGGCTCAGTTCAGATCCAGAGTGGCGAGTTTGGAGCGCCGCAATCGAGGATCGGTGCGAGCCGGTTCTCTGGTCCCGAGTGTGGGGAGGCTTTCGGGATCGGGATGACGACGATGAGTATGAGGGTGGTGAGCGACTCGAAGCCTCCATCTCCTTCATTCAGCGCTTTCTTAGGGACCTTGAAACTGATCTTTTGGTGGAGGTCCAAGTAGGCCGCCGTCCGCGCTGTTCTCGATATTCCCGCAGTGAAGAGGGGGGGCTCGAATATGTGCCACCCAGTGCGAAGTTATTCCTGATTCGAGGTGACGGCAGTGTCCTCACAATCTAAGGCTGTTCTAGATCTAGGAAAGAAGCTCGTCGACGAAATGGGCCTTGATGAGGGGGGCGACACGCTCGGTAGGTGGATGGCTCATCACATTGCTGAACTCATCCAGGATGCTGAGAACGCCGTGCCTGAGGAAAAGACGTCAAAGCAGGAGCGCTGCGCGTCCGCAATCCTCGACTTATGGAGGCATCGCGCCGAGCTTCCAAATGGCACACGGCCGTTCGAGAATGCCGAACCGATGCTGCGCGCACTGGAGAGTCTAGATCCTTGCGATGAAACGCCCCGGTACTCGCGGCCACCAAGGATCATGGCTGCTGATGCGGAACCTGGCGCAGAGGCTGAAAAGTGGCTTGAGATTGCCGACAGCATTGATCTAACAGCGAGGCAATTGATCCGTCATTGCCTCGGGCGTGCCTCTCAAGTGGCGCAGGACAAGACCGAAGAATGGGTCGGGCTCGCAGAGGCCGCTGGGTTCGATGAGGACATGGATGTCGCGGTCGTTAGGGTTCTGGCTTTAGAGGCGGCGCTGTATGGCGACGAAGCTCCTGAGGATGCGGAACGCAAAGAGATTGAAGAGCGACTTGGCCGTCTGGAGAAGTTCCAAGAACTGAGCGAGGCGCTAGCGACGCATCTCCGGAGTAGGCTCAGGACATGATGTGCTGCTGGAGAGACACGCAGTTATCTCGATTAATCCGAGGCCGAATCCGTGGACATGCTGGTAAGCAGCGTATGGCGTGTTTCGAGATTACGGGAATACGATACGCCCCAGGTTGGGCAACGCTTCCTCCCGACGTTCGCGCAACGAGTTGACGTCGTAATGGTTTACTTATCTGGTGCCGGTCGCGGGTCTCCTGCTGTTGGGAACAGAAAGGCCAAGTGTGACGATCGCGTGACCAGTCGCTATTATCTGGTCGGAGTGGGTTCGTAACGTATTGTTTTAATGGAGCCGGCGACAGGAGTCGAACCTGCGACCCTCTGATTACAAATCAGATGCTCTACCAACTGAGCTACACCGGCCTGGTGCCAGGGGGGGCATCATTGAATGCGTCCCTGGGGTTTGGGCCTGGCGGCGGGCCCGAAAAAAATTGGTGCCGGGAGCGAGAATCGAACTCGCACTCTGTTGCCAGAACCGGATTTTGAATCCGGCGCGTCTACCAGTTCCGCCATCCCGGCTGGTGGGGCGGTAGTGTAGCGCAGGTTCGCTGCGGCACAAACGGGGCAGAGCGATCTTCGGCACTCCGCGCCGCGTCGAGTGGTGCGTGGTAGGATCGCGCGCCATGCGTGTTGCCGACTTCGAATACGAGCTCCCGCCGGAGCTGATTGCTCAGTACCCGCTGCCGGACCGCGCGGGCTCACGCCTGCTGGTCCTGGAGGGAGAGCGACCGCGGGACGCTCGCTTTGCAGAGATCGAGGATCTTCTGCGGCCGGGTGACCTGCTGGTGCTAAACGATACCCGGGTGATTCCGGCGCGTGTCTTCGGGCGCAAGGAGAGCGGGGGGCAGGTGGAGGTTCTGGTCGAACGAATCGAGTCGCCCGGCCAAGTGCTTGCGATGGTCCGCGCCAGCCGGGCGCCGAAGGTCGGGGCCCGACTACGCCTGGCGGATGCCTTCACCGTGGAAGTGACTGGCCGCGAGGGCCCGTTCTTCCGCCTGGCCCTGGTCGATGCCGACGATGTGCTCGCGTTGTTGCGCGAGCATGGGCACATCCCCCTGCCGCCCTATATCGAACGCGCCGACGAGGCGCATGATGCCGATCGCTACCAAACGGTGTTCGCGGCGCGCGAGGGCGCGGTCGCCGCACCCACCGCTGGCCTGCATTTCGATGATGCCCTGCTCGGGCGCCTGCGGGAGGCTGGGGTGGAGACCGCGACGGTCACCCTCCACGTGGGGGCAGGGACGTTTCAGCCGGTGAAGGTCGAGGACACCTCCGCGCACGAAATGCACGCGGAGTGGCTGGAGGTGTCGCCCGAGGCCTGTGCGGCGGTGGCGGCCTGCAAGGCACACGGCGGACGCGTGGTCGCGGTGGGTACGACGTGCGTACGTTCGCTGGAGACTGCGGCCGCCGGGGGCGAGCTGGCGCCGTTCCAGGGCGAGACGCGGCTGTTTATCCAGCCGGGGGATCGATTTCGGGTGGTGGATCGGATGGTGACCAATTTTCATTTGCCGCAGAGCACGCTGTTGATGTTGGTGGCGGCATTTGCCGGCTATCGCCGGATCCTGGATGCGTATGCCCACGCGGTGGCGCAGCGCTACCGGTTTTTCAGTTACGGCGACGCGATGTGGCTGGCGCCGGGGCGGGGCGATGATCTGCCCCCGAGTGTGACCACCGCCGCGGGAGAGTCCGATGGAGTTTGAGAATCTGGCCGCCGATGGCGCGGCGCGCCGCGGCCGTCTGCACTTCCCGCGCGGGACGGTGGAGACACCGACCTTCATGCCGGTGGGAACCTACGGCACGGTCAAGGCGATGACGCCGGAGGAGCTGCGCGAGCTGGGCGCGGAGATCATCCTCGGTAACACTTTCCACCTGATGCTGCGCCCGGGCACCGAGGTGATCCAGGCGCATGGCGATCTGCACGACTTCATGCATTGGGAGGGCCCGATCCTGACCGATTCCGGCGGATTCCAGGTCTTCTCGCTCGCGGAGATGCGCAAGATCAGCGAGGAGGGTGTGCGTTTCCAGTCACCGGTGGATGGCTCGAAGGTGCTGATGACGCCGGAGTCCTCGATGCAGGTGCAGCGCGAGCTGGGCTCGGACATCGTGATGATCTTCGACGAGTGCACGCCATACCCGGCCACGGTGGACGAGGCGCGCCAGTCGATGGAGCTGTCACTGCGCTGGGCGGCGCGTTCACGCACGGCACACGGTGACAATCCGGCCGCGCTGTTCGGCATCGTGCAGGGCGGGATGTACCCGGATCTGCGGCGGGAGTCGGCCGAGGGGCTACAGGCGATCGGCTTTGACGGTTACGCGATCGGTGGGCTGTCAGTGGGCGAACCGGAGGACGAGCGCCTGCAGACCCTGGATGCCACCCTGCCGCTGCTGCCGCAGGATCGTCCGCGTTACCTGATGGGGGTGGGCCGGCCGGAGGATATCGTCGAGGCCGTACGACGCGGCGTGGACATGTTCGACTGTGTGATGCCGACCCGCAATGCCCGCAACGGGTTCCTCTATACCCGCGAGGGCGTGCTGCGCATCCGCAATGCGCGCTTCCGCGATGATACCGGTCCGGTCGACCCGGAATGTGGGTGCTACACCTGCCGAAACTATTCGCGGGCGTATCTCAAGCACCTGGACAAGTGCAACGAGATCCTCGGTTCGCGCCTGGCGACGACCCACAACCTCCATTACTACCAGGATTTGATGCGCGGCTTGCGCGAGGCGATCGCGGCCGGCGCGCTGAGCGAGTTCGTCGCCGATTTCTACGGCCGACGCGGCATGGCGATCCCGCCTGTGCCATAATCCGCGCGGTATTTTTTTCGCTCGCTGGGTGTGGCCCGAGCTCCCCGGTGGCGTCCGAATCTGAACCGAAGACGGAGTGTTTCGATGGACTTTCTGATTTCTGCAGCGCATGCCCAGGAAGGTGGAGCGGCCGGCGGCGGCATGATCGAGTTCCTGATCATGATCGTTATTTTCTTTGCGATCATGTATTTCCTGATCATCCGCCCGCAGAGCAAGCGCGCCAAGGAGCACCGCTCCATGGTCGAGGCCCTGTCCAAGGGCGACGAGATCGTCACCAATGGCGGTGTGGCCGGCAAGATTACCGAAGTCAGCGACGACTTCATCAAGGTCGACATTGCCGACGGCGTGAACGTGGCCGTACAGAAGCAGTCGGTCGCCTCCGTGATGCCCAAGGGCACGCTGAAAGATCTCTAAACGCCCTCCAGGGTTTTTGATATGCGCAATTCCTATCCGGCGTGGCTGTACGCCCTGATCGTCGTGGTCGTCCTGGGCGCGGGGCTGTATGCCGCGCCCAACCTGTTCCCGGAAGACCCGTCGGTGCAGATCGGCAATCCGGTCACCGGCGAGATCGACGGGAACATCCGTGACCTGATGGGCACCATCCTGGGTGCCCAGGGCGTGACGCCGAAACAGGTGGAGGAGCAGGACGACGGGCAGCTACTCCTGCGCTTTGAGACCACCGACGAGCAGTCGCTGGCCGCGGAGATCCTGCGCAATGCCCTGGATGACAACCACACCGTCGCCCTGAATCTGGCCCCGGCCACGCCGAACTGGCTGCGCGCGATCAACGGTCAGCCGATGGCGCTGGGTCTGGACCTGCGCGGCGGGGTGCACTTCCTGATGGAGGTGGATCTGGATGCCGTGATCGGCACGGCGATGGAACGCTACTCCAACGAGCTGCGCGGAAGGATGCGCGACGAGCGTCTGACGTTCGACACGATCGAGCGCAGTTCCAGTGACCTAACCGTTATGTTCGCGAACGAGGAAAACCTCGCGGCGGCCGAGAGCTGGCTGACCCGCGAATATCGCGGCGAGCTGGAATGGGAGATCCGCGGTAGCGGCAACACCACCCGCATGGTGGCCACCCTGAGCGATGACCACCTGACCGAGCTGCGCCGTCAGGCCCTGCAGCAGAACATCTCTACCCTGCGTTCGCGCGTGGATGAGCTCGGTGTGGCCGAGCCGATCATTGCCCAGCAGGGCGAGCACCGGATCGTGGTTCAGCTGCCCGGCGTGCAGGACACTGCGCGGGCCAAGGAAGTGCTCGGCGCGACCGCCACGCTGGAGTTTCGCCTGGTCTCCGAGGCCGGTGACCCGATGGAGGCCGCTGAATCGGGCCGCGCACCGTCCGGGACGCGTCTGTACCGCGAGCGTGACGGGACCCCGGTGCTGCTGCAGCGCCAGGTGATGCTCACCGGTGACTACATTACCGACGCCTCTTCCGGGATTGCCCAGGATAGTGGCGGCCCGGCCGTGTTCATCAATCTCGATGGCCAGGGGGCGCGCATCTTTTCGCGCGTGACCTCGGATAACGTGGGCCGCCTGATGGCGTCGGTGTTCATCGAGACGACCACCGAGACGGTGGAGGAAGACGGCGAGCAGGTCATGCGTACCTCGCGCAGCGAAGAGGTCATCAACGTTGCGCGCATCAACGAGCCGCTGGGCCGACGCTTCCAGATCTCGGGCCTGGATACCACGCGTGAGGCACGCAACCTCGCGTTGCTGCTGCGCGCCGGTGCGCTGGCCGCGCCCATGTCGATTGTCGAGGAACGCACGGTGGGGCCGAGCCTGGGCCAGGAGAACATCGATCGCGGCATGCAGTCGGTGGTGATCGGGTTCATCCTCGTGATGATCTTCATGATCCTCTACTACCGCGCCTTTGGACTGATCGCGAACGTGGCGCTGGCACTGAACCTGATCTTCATCGTCTCGGTTTTGTCGATGCTGCAGGCGACCCTGACCTTGCCGGGGATTGCGGGGATCGTGCTGACCGTCGGTATGGCGGTGGACGCCAACGTGCTGATCTTCGAACGCATACGCGAGGAGATCCGCAACGGACTGTCACCCCAGGCGGCTATCTCGTCGGGCTATGACCGAGCGTTCACCACCATCGCGGACGCCAACGTGACCACGCTGATTGCGGCGCTGGTGCTGTTCCTGTTCGGTACCGGGCCGATCAAGGGCTTTGCCATCACGTTGTCGATCGGGATCATCGCGTCGATGTTCACCGCGATCATCGTGACCCGCGCAATCGTCAATCTGACCTACGGGCGCCAGCGTCGACTGACGCGCCTGTCCATCTGAGCGCGGAGAAAACCATGCTTCCGCATCTGAATTTCGCTGAATCGCACATCGATTTCCTTGGCAAGCGCAAGATTACGATCGCGATCTCGCTGGTCCTGATCATTATCTCGGTGGCGCTGCTGGCCACCCGCGGGCTGAACTTCGGGATCGACTTCACCGGGGGGACGCTGGTGGAAGTGGGCTACCCCGAAGCGGTGGAACTGGACCCGATCCGCGACACGTTGTCCGCAGGCGGATTCTCGGGGGCGCAGGTGCAGACCTTCGGCACCTCGCGTGATGTGCTGATTCGTCTGCCGCCAAGCGAGGACGATGATGATCCGGCGATGTTGTCCAACCGGGTCCTGAACGCCCTGCAGGATGGTGGGCCGTCTGATCCGGACCTTCGCCGCGTGGAGTTCGTCGGTCCGGCCGTCGGCGAGGAGCTGCGCGAGCAGGGCGGTCTGGCGATGATCTATGCGCTGGCCGGCATCCTGATCTATGTGGCAGTGCGTTTCGAGTGGCGCTTCTCCATTGGGTCGGTGCTGGCCCTGGTGCACGACGTGCTGATCACGCTGGGGATCTTCTCGCTGCTGCAGATGGAGTTCGACCTGGGGGTGCTGGCCGCCGTGCTGGCGGTGATTGGCTACTCGCTGAATGACACCATCGTGGTGTACGACCGAATACGCGAGAATTTCCGTGTGCTGCGCAAGCAGAGCACGGAGCAGGTGATGAACAATGCGGTGAACAAGACCCTGGCGCGGACCATCGTGACCAGCTTGACCACCCTGCTGGTGTTGCTCTCCCTCGCCATTCTGGGTGGGGCGGCCCTGCAGAACTTCTCGATTGCGCTGATTATCGGGGTGGTCGTCGGGACGTACTCGTCCATCTTCATCGCGGCGACCGCGGCGTTGATGCTGGGTGTAGACCGTCAGGTCCTGCTGCCGGTGAAGAAGGAAGGGGCGGAAGAGGATCAGACGCCCTGACCCGGTTCACGCCTGTCCGAATCACCCTGTCCTAGCCATGTAGGACAGGGGACATAAAAATGCCCGGGGCCGCAAGGCTGCCGGGCATTTTTCGTTGCGACAATGGCCCCTGGGGTCAGAAGGCTAGGGCTTCCTTGATGATGCGCTCGACCAGTTCGTTCACGGCGCGCAGGCTTTCCTTCGAGTCCTTGTCGCCGACCTCGGGAACCGGCGTGTAGCCCATGTAGATTGTGCCCGGTTCCTCGGAGAGCTCGTAGACCGTGATGATGTAGGGGCAGAAGAGCATGTTGTGCGGATCGGCCTCCATGGTCGCGCGCGAGTAGGTGGCGCTGCAGAAGTCGACCGATTGCCCGTTGAGGTAGATGCCTTCGCCGCTTTCCTGTCCGCCGGTGCGGTCCAGCATGTTGGCGATGTAGCCGACGTTGTTGATGACCAGGCCTTCAGCGGCGATAGCCTCTTCGACCATCTCGAAGTAGAAGTCGTATTCGCCTTCGGTCGTGAAGATGACGCGTTCGTCGGTCTCCATGAACGTCTCATAGGCGCTGGCGGTGCCGCCGACGGCGAGACCGAGGCCCAGGCCGATCGCCAGGGCGGAGTGGCGCAGGGTGCGCGAAATACCGGGGAGTGTTTTCATGGTTCCTTCCTCTATTGTGATTCCAGGCCTGGCCAGGATGGGGTTGTATGCGCGCCGTCAGCGGTGAGTTTGGCGACGACGGGCGAGCTCTGATCGCGGTCAGTTGAAGAAATGACCGGCAAAGCGGGTTCGGGGCGCCCAGTACGGGTTGTCCAGATGCTCGATGCGAACCTGACCCCGTGCGCTGGGCGCATGCACGAAGCGGCCGTCTCCCACGTAGACCCCGACGTGGTCGATTTGATTCCCGTTAATGGCGAAGAACACCACGTCACCCGGTGTGGGCGGTCCCTCGCGCCGGGTCGCGGCGCGGGCCTGGTCGCGTGTCGTACGCGGGACGGCGCGCCCAGCCTCGCGGTAGGCCCGCTGGACGAGGGCCGAGCAGTCCAGCCCGGTGGCATCGGTGCCGCCGTACTGGTACGGGGTGTCGAGGTGACCGAGGGCGGTCAGCACGACCTCGGAGCGTTCCAGGCCAGCCTCGGGCGTGGGGCTCATTGGGCCGTCCGCAAGGCCTTCGGGTGTGGCAACGGGCGCGGTGTCCCCTCCGCGGGGTTCGGGCCCCGCACTGCAGGCCGCAAGCAGCAGAAGCCCGGGGCCGGCCAGGGCAAGCGGCAGCCGTCGACGCCAGGTGTCAGAAAAGGTCGCGTTCGGCATAGCTGTCGGGGACGATGAAGAGAGCGGCGCTGAGGTCGTCGGTGGAGATGCCGGCAAGGCGCGTGGTCAAGCCGTCCTTTTCGCTGACCTGCAGCGGGATGCCGTCGACGCGCGGCAGCAAGGAGGCGCCCATTTGCGAGGCCATCGGCCCGCCGGCCTCAAGGGCGTTCAGGGACAGCTCGTACAGGCGATCCATCAGGGCGCCCAGGGTCGCGAAATCCGCGCTGCCCAGGCCCAGGGTATCCGGCTCCGTTACGCAGACCGTGCTTTGCACCTGGCCGTCGATCAGCACCTCGTAATCGTCGCAGACGAAGTCCCCGATCGCGCGTTGTTCGCCGGTGGCGCGGGTGTCGATCTCGGCTTCGAAACCCTCCGCCCCGATGCCCAGCTGCTCCTCGAGCTGCTGGCGCACCTCGGGCGGGAGCTGCTCCATTTGCCGGCGCAGGTCGCTGACCATATCGGTCATGGCGCGCATCTGTTGGTCCATCACCTCGCGACTCAGTGGGGTGTAGGTCTGTTCCGTGTCGTCCACGACCGTCAGCTGGTCGGTTCTGGCGTCGAAGAGCATGTAGCCGGAGGTGCCGCTGATGGACTCGTTGAGCTCCATGCGCACGATGTCGCCGCGCACCAGGATCTGGCTCTCCAGTCCTTCGTCGTCGACGTAGTGCAGCAGGGCATCGGCCTGGGCGGTGGAGCCGATGGCCAGCAGCCCGCCGACAGCAATGGGTGTGAGGGTGCGACGGATTCGGTCGAGCGGACCGGGGCGGTGATGATGCATGGGCGCTCCTGCGGGTTCTTGGTCGGGTTCCGGGCTCGAGGGCGAGCGAGCCAGTTCCTGTGTCTCGTAGTGGACGGAGTCTGTCTATCGCTGATTGTACGCGGTCGCTCAGGTTGCGACGGGTTGCAGCAATTGGCGGGCGAGCGCGTCCGGATCCAGCGGTGCCTCCGGGGCCACCTCGATGCGGCCCTCCTCGGGGGCGGGCCATTCCTGCTGCGGCTGTTGCTGTTCCATCACCTCGACGCCGGCATCCGAGGCATCACGGCCCGCACGGGTGCGGGCCTCGAGTCGTTCGCGCAGTACTTCGTCACGGGCGCGACAGGCAACCACCGCAAAGCCGGCCGCCTGTTCCAGTGCCAGACGCTGGAACGGGGCGCGCTGGTCCTGGGTCAGGAAGGTGGCGTCGACCACCACGGTCAGGCCGAGCGCCAGCAGGCGTTGGGCGCGTTCGCGCAGATGGCCGTAGATCTGGGCCCGGGCGTCGGCACAGTAGGAGACGACGTCGGACATGCGTTTGCGTTCGATATCCGAGCGCAGGCGCACGGCGCCCAGGGCTTCGATGATCTGTGTGCTGATCACGGTCTTGCCGCTGCCGGAGACGCCATGCATCAGGATCAGGCGGGGGGATCCAGGTTCGGTCAGGCGCTCGGCGAGGGCTAGATAGCGGCCCATTTCCGCCTGATGGGCCGCCTGTTCGTCGGAAGGGAGCTGCGCCTCGGCCCCGTGAATGCCCTGGACCTTGGCCCGGATGAGTGCGCGATAGACCTGGTACAACGGCAGGAGCGCGAGCCCGTCGAAGTCTTCGCGCCCGTCGAGGTAGGCGTTGAGGAGCCGCCAGGCGTGGGCGCGCGACTGACGGGCCAGGAGATCCATGGTGGTGAAGGCGATCTCGGAGATCACGTCGATCCAGCGCAGGGCGGGGTCAAACTCGATCGCGTCAAAGGCGACCGGCACTTCCTCGCCGTTCTCGTCATCGACATAGACCAGGTTGCCCAGGTGCAGGTCGCCATGGCCATGGCGCACGAAACCCGCGTCATGCCGAGCTTTAAGTGTAGCCTGCAATCGATTGATTTCCGATCGCGTCCACTGTCCCAGCCGCTCCAGGCGTGCCCGGTCCGACGCACCACGAACGGTCTCGTTCAGGGCCGGGAAGTTGTCCAGCATCGGTTGGGTGGCGGCCTCTGCGGTGCCGTACTCGGACTGCGCATCGGTGCGTTCGGTGCGTTCGTGGAAGGCGGCGATGTAGTGCCCCAGGGCATCCATGGCGGCGGCGGGCAGTTGGCCCTTGTCCAGAAGGAGGTCCAGCTGCCGTTTGCGGTCGAACCGGCGCATATGCACAGCGTAGTCGAGGGTGGGCCCCTCGCCGTTGATGACGGGGTGGGCATCGTCGCCATTGAGGGTGGCAACCTCCAGGTAGATCTGGGGTGCCAGACGGCGATTGACCTCCAACTCGGTCTCGCAGTAGTGCTGGCGAGCCTCGAGGGTGGAAAAGTCGAGGAAACCGAGGTTCAGCGGCTTCTTGAACTTGTAGGCGTCCTCACCCGCGAGGATGACCGTGGAGATGTGGGTCTCGATGGTGCGCACGGTGTTGGCATCCGGCACCGGGGCGGGAAATCCGCGGTCCGCGACCAGTTGGTGCAGGCGCTTGTGGTGCTGTTCCAGTTCGGTCATCGGGGCTCCGCAGTAGGCCGTGGGGGTGTGGGGCATCGGGAGCCGGGTCTTTTTCCCGGAATCGCCGGCCATGCACCCGTTTTCGCTTACGCATCAGGTTACCATTGCTGCCGTTTCGGTCACCTCGCCCATCACACGCCATGCCGCGAAAAGCCACTACACGTTCCCGCAAGCGAAGCGCGCCCCGAAGGGGCCGACTCCGGCGCCTGTTCGGTGCGGGCAGCTGGACCCTGGCGGGGCTGCTGCTCGCCGGCCTTACGGTGGGTGGCATCTATGTGCATCAACTGGACCGGGAGATTCGTGAACGGTTCGAGGGGCAGCGCTGGGCGCTGCCGGCGCGGGTGTATGCGCGGCCCCTGGAGCTCTATGCGGGGCGGCCGTTGACCGCGGATGCGCTGGAGACCGAGCTGCGCACCCTGAATTATCGCCAGACCCCGGATGGCGCTGGGCCCGGCGAGTTCCACTTCGAAGGCAGTAGCGCGCGCCTGACCACGCGGCCGTTCACCTTTGGCGACGGTCGGGAGCCGGCGCATTCGGTGCGGGTGCGCCTGTCCGAGGGTCGCGTGGAGTCGGTCACCGAGCAGTCCAGTGGGCGCAATGTTGACCTGATGCGAGTGGAGCCGCTGCTGATTGGGAGTATCTATCCGACCCACGGGGAGGACCGTATCCTGGTCGATATCGACGAGGTGCCGCGCGAGCTGATCGGGGCCTTGCTGGCGATCGAGGACCGCCGTTTCATGTCCCATCGGGGGGTGGACCCGGTCGGCATCGGGCGGGCCGCGTTCGCGAACCTGCGGGCCGGACGCACGGTGCAGGGTGGCAGCACCCTGACCCAGCAGCTGGTGAAGAATTTCTACCTGACCCGTGACCAGACGCTGACGCGCAAGCTGAACGAAGCGGTGATGGCCCTGTTGCTGGAGCACCGCTATGACAAGCGGGAGATCCTCGAGGCCTACCTGAACGAGGTGTTTCTGGGGCAGACCGGTGAACGGGCGATCCACGGCTTCGGTCAGGCTGCGCAGTTCTACTATCAGCGCCCGTTGAACGAGTTGCGGCTGGACCAGCTGGCGCTGCTCGTGGGGCTGGCGCGCGGGGCCAGTTACTACGACCCCCGACGTTATCCGCAGCGTGCCACGCAGCGCCGGAACCGGGTGCTGGAGGCGATGGCCGAGACCGGACTGGCCGAGCGCGACCGGGTGGATCGGGCGCTGGCGACGGCGCTGGATGTTTCCCCGGTCATGCCGGAAGGACGCAGCCGCTTTCCGGCGTTCCTGGACCTGGTGCGCCGGGAGCTGCGTACGGATTACGCGGACGAGGACCTGCGCAGCGAAGGCCTGCGGATCTTCACGACCATGGATCCGGTCGTCCAGATGCGCCTCGAGGAACGGCTGGTACGCGGCGTGGACGACCTGGTCCGGCGTCGCGGGGGCGGGATCGACCTTGAGGATCTGCAGGCCGCGGCCGTCGTGACCGACCCGCAGGCTGGCGAGGTGCTGGCGGTGGTCGGGGATCGCAACCCGCGTTATCCCGGCTATAACCGGGCGGTGGAGGCCCAGCGACAGGTCGGCTCGGTGATCAAGCCGTTCGTGTACCTCGCGGCTCTGACCAACCCGAACCGATACACCCTGGCGACGCTCCTCGACGACAGCCCGCTGACGCTGCAGCTGCCGCATGGCGAGCCCTGGACGCCACGCAACTTCGACCGCGAACACCGGGGGCCGGTGACCGCGTGGGAGGCCCTGGTGCAGTCGTACAACATCGCTACGGTGCGTCTGGCCGAGGATATCGGGATCTCGCAGGTGGTCAGCTTGTTGCAGACGCTGGGTCTGCAGCGCACACCGGCCCCACTGCCGTCGCTGGCGCTGGGTGCGATCGAGCTCTCGCCACTGGAGGTGGCCGGGCTCTATCAGGCTCTGGCGAATGGTGGCTACGCGACCGAAACCCGGGTGATCCGCGACGTGCTGGATCAGGACGACGAGATGCTCTCGCACTACGGGCTGTCCCTGCAGGGCGCGGTGTCGGATGGAGCGGTGCGTTTGCTGACCCACGCGCTGCATGACGTGACCCGGGAAGGTACTGGGAGCCGGATCAATGCGCGCCTGAACGGTGAGGTCGTGGCCGGGAAGACCGGGACCACCAACAACTTTCGCGACAGCTGGTTTGCGGGTTTTGATGATCGCCATGTGGCGGTGGTCTGGCTGGGTATGGACGACAACCGTCCCACCGGTCTGACCGGTGGAGTGTCCGCCGCGCCGGTGTGGGCGGAGATCATGGCGGGGATCGGGGTGCAATCCCTGCGCCTGGAGGGCCACCCCGGCATCGACTATCAGGGGGTCGATCTTGCCTCCGGGTTGCGTGTGGAAAGCGAAGATCACGCCTGCGAGTCGGTGAAGAGGCTGCCGTTCTGGCAGAATTCGAGCCCCGAGACACGCGCCGAGTGTGATCTGCGCAGTGATTCCAGCCCGCAAGGCTGGTTCGAGAGGCTATTCCGGTGAAGATGTTCAGTACCGCACGATCCCCGTTTCGCGTCGCGCTGCCTGCCGGTCCGGCTTGGCGCCCGGCGCAGTGGCTGGGTACTGTTGCGCTGGCCGCGCTGCTCGCCGCCTGTGCAACGCCGGCGCCCCGGGATGCGAGTGCCCCGGTGCCCGACGACGGGGATATCACCGGGGAGGATGCAGCGCCCAGCGAAGATCGGGCCGAACCCCGTGAGCCGGAACGCGCGCCGACACCCGCCGCGGCCCTGAACCTGGCCCAGCAGGCCGAGTCCGCGCGCCAGGCAGGGGACACCGCGCGAGCAGAGCAGCGTCTGGAGCGCGCCTTGCGGATCGCGCCGCGGGATGCCGGGCTCTGGCACCAGATGGCCACGCTGCGCATGGAACAGGGGCGCTATCAACAGGCCGAGCGGCTGGCCGGTCGTTCGTTGCAGATGGTGGGCGGTGGAGACCGCGACCTGGCCCTGCAGAATTGGCGACTGATCCTGAAGGCCCGCGAGGCGCAGGGCGACGCGGCCGGGGCCGACGAGGCCCGCGAGGCGATCCGCCGCCTGGAAGCCGACATTGTCTGACTCGTCGAACGCGGTAACGGTGGAGTCGGCGGCGGTACGGGCCCTGAGCCCGGGCGGGGATCTGGCCACTGCGGTCGAAGGCTTCCGTCCGCGCGAGCCGCAGCAACGCATGGCCGTGGCGGTCGAAGAGGCGCTGGCGACTGCGCCCACCGCCCTGCTGGTCGAGGCGGCGACCGGGGTCGGCAAGACCTTCGCATATCTCGTGCCGATCCTGCAGTCGCGCCGGCGTGCCCTGATTTCCACCGGAACCAAGACCCTGCAGGACCAGCTCTTCGATCGCGACCTGCCGGTGGTCTGCGAGGCCCTGGGATATCGCCCGCGGGCTGCGCTGCTGAAGGGCCGCGCCAACTATCTGTGCCATTACCGCCTGGAGCTGGCCGCGGCCGAGGCCGGGGGGGCGACCGGCAGCCCCGTGCGCCGCGAGCAGTTGCCGGTCATCGAGGCCCTGCAGCGGTTTGCGCGTACAAGCCCTACCGGCGACCTGGGGCAGGCCGGGATCCTCGCGGAGGACTCCAGGTTGTGGCCGCAGGTCACCTCGACCGTGGACAACTGCCTGGGAGGGGAATGCCCGAGCTACAACGACTGCTTCGTGGTGCAGGCCCGCAAGCGGGCACAGGAGGCCGACGTGGTGGTGGTCAATCATCACCTGCTGCTCGCGGATATGGCCCTGAAAGAAGAGGGCTTCGGCGAACTCCTGCCGGAGGTCGACGCGGTGATTGTCGATGAGGCTCATCAGCTGCCGGATATCGCCGGGTCGTTTTTTGGCATTGCGGTCGGCACGCGCGCGTTGCGCGAACTGGCACGGGACACCCGGCGCGAGCAGGAACAGCATGCCCCGGAGATGCTGGATATCCGCCAGCGCATCGCGGAGCTGGAGGCGAGTGTGGCCGAGTTGCTGGATGCCTCGCGCACCTGGGAGGGCCGCTCCAGCTGGGATACGGTCAGTCCCGGCGGCGAGCTCGATCCGTTGCTGGATCGGCTGGATACGAATCTCGGTTTTGTCGGCGACGCGCTGGAGGCCGCGGCCGCACGGGCACCAGGCCTGGAGCAGCTGCGCGGGCGCAGCGGCCTTTTGCTGGAACGCCTGCGCGACTGGCGCGAGGAGACCCCGGACACGGTGGCCTGGGCGGAGCGTTTCAGTCAGAGCCTGATCCTGCACCGGACACCGCTGGATGCGGCACGGCCGCTGGCACAGCGGCGCGCCGCGCGGCCGGCGGCGTGGATCTTCACCTCGGCCACCCTGGCGGTGGGCGAGGACTTCGGCCATGCGGCGCGCCGACTCGGCCTGCCGGCCGATGTCGCAAGCGAACGCCTGGACAGCCCGTTCGATTTCCCCAATCAGGCCTGCCTGGTCCACCCACAGCCCCCGCTGCCCAATCCGAACGACCCGGGTTATACCCGCGCCTGCATCGCCTGGGCCTGGCCGCTTCTGCGTGACAACCCGGGCGGCGGATTCTTCCTGTTTACCAGCCATCGCGCATTGCAGGAAGCGGCGGCGATCCTGCGTGCGGAGTTGCCCGCTGATCGCGAACTGCTGGTGCAGGGCGAGCAGCCGCGGGGCGACCTGCTGGCGCGTTTTCGCGAGTCGGGCAATGCATGGCTGCTGGGGGCGCACAGTTTCTGGGAAGGCGTCGACATCCGCGGCGAGGCACTGTCGGTGGTGATCATTGATCGTTTGCCGTTTGCCGCCCCCAATGATCCGGTGCTGCAGGCCCGCGCGTCCGCGCTGGAGGCGGAGGGGCGTTCCCCGTTCATGGAATTCACCCTGCCGCAGGCCGTGCTGGCGCTGAAGCAGGGCGCGGGGCGGCTGATTCGGGACGCCGACGATGCGGGTATCCTCGCCTTGTGCGATCCGCGGCTAACCGGAAAATCCTACGGCCGGCGCTTTCTGGCCAGCCTGCCGGCGTTTCACCGTACGCGGGAGCCGGCCGCCGCGCTGCGTTTTCTCGAGCAGGCCCGGGGACGCAACACATGCGCTTGATCGCACTGGAGACCGCTTCCGAACAGTGTTCGGCAGCCCTTTATCTTGATGGCGAGATCCATTGCGTGCGCGAGCGTGCGGCGCGCCGGCATGGCGAGCTGATCCTGGGGCAGATCGAGCAATTGCTGCGCGAGGCGGACGTGCCGCGCAGCAGTCTGGATGGCGTGGCCGTCGGACGGGGGCCGGGGGCGTTTACCGGTGTACGCCTGGGACTGGGCGTGGCGCAGGGGATTGCCTTCGCCCTGGACCGCCCGGTGGTTCCGGTCTCCACGTTGCAGGCTCTGGCCCAACAGGCGCTGCGCGATGATCGCCGGCCGGCGGCCGTGCTTGCGGCGCTGGATGCACGCATGGGGGAGGTGTACTGGAGCCTTTGTCCGGTTCAGGGCGAGCGCGTGGGCCTTGGGCCGGAGCAGGTGGCCGCACCGGAGAGCCTGGTTGTGGCCTGGCCGGTGGGCGAGCGCTATGGGCTGGGGTCGGCCTTCGCCACCTTCCCCGATCTGGCCGCCGCCCAGGGGCTGGCGAGCGAGGCGGAGTACGCCGACGCGTTGCCCGACGCGCAAGAGGTTGCGCTGTTGGCGGTGGATGCCTGGGAGCGCGGCGAGGCGGTGGCGCCTGAAGACGCGCAGCCGGTCTATGTGCGCGACGATGTGGCCCGGCCGGCATCCCCCCGATGAGTCAGGAGCCCGAGATGAACGCGACACCCTACCCCTGGCGCCCGCCCCTGACCGCGATGATCAAGGCATGCCCGGAAGATTTCCGGGTTGAGGAATTGCCGGCAACGACGCCCGAAGGTGAGGGGGAACATGTCTGGCTGGAGATCGAGAAGCGCCTGCTGAACAGCGAGGACGTGGCGGTCTGGTTGGCGCGCGAGTCGGGCGCAGGCCGGGGCAAGGTCAGCTACGCCGGGCGCAAGGACCGCCAGGCGGTGACGCGCCAGTGGTTCAGCGTGCAATGCCCGCCGGAGTCCGAGCCGGATTGGACGGCCCGGGCGGAGGCCTGGAATGCCGCCCAGGACGGCGGGGAGGCGGCGGGCCGGATGCGGGTGCTGCAGATCGCCCGCCATGCGCGCAAGCTGCGTACTGGGCATCTGGCGGGCAATCGTTTCGAGATCCGTCTGGGTGATGTGCAGGGCGATCGCGCGGCCGCGGAACAGATCCTCGAGGCGATCCGTAGCGGGGGGATTCCCAACTACTTCGGGGCGCAACGCTTTGGCCGCGACAACCTGGCCAAGGCGCGGGCCTGGCTGGGGGGCGGTCGCGCGCCGCGCAGCCGCAACCAGCGCAGTCTGCTCTTGTCCGCCGCCCGTTCCGCGATCTTCAACGCGGTACTGGCCGAGCGGGTCCGCCGCGGCGACTGGGACCGGTTGCTGCCGGGCGACGTGGCCAATCTCGAGGGCTCGGGCAGCGTGTTTCCGGTGGCGGAAGTGGATGCCGAGATCGAGGCGCGCGCGGCCCGGCTGGATCTCCATCCGACGGGGCCGCTGTGGGGCAAGGGTGCGATGCAGACGGAAGGCGAGGTCGAGGCACTGGAGACGGCGATGGCCGCTGGCGAGTCGGCGTTGGCGGAAGGGCTGGCCAAGGCGGACGTGAAGGCGGCGCGGCGCGCGCTGCGCATGGTGCCAGGCGCCGTGGAGTGGCGCTGGGAGGGGGATGACCTGTGGCTGACGCTGGAGCTGGGGGCCGGGGAGTATGCGACCGGTGTGCTTGAGGCGATCTGCGTCCCGCGGGCAGAGGATCGCGCCTGAGCAGGCGTCAGGCGGAGTTCTTGAGTTTGCGTTCGGCGCGTTCGGCGCGCTGCTCGGCTTCCACGCGGTCGGTGATGTCTTTCTGGATACCGATGTAGTAGGTGAGTCGGTCTTCGTCGTTGAACACCGGGGTCAGCGACAGCTCGTTCCAGAACAGGCTGCCGTCCTTGCGGTAGTTGCGCAGGGTCACACGGCAGGGCCGGTTTTCGTCGATGGCCGCACGAATCTCCTGGCGTACGTCCTGGTCGGTATCCTCGCCCTGCAGGAAGCGGCAGTCGCGGTAGAGGATCTCCTCGGAGCGATAGCCGGTCAGTTCCTCGAAGGCACGATTCACGTAGATCAGGATATTGTCGTCGCCCTCGCGCTCGGCGATCACGATGCCGTCATTGGAGGCATCGACGGCGAGGGCAAGCAGTTCGGCATCTATGGTTCGCGTCATATATGGCGTTTCGGTCGGGTCTGGGGGTCGTGCACGCGGAGGGGCGTTTTTTGGGCGCCCATCTCGGCTTCCATGGCACGAAAATAGCACGTTCCGGTGCGGTTGTGCTCAAGAATGGAGGCTGTGGTGGGCGCCCGGGGATCGTCCCGGCCACAAAAAAGGCCGCCCGGAGGCGGCCTCTTCCGATGGTCCCGGAATGCCTACATTTCCTGGGTCACGGTGAAGGCGCCGCGCACGTCACCCTCGCGGAAGCCGGTCGCCTGATCGTCGGGGTAGAGACGTTCCAGCGCGTGCTTGACGTCGCCACTGACGTCGGAGCCGTGGCAGGTCAGGCAGGCGCCGCCAGTCGGGATGGCCGCCATGAAGCGGAATTTCGGGTCACCATCATCGGATTCGACCACGCCAAAGCGCGGCGGCAGATCCGGGGCTGGAGTGCCGGCTGCATGCTGGGCCTCGAAACCCTGCAGGGTCAGGCGTTCCCAGCGGTCGGGTGCGTTGTCCTGATTGCGCAGCTTCAGGCTGGTGCGTCCGATCTGGATGCCGGTTTCCGCCGAGATGTCACGCGCGATGGCGGGGGCGCGCTCGTTGCACACCTGGATCGCCTCGGTGGGGCCGCCGGACTGCATGGCGGTCATCAGTTCACCCTGGAGGGTGCTGGCAAATTTCTGAATGGCGTCACGATTGGCAGCGATGCGCTCTTGCAGGTCGTCCTGAGAGAGCTGCGGCATGCTGTCTGCGCCCGCTTGGCCGCTGGCGGCAGAGAAGGCGATCAGGCCGAGGGCCAGGGGGGCAAGCTTCCAGTTCTTCATGGCAAATACCTCGTAGTGCAGAGTCCGTTGCGTCCTGTGTCTGTACAAGACCTGTACAAAGCATGGACCGATCGTGGCTAAAGCGCAAGGTCGGTGTTCACCAAATGATAGATGAATCCGGGTCAGGATTCCGGGTTCCGCCTTGCGGGTCTGGATCCAGTCTAAGCATCCAAATCGCAAAATGCGAATATATCGAAAGGCGTATGTGAGGGCGCCGTTTGTCGCGGGGAAGATGGTCTGTGGATGCGGCTTTTAGCGCCCGGGATCCGGGCTCCGCGACCGCTTGAGGAGGACATAGACGGCACCGGTACCGCCGTCGGTCGGCCGCGCGGAGCAGAACGCAAGGACATCGTCGCGCTGGCGCAGCCAGTGGTCGGTCAGCCCCTTGAGTACCGGACCCTTGTGGCGTGAGCGCAGGCCCTTGCCGTGCACGATGCGTACGCACAGCGCGCCGCCCCGGCGGGCATCGTCAAGGAACAGGCCAATCGCGCGGCGCGCCTCGTCGGCGAACAGGCCGTGCAGGTCGATCTCGTCCTGTACGCGGTAGTGACCGCCCCGCAGCTTGCGGAATACGCGCGGGCTAATGCCGGGGCGGGCAAAGCGGAGTTCATCGCCCGGTTGCAGATCGGCGGCGTTAAGCGGATCGCTCAGCCAGTCGGCATGGGCGCGCGCCTCGTCGGCCTCTCGCTGGCGTGCCCGGGCGGCGGGAGGCGGGGGACGGACATCGGCCTGATCACTGTGCAGCCGTCGCACGTTGCCAACGGCCTGCAGGAATTCGTCGAAATCGTTGGGATCATCCCCGGAGTTCATGGCAGGATACTCGCACTTTTCGGGGGGCGGGCGCGATCGAGTCGATTCGAGAGCGTCTCCCTGGACGGTTTCCAGTATATTGAACGCCCTCCCAACGGCCCTGTTCCTGCATGCGCATTCTGGTTAGCAACGACGATGGAATTCACGCCCCGGGCATCCAGTGCCTGGCGACGCATCTGCGGCGGATTGCCGAGGTGCACGTGGTGGCCCCGGACCGGGATCGCAGCGGTGCCAGCAACAGCCTGACGCTGGTGCGGCCGCTGCGGGCGCGTCACCTCCAGAGCGGTGATGTACAGGTCGACGGGACCCCGACGGACTGCGTGCACCTGGCGATCACGGGGTTGTTGCAGCAGGAGCCGGATGTGGTCATCTCCGGCATCAATGCCGGTGCGAACATGGGCGACGACGTGCTGTATTCCGGCACGGTGGCAGCTGCGATGGAAGGACGCTTTCTGGGGCTCCCGTCGATTGCGGTGTCGCTGGTGGGTCCGGATCTGCAGCACTACGATGCTGCGGCAAGCGTAGTGGTCGAATTGCTGGACCGCATCAACCGCGTGCCGCTACCGGCGGCCACCATCCTGAATGTGAATGTCCCCGATCTGCCGCGCTCGGAGATCCGTGGTGTGCAGGCCACGCGCCTGGGGCATCGCCATCGGGCGGAGCCGATGATCGCGGACGAGGACCCCCGCGGGCGCCCGATCTACTGGGTCGGGCCGGCCGGGTCGGAACAGGATGCCGGCCCGGGTACCGACTTCCACGCAGTTCGCGAGGGCTACGTCTCGGTGACGCCGATCCAGGTCGACCTCACGCGTTTTGACGCCATCGACACGGTGGGACGCTGGCTGGACGACTCGCTCCCGGAGGCTGGACATGGTTCCTGACGCCACCGGGGCCGGTCTGACCTCGCAGCGTGCCCGCGACCGACTGGTCCGGTTGCTGGAGGGGCAGGGCATCCGCGACCCGCGAGTACTGGAGGCGATCCGTTCGATTCCGCGCCACTTGTTTGTGGAGGAGGCGCTGAGCCATCGCGCCTACGAAAACACGGCGTTGCCGATCGGACATCGCCAGACCATCTCCCAGCCCTTTATCGTCGCGCGCATGACCGAGGCACTGCTCGAGGGCGAGCGCCCCCGGACGGTCCTGGAGATCGGGACCGGCTCCGGCTATCAGGCGGCGGTCCTGGCGCAGATCGTGGATCGGGTGTTCTCGGTGGAGCGCATTCAGGCGCTTAGCCGGAACGCCCGCGAACTGTTGAGCCGTCTGGGCATCAACAACGTCAATCTTCGGCACAGTGACGGGGCCGACGGCTGGCCGGACAAGGCGCCGTTTGACGGCATCATCCTGACCGCAGCGCCGAAGGAGGTTCCCGAGGCGTTGCTGACCCAACTGGCGCTGGGCGGGCGCCTGGTCGCGCCCGTGGAAGGCCCGGACGGGCGTCAGCAGCTGGTGCGCTATACCCGGACGGAAGAGGCCTATGTGCGCGATATCCTGGACGCGGTGATGTTCGTGCCGATGCTTCCGGGGGCCGAGCAATGACGGCGGACCATGCAGGTCGAGGCATTTGTGACTGAACTAGTCGCGGCGGTACGGCATCGATGAAGCTCTTCGAGCCGCTCTACGACCGGGTGATGGCCTGGTCCCGCCATCGTCATGCGCCGCGTTATCTGGCTGGGCTCTCGTTCGCCGAGTCTTCGTTCTTTCCCATCCCCCCGGACGTGATGCTTGCGCCGATGGCGGCGGCGCAGCCGCGTTCCGCCTGGCGGCTGGCCGCGCTGACCACCCTGTTTTCCGCGCTTGGCGGTTTGCTCGGGTACCTGATCGGGTGGCTGGCGTTCGAGTGGATCGGGCCCTGGCTGCATCAGGTCGGGTACGGCGAGGAGTTAAGCCAGGCCGAGGTCTGGTTTGACACCTGGGGAGTCTGGGTCGTCCTGGTCGCCGGCTTTTCACCGATCCCCTACAAGCTGTTCACCGTGACCGCCGGGGCGCTTTCGATGGCCCTGTTGCCGTTCTTGATCGCGTCGCTGGTGGGGCGCGGGCTGCGTTTCTTCCTGGTCGCGTTGTTCATGGCCTGGGCCGGGCCGCGGGCGGAGCGCCATCTGCGACCGTATATGGAGCGTCTGGGCTGGGCGGCCATTATCCTGCTGGCCGTGACCATGGCGATCTATCTGGTAATGGACTGACATGCGCCGGCGCATGGTTCAGGGATTGGTGACGGGGTTGGTGCTGGTCCTGGTTGCGAGTGTCCTGGCCGGTTGTGCGGCGCGTGCGCCCAGCGGGGCCTCGATGCCGGACACCCATGTGGTGCAGCGCAACGAGACGCTGTATCGCATTGCCCAGCGCTACGGCTTGGAATGGCGCGATCTGGCCCGACGCAATGCCATCGGTGCCCCTTATGTCATCCATCCCGGTCAGCGCCTGCGGCTGCGAGGTGCGGCGCGCTCGTCGCCGCCCAGCGCGCCACAGGCCTCTTCAGCGCCGAGCACGCGGCAACCATCCTCGGGCGCCTCTGGCCGCGACAGCGGTGGCGGAACCTCGTCCGGCTCTACCTCAAGCTCGTCGACTTCGAGTCCGCCGCCCTCCGATCCGGGTGGCTGGCAATGGCCAGCGGCGGGCGAGGTGCTGCGCGGATTCTCCAGCAGCGGCACGCGTCGAGGGCTTGCGATCGGCGGCGACCGGGGGGATCACGTACGGGCAACGCGGGCCGGGGAAGTGGTCTATGCAGGTGGCGGCCTGGTGGGGTATGGTCGATTGATCATCCTCAAGCACGACGCGCGGTTCCTCAGTGCCTACGGGCACAACGATGAATTGCTGGTGAGCGAGGGTGACCAGGTGCAGGCGGGCGACACCATCGCGCGTCTGGGGTCATCGGGGGCCGAGCGCCCGATGTTGCACTTCGAGATCCGGGTGGACGGGACGCCGGTAGACCCGGCGCGCTACCTCCCGGACCGCTGACTCGACCGAGAGCAGGACACTACATGGCCAAGACCCGGCAACCGGCCGCTCCGGAACTGCACAACGACAACCTGACCCATGATCCGGATCAGGAGGAGGCGATCCAGGTGCCCGAGGATCTGGCCCATCCGGTCGAAAAGATCGAGGAATCCGAGGACCCGGAAGACGTCTCGGAGGCGGTGCTACCCGACGTCACCGCCGGCTTGAAACCGGAAGAAGGCGCTCCGGTACGACCGAAAACCCTGCGCGACGCGCGTCCCGCGGAACTGGATGCGATCCAGATCTATCTGCGGGATATCGAGTACCGCCCGCTGCTGACCCCCGAGGAAGAACGCAAGTACGCGCGTCTGGCGCGCGAGGGAGATGAGAGTGGCCGCCGGCGCATGATCGAGTGCAATCTTCGGTTGGTGGTCAAAATCGCCCGTCGCTACATGAACCGGGGTTTGCCGCTGCTTGACCTGATCGAGGAGGGCAATCTCGGCCTCATGCACTCGGTGGAAAAATTCGACCCGGAGCGCGGCTTTCGTTTTTCCACCTACGCCACCTGGTGGATCCGCCAGACCATCGAACGGGCCCTGATGAATCAGGGGCGGACCATCCGCATTCCGGTGCATGTGAGCAAGGAGTTGCGCATGCACGCACGGATTGCGCGCAACCTGACGCAGGAACTGGGCCGCGACCCCACCGAGGAAGAGCTGGCTGAGCGTCTGGGTCGGCCGGTGGCGGAGATCCAGAAGCTGCGCGCGATGTCCGAACCCTCCACCTCGATGGATCTGCCGTCGGGCCCGGACGGCGATCGCTCGCTGGCCGATATCCTTGCCGACGTGAATGCGCCCGAGCCCTCCACTTTGCTGGAGGATCAGGATCTTCATCATCTGGTGGATGCCTGGCTGGAAGAACTGGACTACAAGCAGCGCGAGGTGCTGGTGCGGCGGTTCGGGCTGCACGGTTTCGAGCGCTCGACCCTGGAGCAGGTGGGGGCGGAGATCGGCGTGACCCGGGAGCGGGTGCGGCAGATTCAGATGGATGCGCTGAAGCGGCTGCGGAAGCTGCTGGAGTCGCGTGGAATGAAGGGTGACGAGGTCCTGCCGAACTCCTGATCTGGCTGCCGGGGCAGGGGCTTATCCGTTGATGATCAGGGCCGCGGCGACGTCACGGCCCTCGGCCATGATCAGATTGTACGTGCGGCAGGCGGCCGCGGTGTCCATGATCTCCACCCCCAGGCCCTGCGAGCGCAGATGACGCCAGACGGCGCGGTCCGGGAATTGCTGGACCGTACCGGTGCCAATTAGCAGGACCTCGGGCGGCGCGTCCAGTATTGCTTGCAGGTGATCCACGCCCAGTTGTTCGATCGACTCCACTGGCCAGTCGGTGCGCAGTTCGTGCGGGCGCACGATCAGGCTGCGGCTGTGCGCAATCTGGTTGATTCCGACGCGCCCCGACTCGTAGCCGGTCACGATGTAGGAGTCTTCGCTGGTGACTTCGGAAAACAGCATCCCTTTACGCTACTCCGAGCCCGCGACAGGCTCAAGATTCCATCCGCGCTTGGGGGAGTGCCCAAGCCTCGATTCGTTGACAGCCGAGGGCCCGGGTTATACTTTGGCGCGCTTTCCGGTGCGGCATCCGGAGGGGCCGTTTTGGCCCTGCAAAGCGACCGTTAGGGAAACACTGATTAATGTACACGCTCGCGTTGGTACCCCAGGTTTTCCGAAACAAGGCGCGTCGCGCAGCGGGTAGTGGTTCTACCCGTAAGCGGCGCAACGCAGGATCGGGGAACCTGGGGTGCCAACCCCCGCAAGCCATGGAAAGAAGGGGCTCGGCCGCTTTTGCGCGGGAACGGCGTTGCGGTTCCCTTGTGCAGAATGACTGCACGGCAGTCGCCGCGCCTGGTTCGCACGCAAAAGCGACTCGAGCGCGAGCGGGTACATTGATCAGTGTTTCCCTAGCCCCAACCAGGACCCAGAATCCGTGACCGACGTCTTTCCCCGTATCGAGCGCCTCCCGCCCTACGTCTTCAACATCGTGAACCAGTTGAAGGCCGAGGCCCGCGCCCGCGGTGAGGACATCATCGACTTCGGCATGGGCAACCCGGATCAGCCGACGCCGCAGCACATCGTGGACAAGCTGTGCGAGGCGGCGCAGCGCGGCGATACCCACCGCTATTCCGTGTCCAAGGGCATCCCGCGGCTGCGGCGGGCGATCACGCGCTGGTACAAGACCCGGTTCGATGTCGATCTGGACCCGGAGACCGAGGCGATCGTGACCATCGGTTCCAAGGAAGGCCTGGCGCACCTTGCGCTGGCGACCCTGGGGCCGGGCGATGCGGTGCTGGTGCCGAATCCGGCCTATCCGATTCATCCCTATGGTTGTGTGATCGCCGGCGCGGATGTGCGCCATGTGCCGTTGACTCCGGATGTCGACTTCTTCGCCGAGCTGGAGCGGGCGATCCAGGACTCCTGGCCGAAGCCGAAGATGCTGATCCTCAACTTCCCGGCGAATCCGACCACCCAGTGCGTGGATCGGGAGTTCTTCGAGCGGGTCGTGGCAATCTGCAAGGAACATGGCATCTGGATCGTGCACGACCTGGCCTATGCCGAGATCAGTTTTGATGGCTACAAGGCGCCTTCGATCTTCGAAGTGCCGGGGGCGAAGGACATTGCGGTGGAGTTCTACACCCTGTCCAAGACCTACAACATGCCGGGCTGGCGCGTGGGCTTCATGTGCGGTAACCCGACCCTGGTCGCGGCCCTGGCGCGGATCAAGTCGTACCTCGACTACGGCACCTTCACCCCCATCCAGGTCGCTGCGATCGCGGCGCTGGAAGGCCCGCAGGACTGCGTGGAGGAGATTCGCGAGCTCTACCGGGTGCGCCGTGATGTCCTCTGTGAGGGGCTGAACAAACTCGGCTGGCAGGTCGAGAAGCCGAAGGCGACCATGTTCGTCTGGGCGCCAATCCCCGAGCCCTACCGCGAGATGGGCTCGCTGGAGTTCGCCAAGAAGATGCTGAGCGACGCCAAGGTGGCGGTCTCGCCGGGGGTGGGTTTCGGCAACTACGGAGACGACCACGTGCGCTTCAGCCTGATCGAGAACGAGCAGCGTACGCGCCAGGCCCTGCGCGGGATCAAGGCGATGTTCCGCGCGGACTCGATCCTGGCCGACGCCTCCGAGGATAATCCGGGTTCGGGCAGCTAGTTCGACCGCCGCAGACCCTCAACGCAATGAACACCGGGCGCCGCTGGTGCCCGACGTCAAGGACAGCAAGGCTATGACGCCGGTAAAGATCGGAATTCTGGGACTGGGAACTGTCGGCTGCGGGACGATCAACGTGCTCGCGCGCAACGGCACCGAGATCGCCCGCCGCGCGGGTCGCGACATTCAGGTCGTGGCGGCCGCCGCGCGCGACATCCAGCGCGAGCGCGAATGCGACTGCTCGCAGATCCGCCTGACCACCGATCCGGCCGAGGTCGTCAACGATCCGGAGGTCGAGGTTGTCGTCGAACTGATGGGCGGGACGGATCCCGCCTTGAGCCTGGTGCTGGCCGCGATTGACGCGGGCAAGCACGTGGTCACCGCCAACAAGGCCCTGATCGCACTGCATGGCAACGCGATCTTCGAGCGTGCTCAGCAAAAGGGCGTGATGGTGGCCTTCGAGGCGGCAGTGGCCGGTGGCATCCCGATCATCAAGGCGATCCGCGAGGGTCTCGCCGGCAACCAGATCGAGTGGCTGGCCGGGATCATCAACGGCACCGGTAACTTCATCCTCAGCGAGATGCGCGACAAGGGTCGCGACTTCGAGGACGTGCTGGCCGAGGCCCAGGCACTGGGCTATGCCGAGGCCGATCCGACCTTTGACGTGGAGGGGATCGACGCCGCGCACAAGCTGGCGATCCTGGCCTCGATCGCCTTCGGCATCCCGCTGCAGTTCGACCGTGTCGCGGTGGAGGGGATCAGCGATATCACCCGCGAGGATGTCGGCTTCGCCGCCGAACTCGGTTATCGCATCAAGCACCTGGGCATTGCCCGGCGGACGCCGAAGGGCTACGAGCTGCGGGTGCACCCGACGCTGATCCCGGAGCGCCGGCTGATCGCGAACGTCGACGGCGTGATGAATGCCGTGCTGGTGAATGCCGACGCCGTCGGCCCGACGCTTTATTACGGCGCCGGGGCCGGGGCCGAGGCGACCGCCTCCGCAGTGGTGGCCGATCTGGTCGACGTGGTGCGCGCCCTGACCACCGATCCGGAGAACCGCGTGCCGCATCTGGCGTTCCAGCCGGATGCCCTGTCGGACAAGCCGGTGCTGGATCTTGCCGAGGTGGAGACCTCCTTCTACCTGCGCTTGCGCACCCAGGACCGCCCCGGCGTACTCGCCGACATTACCCGGATCCTGGGCGAGCACGGCATCAGCATCGAGGCGATCCTGCAGCGCGAGCCGGACCCGGAGCGCGGCGAGGCCACGATCATCATGCTGACGCACAAGGTTCGAGAGGGTGCGATGAACGAGGCGATTGCCGCGATCGAGGCCCTGGATCATCTGTTGACCCCGATTACCCGTATCCGCATGGAAGGACTGGCGCGCTAATCGGCGCTCTATCCCTTTCGCAACGACGAAGAGAACACCATGGCCTTTGGACATCGCTATACCGGACTGATCGAGCGCTATCGTGACCGCCTGCCGGTACACGACGACACGCGCATCATCTCGCTGGGCGAGGGCAACACGCCCTTGATCCGCCTGAACAACATCCCGCGCGAGCTCACGCGCGAGGTCGAGATTTACGTCAAGTTCGAGGGGCTGAACCCGACCGGATCGTTCAAGGACCGGGGGATGACCATGGCCGTGACCAAGGCCATCGAGGAGGGCTCGCGGGCGATTGTCTGCGCCTCCACCGGCAACACCTCGGCCGCTGCCGCGGCGTATGCGGCGCGTGCGGGCATCACCGCGTTCGTGGTGATCCCGGACGGCAAGATTGCCCTGGGCAAACTCGCCCAGGCGATGATGCACGGTGCCACGGTGATCCAGATCGAGGGCAACTTCGACGACGGCATGCGTCTGGTCAAGGAGGTTGCCTCCAATACGCCGGTGACGCTGGTGAACTCGGTGAACCCCTATCGCCTGCAGGGCCAGAAGACGGCCGCCTTCGAGATCGTCGAGGAACTGGGCCGCGCCCCGGACTACCACTGCCTGCCGGTCGGCAACGCGGGGAACATCACCGCGCACTGGATCGGGTACAGCGAGATGGCGGCCAAGAGCAGCGATGACGTGACCGATGCCTGCTCCTACTGCAAGGGTCACTGCAAGTACGCGGGTGGCGGCATGGTGGGCAACCGTCCGCACATGGTCGGCTATCAGGCGGCGGGATCCGCACCCTTTATGCGTGGGGCGATGGTCGATAACCCGGACACTGTGGCGACCGCGATCCGCATCGGCCATCCGCAGTCCTGGGACATGGCGTGGAAGGTCCGCGAGGAATCCGGTGGCTGGTTCGACGAGTGCCAGGACGACGAGATTCTGGCTGCGCAGAAGCTCTTGGCGGAAAAGGAAGGCGTGTTCTGCGAACCGGCTTCTGCCGCGTCGCTGGCGGGTGCGCTGCGCGACATCCGCGATGGCAAGATCCCGGAAGGCTCCACCGTGGTGTGCACCCTTACGGGCAATGGCCTGAAGGACCCGGATACGGCCATCGCCCAGAGCGTGGTTCAGCCAGCCAAGGTTCCGGCGGAGCTGGACGCGGTCTCGCGCGCGATCCGCGACAACCTGGTTTGAGGCACCCCGCCATCGCGCGTGACGCGATGGCGGCGAACGAATCTGGGTCGGGTCAGGGCTTGCTGCGCAGGTCCAGGTCGAACAGGGTGTCGCCGCCGAGACGGAAGATGCGGCAGGGTGGGCGTAACGCCTGATCCAGCGAATCGATCTCCGGCAGGGTCACACCCGGACGCCCGGAGCCGATCAGCATGGGCGCAATGGTTAGGTGCAGCCGGTCCAGGGTGTCGGCCTCGAGAAAGCGCGAGACCGTCTGGCCGCCGCCTTCGACCAGCAGGCGATGCAGGCCCACCTCTGCGAGTAGGCCGCGGATCCTGGCGGGGTCGAAGCGGTCGTCGGCCCCGGTGGGCATCTCCAGGCATTCGACATGCTCGGGCAGGCCGCAGGGTCCATACCCGGCCGCGTGCAGGACTATGGTCCGGACCTCGGCATTGCGAAAGACATGGGCATCAGCGGGAATGCGGCCATCGGGGTCCAGGATCACGCGGACCGGGTTGGGGCCCTCGGTCTTGCGCACGGTCAGGCGGGGATCGTCGGCCACGACCGTGCCGGCGCCGACGATCACGGCATCGACCAGGGCCCGCAGGCGATGCAGGCGCTCGATGTCCTCGGGGCCGGTGACGTAGTGCGACTTGCCGCTCGCGGTGGCAATGCGCCCGTCCAGGCTCTGGCCGAGCTGGGCCACGGTGATGCTGGGGGCCTCGACGATCGGGCCGTAGAGATCCAGCAACTCGTGGGCACCCGGTGCCAGGGGGCCGGGCAGGGGGCAGCACCCGGGATCGGCCCGCTGCGCCAGCAGCCAGCGCCAGGCCTGCTCCTCGGTTACCGGATAGGCCGTCATGCCGCAATCCTCGGGGTTACGGGACCGCAAGTAGCGAGTTGGGGTAGGCTAACGCCGTCTTCGACCTGCCTGGCCGAGCCGGGAGCCGCATCCGGGGAATTCGCGGTTTGCGGGCTGGTCATAAACAAAACTCCGTATGGAAGCACCCGATGCACAACGCCGATCGCGGGATCTTTGATCTTCGCCGGGGCCATCCGGTCCTGGTGAGTGGTTCGCAGTCGAGTGTACTCGTTGCGGCCGTCGAGGGGCTGACCCCTGTGTTGCTGGATCGCCTGACCCACATGACCGGGTCCGCGCCTCGCCTGATTCTAACCGCGCACCGCGCCTCTGCAATGGGCTGGTCCCAGCCGCTGCAGGAAGGCTGGGAAGGTGTGGCCCTGGAATTCGCTCCGAATACCGATCCCGAGGCCTTGTTTACTCTGGCCAGCGCGCCCGAGGCCTCCAACGAGACTACTCATCCGTACGCCGCGATTGGGCAGCCCACGGTGGTTCGTGCGCTTCCCGCAGAGGTCGCGGCCCTGGAGCTTGTGCGTGCGGGGCGTCTGTTGCCGGCGGTGGTGGCCGCGCCGGTCCCCGAGCCGGTTCCGGAGGCCATTCGCGCGGCGCTGGCGGATGGCATGTTTCTGGACGTCGACGAGCAGGAGGCGCGCGCGGTGGCCAAGCACCCGCGCCTGGAACTGGCCTATGTCAGCGAGGCCCCGGTGCCGCTGGCGGACGCGCCGGTGACCCGGTTCATGCTGTTCCGCGAGGGCAACGGGATCCTGGAGCACGTCGCGGTGCTGATAGGGGAGCCCCGCGACTGGCCGGATGCGGTACCGGTCCGGCTGCACTCTGCCTGTCTGACCGGGGACCTGTTCGGCAGCCTCCGCTGCGACTGCGGTGATCAGCTGCGCCTGGGCGTGAAGACCATCAATGACTCGGGCGGCGGCGTCCTGTTGTATCTGGCGCAGGAGGGGCGTGGTATTGGACTGGCCAACAAGTTGCGCGCCTATACCATGCAGACTGCCGGACTGGATACCATCGATTCCGATTGCCAGCTGGGTTTCGAGGCCGATGGCCGGCGCTACGACGCGGCCGTGGAGATGCTCGAGTTCCTCGGCATCGACAGCGTGCGGCTATTGACCAACAACCCCGGAAAAATGGATGCCTTGCGCGCCGGTGGCATCGACGTGGTGGCACGTGAGCCGGTGCATGGCAAGCTGAATCCGCACAACCTGCGCTACCTCAGCACCAAGGCCGACCGTGGCGGCCACTGGCTCCAGGAGCTGCTGGCCTCGGAGGCCGAGCGCGGCTGACGCAACTCGCTCCCTCTCAGGGCGCGAGTTGCGTCAGGTCGAACCGCGCGGCGTCGCGGATCGTCGCGGCCAGGGTGCGAGCGTAGTGCTCCACCAATTGCTGTCCCAACTCGGCAGTTGCGCCGCGGGCATCCCCGACCACGCCGGACGGGTGGAGGTCGCCCGCCATCCAGGCGAAGGCGGCGCGCCCTTCGGGTTCCAGCACTTCCAGCTTTTCTGCGAGCTCCGCGCCCAGTGAAGGCGCGTCCAGGGCCGCTTCCATGCGCACGTGGTCCGGAGCGAGGAACTGCATCATCGCGGTCTCGATCAAGCCGCCGTGCAGGCCGTGGCGAAGCTCGTTGGGCGCGATGCGGGGCGCGTCTGGCGGGGGCTGGGTGAAATAGTGATGCTTGACCACAAGCATGCCGTGGGCCCGGCGCAACTCCAGGGCAGCGAGGTCGCAGATCGCGGTATTGCCGCCATGACTGTTGACGAGCAGCAGGCGCCGCAGGCCGCTGCGGGACACGCTGTCGCCGATGTCGCGCAGGGTGGCCAATGCGGTTTCGGGCTGCAGGCTCAGGGTGCCCGGGAATCCGGTATGTTCGGTACTGGTGGCGATCGCCACCGGCGGCAGGACCGCGAGCGGAAGGTCCTCCGGTAGGGTCTCGCAGGCGGCCTGCAGCAGGCCCAGCCCGATGCGGTAGTCGGTATCCAGCGGCAGGTGGGGGCCGTGTTGTTCGATGGCCGACAGGGGCAGGATCGCGACGGGATCGCGCGCGGCGAGCGCGGCGATCCCGTCGCTCGTGTGGTGTTGCCACCAGGGGAGGTTGTCGGCGTTCATAGGTTCAGCCTTGCCGCTCGCACTAGTTCCGTCAAGGTGACCCCATCAAGCATCGTGTCGGCGGGCATACAGGTCGCCCGAACCCAGGTTTTCGCCGTGTCGCTCCAGCCAGGCAAGGATCGCTGCGGCGGATTGCCAGTCGGCGAATTGATACTGGCGGCGTTCGCCGCGGATCAGGTTGTATTCGTACGTGCCCAGTTCCGCCAGCTGGTCGAGGCAGTCGCGGGTGACATCCAGCGCGCCGGCCACGAACTCGAAGGACAGGGCGGCGATGGGGTGGCTCAGGCCGCGCAGAACCTCGGCCTCCATGCCCTCCACATCGATCTTGCAGAAGGCTGGAAGCCCGTATTCGGCGATGAGCTGGTCGAGGGTGACCATGGGCACCGCGATCTCTTCGTCCCAGCGTACGTGTTCAAAGCTGCGGTTGCGGGTGCGCAGTGATCGCACCCAGGAACGCGAGGCGGAGGAGACGGTCGGATGACGTCGGCTGACCTGCAGCTGTGCGGTACCCGGGCGTGGCCCGGCCACCTCGCGCCGAATCGAGATGCCCGGGCGTCCTCGTACCGCGCGGCGCAGCCAGGGCAGGAGCTGCGGTTGCGGTTCCAGGGCGACCACACGCGCGCCAAGATCGGCGAAGGCGCGGGTGCGGTCGCCGACATGGGCTCCGATGTCGAACACCAGATCCCCTGACTGAATAAACGGGGCATACATATGCTGTAGTCCGCGCTGGCGTCCGGGGCGGCGATAGATGATCAGGGATCGCAGGACGCCAATGGCCTGGTCTAGCCAGCGCGGACTTTGCGTGAGAATGCTCATCCCCGCAGGCTAACCGAGCAGGCGCTGCGGGGGAACGCCTGGGGCTCGGTGGGGTCTTCTGGGTAGTTCGCCCGCTGGGGCATTTGCAAGCAGATTCGCGGGAAGATGCTCGCCGGAAAAGCGGTGTCCGCATATGGCGTTCGAGACGAGGAGTGATGCATGCAGGAAGGTTTTCGGGTTGGGACATGGGCGGGTGCTGTTGGCCTGCTGGCGACGTTGATGGCGGGTACCGTGCAGGCGGACGGCGATTGTCCAGCTCCCGGGGCTTGGTCCACGCCGGCGGGCGAGCCCCTGAATGCCGCCGAGCTGTATGGCGAACTTGCCACCCGCGAGGCGGTGTTGCTGGGTGAGCGCCACGACCGGATGGATCATCATCGCTGGCAACTGGGCACGCTTTCTGCGCTGCATGGGCAGCGTCCGGACATGGTGATCGGGCTGGAGATGCTGCCCCGCTCCAGGCAGCCGGTGCTGGATGCCTGGGTCGCGGGCGAGCTGGACCCGGAGGCATTCCTGGAGAAGAGCGGTTGGTACGAGCACTGGGGTTTCGACCCGGAGTTGTACTGGCCGATCCTGCACTTTGCCCGCGTCCACGACGTGCCGCTGCTGGCGCTGAACCTGGAGCGGGAGTATATCCAGCGTCTTGGTCACGAGGGCTGGGATACCGTGGATGCCGATACGCGCGACGGGGTGTCGGCCCCGGCCGCGGCGAGCCAGGGCTACCGTGACTATCTGGAGGCGGTGCTGGAGCGTCATCCGGCTGGCATGGGGCCCGATTCGGAACGGTTTATCGCGACGCAGTTGGCGTGGGATCGGATGATGGCTGGCGGGATTGCGGCGCGGATCGAGGCGGGTGGCGAGACCCCGCCACTGGTGGTCGCGATCATCGGGTCCGGCCACCTGGAATACGGGTATGGGGTGCCTCATCAACTGGTGGATCTGGGCGTCATCGAGGCCGCAGTGTTACTGCCGCGCGAACCCGGCGATTGCGCGGACAGCGATCCGGCGCTTGCGCATGCGATCTTCGGTGTCCCGCACGACGAGCGTTTTGAACGTTCGGGATCGATGCTGGGAGTCCATCTGGAGTCCGATGGCGATCCAGGTATTCGCATTCTCCGGGTACAAAAGGGTTCGGTCGGCGAGGCCGCCGGGCTACAGGCCGGCGATCGGGTACTGCAGGCGGGCGAACGGGCGATCCGAGCAACAAGCGATTTGCAGCGGGTGGTGCAGGCAACTCCACCGGGGACGTGGCTGCCGCTGGAAATCGAGCGTGAAGGCGAACGGCTCGAACGCGTAGCGCGCTTCCCGCGCGAGGACTGACGCATATGCGCCTGGGTGTGTTGCTGTGCAGCGTCGTCTTGTGGGTGGCCGGTGGCGTTGCGCTGGCTAGCGAGACCTTCGAGGGCATCACCCTGGAGGTTGAACTGGACCCTGGGACGTCACGGCTGGAGGGGCGTTTCGAGGTGGACCCGGGGCAGTTCGATCCAGCCTCTCTGCGGCGGTTTCGGCTCGATCCGGGTATCGCCGTGGATGCCGTTACCCTGGGCGGCCAGGCGGTGGAGTTCGACCGCAGCGGGGATGGCTGGCTGGAACTGGCGCGCGAGCCGGCCGCGGCTGACGGGCCGTTGGCGATTCGCTATGGCGCGCGACTTCCGCTGCCCGCCGAGGCGCGTCCGGGGAGCGGCTATCTGGGCCCGGACGGCGGGTATCTGCCGCCGGGGGCCGACTGGTATCCGCGCCGTCCCGATGCCGAGCCCCACGCTGTGCGGATCGAATTGAAGAGCCTTGGCGGCCATCTCGGGGTGGCTTCCGGCTCCCGCGTGGTCGAGGAGCGTCGGGTTGCCGAATACCATGCCACGTTCGAGCACCCCGCTGGTCGAGCGCTGGCGGTCGCTACCGGCCCCTGGGAGTCGGCCGAGCGGCGGGTTGGAGATGTCGAGGTACGCACCTTTTTTCCGGTCGGCCTCGAGCAGCGATTCGGGGAGACCTATCGCGAGCATGCGGCCAAATACCTGCAGCGCTTCAATGACGAGATCGGCCCGTACCCGTTTGCAACCTTTACGATCGCGGCGAGTCCGCAGCCCGTGGGGCTGGCGTTCTCCGGCTTCACGCTGTTGGGGGAGCGGGTGATTCCGCTGCCATTCATTCCGCACACCTCGCTGGGCCACGAGGTCCTGCACGCCTGGTGGGGAACCGGGGTGTACGTGGATTATTCCGCAGGCAACTGGTCGGAAGGACTGACGACCTACATGGCCGACTATCAGTTCAAGCGCGACCGCGGCGAAGGACGGGAGGAACGGGGTCAGTGGCTGCGCGATTACGCGGCCTTACCGGCCGGGGAAGATCGCGCGCACGGGAGCTTCCGGGGCGGCAATTCCGGGGCGGCTCGCATCGCCGGCTATCACCGCGGCGCGATGCTGTGGCGAATGCTGGAGGATCGAATCGGGCGCGAGGCACTGCTGTCGGGTGCGCGAGCCCTGTACGACGAATGGCGCTTTCGCGAGGCGGACTGGGACGCCGTGATCGGGGCGTTCGACGGAGCGACGGATGAAGACCTGCGGCCCTTCTTTTCCCAGTGGGTAGAGCGTGCCGGCGCGCCTGCGCTGGGACTGACGGGACTGCACCGCGAGGCGCGGGGAGACGGTTGGCGAGTACAGGGCAGGCTGCAACAACGCTACGAGCAGGCCCCTTGGGAGCTGTATGTGCCGCTGGAGCTGGAAACCGAGAACGGCCGCGAGACGCATTGGGTCGAGCTGAATGCGGCAGAGAAGGGGGTTTCGCTGGAGACCTCCAGCCGACCCCTGGCCATTGCCATCGACCCCGACTGGCGAATGTTCCGCCATCTGGCAGCGGACGAGTCGCCCGCCATCCTGCGTCAGGGGGCATTGGACCCGGAAGCCCGGGTGGTGGCGCTGGACGATGCGGACCCCTCCGAGGTCGCCCCCTGGCTGGGTCGAGTGCCGGGCTCCGCGGACGACGCAGAAGGCACGCGGATCGTGCTGGGCTCGCATTCCTCCGTGGCCGGCTGGCTGGAGCGGCATGACTTGCCGAGCGACTCGGTCGCACTGGCGAATGCAGGCGAGATCGGTCCGGGAGCGCGGGCCTGGGCAGTACCGGATACCCGGTTGATTGTGATCAGCGGGGCGGATGCGGATACACGGCGCGAGGCCGCGGCCGCACTGCGGCATCGATCGCACTACAGCTACCTGTTGCCCGGCGCGAACGGCGAATGGCAGACCGGCCTCTGGTCCCAGCCGGGAATATGGCAGGAGTTTGATGATGACGAATGAATTTCTGCTGGATCCACGCCTCGAGGCCGATACCTGGGCGGCGGCCGAGTGGCCGCTGTCGAGGCTACGGTTGATGGATCACCACGACTATCCCTGGTTCATCCTGGTGCCGCGTCGCGCCGATGTGCGCGAACTGCATCAACTGGCCCCCGAGGATGCCATCCAGCTGGCTCGCGAGTCCGGTGCACTAGCGCGGGCGATGGAGCAGGTCTTCGCTCCGAAGGCGCTGAACGTGGCCAAGCTTGGCAATATCGTGGAGCAGCTGCACCTGCATCATGTAGCACGCTGCGAAGGGGACCCGGCGTGGCCCGGCCCCGTGTGGGGTGCCCCGAAATCGCGCGGGCTGGAAACGCAAGAGGCCGAGGACCGCATTGCGCGGGTCCTCGGCCTCGTCGGAGACGTCGGCGGCTAGGCCGGCGTCAGACGGTCTTGGCTAGCCTCAGAAGCGGTAGCCGACGTTCATCCCGAAGGTCCAGGGATCGATGTTGACCGTGCCCAAGTGGTCCCCGCCCAGCGAGACATCCGTATCGATATCGATCCAGCGAACCTCGGCGTTCACGAACCAGTTCTCGTCGACCGCGAAGTCGATCCCGGCCTGCACCGCGGCACCCCAGGAGTCATCGAGATCGATGTCGGCATCGAGGACGTCGGAGGTGTCTTCATCAAAGAAATAGGTGTAATTGATGCCGGCACCCACGTAAGGACGCACACCCGTGCCGGTGTTGAAGTGGTACTGGAGGCTCAGGGTCGGGGGCAGGTGACGCGTGCTGCCGATGTCGGCGCCACTGAGGCTCAGGTCATGCTTGAACGGGATGGCGACCAGGAGCTCCAGACCGAGGTTGTCCGTCATCATGTAGGTGATGTTGCCGGACGGGCGGGTGCTCGACCCGACATCCACGCTGTGTGTGCCGTTCATCAGGTCACCATTGTCGGACTTTGGCGCGATGTGGGTCAGGCCGCCTCGCAGCAGCCAGTCGCCAGCGGAGACGTCGGCATTGGCGGCGATGGCGTGGGCCGGGATCAGCGCGGCCGGGGCCAGCAGGCCGGCCAGGGTCAGAGCGCGCAGGGTGGTGGAACGTTGCATGTCGAGTCTCCGAATCGGTGTATGTTCGCAGGCACTATCCCGCCATCGGTATTAGCGGTTGTTGATGCAGATCATGGTTGTGGCGGGTGAGCGTTCAGAAAGGCAGGCGCTGGCCCTCGAAGTCGTGGAAGCTGCCGGACTGGTCGGCCTCCAGATGGTCCAGGACACCGAGCAGACGTTCGCTTGCGTATTCGGGACTGAGGACCTCCGGAGCGCGTGACCGGTACGGCTCCGACAGACGGGTGTCGCAGGTGCCGGGCTGAAGCGCAATCACCAGCGCATGGCGATGGCTGAAGCGTAGTTCCAGGGCCGTGGTACGCACGATCTGGTTGAGCGCGGCCTTGGAGGCGCGATAACTCACCCAGCCGCCCAGGTGGTTGTCCTCGATGGACCCGACCCGGGCCGAGAGGGTGGCCAGGATGCCCTTGCGGCCCCGCGGGAGCAGGGGTGCCAGGTGCTTGAACAGTAATGCCGGGCCGATGGCGTTGATGGCGAAGGCATGGGCCATGATCGTCGGGTCGAGATCGCGCAGGCGCTTCTCCGGCCCGTGGCCGTCGATGGTCAGGATCCCGGTGGCGTCGAGGATCAAGTCCCACTCGGGTGCCTGGTCTCGCAGCCAGGCGGCGGCCTGCTCAATGCTGGCCTCGTCGAGCAGGTCCACGGGTGGGGTGCTTTGGCGCCCGAGGCCGACCACGCGTTCGCAGTTCGGGTCGTTCTCCAGGTGGTCGACAAACGCGGCACCGAGGCCGCCCGTAGCGCCGATGACCACGGCACGATAGGGTATCTGCAAGGATTTCATGGACACTGTGACCGAAACATCGGCGATTGATTCCGGGGCGTGCCTCGGTTAGGGAGCGCATGAACTTTCTCCACACCCTGGGCCATGCGGCACGCAACCTCGCTCCGATCGTGATCGTGGTGGCGGTGTTCCAGGCGCTGGTGCTGCGCACGGTGCCGGATGGCCTGCTGTCGATGGTGGTCGGCCTGGCCATCGTGGTGTTCGGCGTGGCGCTGTTCCTGCAGGGGCTGGAGATGGGGATCTTCCCCATCGGCAAGAACCTGTCCAACGCACTGGCGCGGCGTGGATCGTTGCTGTTGCTGATGGCTTTCGGCTTTACGCTCGGGTTTGCGACGGTGATCGCGGAGCCGGCACTGATCGCGGTGGCGGAGCAGGCGGAGGTGATCAGCGAGGGCCGTATCGAGGGCATGGTGCTGCGGCTGATCGTCGCGCTTTCGGTAGGGGCCGTGGTGGCGCTCGGGATCCTGCGTACGGTGATGGGCCACCCGTTGCATTGGTACATCCTGACCGGCTATGTGCTGGTGGTGCTGGTGACCTTCTTCGCCCCGGAGGAGATCGTGGGCCTGGCTTACGACTCGGGCGGGGTGACCACGAACATCGTGACGGTGCCGCTCGTGGCGGCACTGGGCCTGGGGCTGGCGGCCTCCATAAGCGGGCGTAACCCGCTGCGCGACGGCTTCGGGCTGGTGGCGCTGGCGGTGATGGTGCCGATGATCACGGTGCAAATCTACGGGATCATCGTGTTCACGGGAGCGGAGATCGCGGCTCCCACCGGCGCCGAGACAACGGCCATGGATCCGGGAGCCGATCTGCCAGGCGCAGGCGAGCGGCACTGGCTGTCCGCGATGGGCATGGACCTGTTGCTGATGTTGCGTGACGTGGCACCGATCATCGCGGTGATCGTGGTGTTCCAGTATTTCGTGCTGCGCAAGCGCATCCCGTATCTGCCGCGGGTGATGTTCGGTTTCGTGTTGGTGGTGCTGGGGCTTTATGCCTTCGTCGTAGGGCTGAAGCTGGGCCTGTTCCCGATCGGCGAGAGCATGGCCGAGCAGTTGATTACCAACGAACTGTTCGTGTGGGTGTATTTGTTCGCCTTTTCCATCGGGTTCGCGACCACCATGGCGGAACCAGCGCTGATCGCGATTGGCCAGAAGGCCGAAGAGGCCGCTCGCGGTTCATTGCGGGGCAACGTCATCCGCATCCTGGTGGCGCTGGGCGTGGCCATTGGCATCACCATCGGAGTGCACCGCATTCTGGCGGGGGACTCCATCCACCACTACATCATGGGCGGCTACCTGCTGGTGATCGTGCTCACGATCCTGGCGCCCAAGCAGATCGTGGCACTGGCCTTCGATCTCGGCGGGGTGACCACCTCCGAGGTGACTGTGCCCCTGGTGACGGCCCTGGGGATCGGCCTGGCGACGCACCTGGAGGATCGCAACGTACTGATCGACGGCTTCGGTCTGATCGCGTTCGCGTCGATATTTCCCATCGTCACGGTGATGCTCTACGCGATCGCCGTGGATCTTTACGAACGCTGGTCCGCTCGCGACGAGCGGCAGGAGGAGTGAGCAATGCGATTTTCTGCACTGGTGGCCGTCCTCTCGGATGATCTGGAGGAACAGGCGATTGCCACGGCCAAGGAAGCGGGCGCGGGTGGCGTGACCATCATGGATGCGCGCGGGATTGGCGCCGAGGCCCGCAGGACGTTTCTCGGCATGACCTACGAGGGCAGTCAGTCGGTCCTCTTGTGGGTGCTGGAGAAGAAGGTGGCCCTGGACGTGCTCAAGTGCATCTCGAAGGAGCTGGACCTGGCCAATGACCCGCGGGGAGTGGCCTTTACGGTGGATGTGGCCCATCTCGCCGGTATCGGGCGCAAGCAGATCGAGCAGTTCCAGGAACAGGTCAAGGAAGAACTCTGACGGAGAGCAACATGCTGGTAAGCGAAATTCTAAGACCCAATGTCGTCACTGTGTCTCCCCTGGCACCGCTGCGCGAGGCGATGCAGCTGATGCGCAAGCATGGCGTCAAGTCGCTGGTGGTGGAGAAGCAGCACGCCCACGATGCCTACGGCATCATCACCTATACGACCATCCTCAAGACGATCGTGGCGGAAGAGGGCGATATCGACCTCTCGAATGTCTATGATGTCTGCACGAAACCGGTGATCACGGTGCCCGCCGAGATGGATGTGAAGTACGTCGCGCGGCTGATGGTGAGCCAGGGGATCCGGCGGCTGGTGGTGCTGAAGGGCAACGAGCTGGAAGGGATCGTGACGACCAGCGACATTGTCGGATCGATCCTCGAGATGGCGGACATGGACTGAACCGCGCCGCCCCAAGCGGGTCGGATTTCAGTGACCTCGCGCATGACCCCGTGTCGTGCGTTCATTTTTTGCAGAAGGCCCGATATGGCGTCCGTGTCGATCATCGAGGGGTTCGAGAAACTCCGACTGCTGGATGCCGCTATCGAGCAATCGTACAACTCGGTCGTCATTACCGACGCCGATCTGGACGGCGGTCCGCGGATCGTTTACGTAAATGCGGGTTTTGAGCGTATGACCGGGTATTCGCGGGAGGAAGCCCTGGGGAAAACCCCGCGTATCCTTCAGGGCCCGGCAACCTCGCGCGCCGTTCTGGACAAGTTGCGCGGGGCCCTCGTCAGTGGCGAGTATTTCGAGGGCGAAACGGTCAACTACCGCAAGGATGGCTCCTCGTACGAGGTTCGCTGGCACATCTCGCCCGTATATGCCAGCGATACCGACCGTGACATCACCCACTTCGTCTCGGTGCAAAAGGACATTACCGAAGAGCGGCGGCGGGATGACGAGCTGCGGCTATTGTCGACGGCGCTTGAGGTGTCGGTGGACCCCGTGCTGATCACCGATCCCGAAGGCACGATCACCTATGTGAACGCGGCCTTCGAGGAGCAGACCGGATACAGCCGGAATGAAGCGGTAGGCAAGAATCCGCGGTTCCTTCAGTCCGGTCAGCAGGAGTCCGGGTTTTATCGCGAAATGTGGGAAACACTTGCGCGCGGCGAAGCCTTCCGTGGCGAGTTCGTGAACCGCCGCCGCGACGGTACCCTGATGAACATGGAGCAGAGCATCAGTCCGGTGACCGATGCCCATGGCCGGGTGACGCACTACGTGTCGATCAGCAAGGATGTGACCGATCGAGTGCGCATGGAGGACGAGATCCGGCGCCTGGCGCATACCGACTGGCTGACGGGGCTGGCCAACCGTCTGAGCCTGGGCAACACGCTGGAGGCGGAGATGGAGCGCAGCCGCCGCTACGGACGGCCCCTTTCCCTGATCATGTTCGATATCGACCATTTCAAGGACTTCAACGACGACTACGGCCACGAGACTGGAGATGACGTCCTCAAGCGGCTGGCCGATACGGTGCAGGGCGCGCTGCGCGAGGCGGATGCCCTTGGGCGCTGGGGCGGGGAGGAGTTCATGGTCGTCGTGCCGGAGACCCCTGGCGCGGGCGCCGAGGCTATGGCCGAAAAGCTGCGCAAGGCCGTGGCGGCCATGGAAACGGCGTGCCCGGTGTCGGTTACGGCGAGTTTCGGGGTGACCGAGATGCGCCAGGGCGATACCCCCAAGACCTTCGCCCGCCGCGTGGACGAGGCGATGTATCAGGCCAAGGAGGCGGGTCGTAACCGGGTCGTCTTGCTCTGAGGCCGTGGTTCCGGTAGTGCGTCGGCGGCCCTAACGAAAACGGGCCGACCCCAAAAGGGCCAGCCCGTCCTGTGTCCTGTCGGGGATGCCATGCCCCGCTATTGGTAGCGTCCGGACTACGCGCGGCGGCGCAGCACCCAGATCTCCAGCAGGGCCCAGTCTTCGCCCGGATAGTTCTCCTGCTCCAGCGGCGACAGGCGGCGATGGCGGCTGGCGGTGCTACCGACGAATTCGAGGTGTTCCAGCAGCAGGCGCTTGGTCGCGTCGGCCTTTTCCAGGGCGAAGGGGTTCAGGAAGTTGACCAGCATGTAGCCCTCACGTGGGGTCTCGGCGAAGGAGCGGATCAGCGTCTCGATTGCCGGCGGGTCCAGATAGACCAGCGATGCGGTGGAGATCACGATGTCCGCGTCGGCCATGGCCTTTTCGATCGCGGCCTGAGTCTCCGGTGCAGGCTGGTTCAGATCCGCCTCGAAGGTTTCGTCGAACAGCCCGGCGCTCTTGCCATAGGCCAGCGCGTTGCCCGAGATGTCGATGCCGGTGGTCTTCATCGGCAGACGGCGCGGGGCGACGACAGTCTTGCAGGCCTGCTCATCGGCCCAGTTGGCGCGGATCGCCTCGACATCCATATTGTGGATGGCGGCCATGGTGGTGTTGCCAAAGCAGCAGCACAGGTCCACGTAGTTCAGGGTCTTGCCGGCGGCGGCCTGCTGCTCGGCCCAGGGCAGGATCAGCCGGTCGAAGGTTTGCCGGTTGAAGTCGTCGGAGATGTAGTCGAGCGCGTCGATGATGCGCTCCTTGAACGGCACTGGGGTCTCGGCGACGTAGATATCGTCGAAATGCTGTTTCTTCTCCTCGGTCTTCACTTGCGGCTCACTCATCGGCTTTTCCTCGTTGTATAAACCCACCATGCTCGGGGGTATGCGTGTAGAGCGTCAAGTAACGGCACTCACGCCAGTGATGCTGGTATGGCCTCGCGGAGCCCTTTGGCTATGTATCATGACGGTATGCGCAACGGATTTCTGTCCGGTGCGGGAAGCGAATGATGCCGGTAAGGGGCGTGCATGAAGATTGACTGTTTCAAGGCCTACGACATACGTGGCCGGGTGCCGGACCAGCTCAATCCGGATGTGGTGCGAGCGATCGGGCGCGCCTTCGCCGAGGAGATCCGGCCGGGACGCACGGTCGTCGGGCATGATATCCGCCTTTCCAGCCCGGAACTGGCGCGGGCGCTCACCGAAGGGCTTACGGCGGGCGGGAGTGACGTTGCCGATATTGGCATGTGTGGCACCGAAGAGGTGTATTTCGCCACCGCCCACTACGGGGCCGGTGGCGGGATCATGGTGACGGCCAGCCACAATCCGCTGGACTACAACGGTCTGAAGCTCGTGCGCAGCGACGCGCGCCCGATCAGCGGGGATTCCGGGCTGCAGGCGATTCGCGCTCGCGCCGAGCGTGGTGACTTCCGGCCCATGCCCCACGGGCAGGTCCGGCACCTGGATCATCGGGCGGACTACATCTCCCGGCTGCTGGCCTCGGTCGACCGCGATACCTTGCCGAAACTCAAGGTGGTCGTGAACCCCGGCAACGGGGGGGCGGGGCCGGTGCTGGAGGCCCTGGAGCCGCATCTCCCGTTCGAGCTGATCCGCGTCAACTTCGAACCGGATGGGCGTTTCCCCAATGGCATTCCCAATCCATTGCTGCCGGAAAACCGCGCGGCCACCGCGGAGGCGGTGCGCAAGCACGGCGCCGATCTCGGCGTGGCCTGGGACGGCGACTTTGATCGCTGCTTCCTGTTCGACGCCCAAGGCAACTTCATCGAGGGGTATTACATCGTGGGCCTGCTGGCCGAGGCGTGCCTGGAGGGGCACGCCGGGGAGCGCATCATCCACGACCCGCGCCTGACCTGGAACACCATTGAGATGGTTTGTGCCGCCGGGGGCGAACCCATCCAGTCCAAGACCGGACACGCCTTCATGAAGGAGCGGCTGCGCCACGAGGATGGAATCTACGGGGGCGAGATGAGTGCTCACCACTACTTCCGGGACTTCTACTACTGCGATACCGGGATGTTGCCCTGGTTGCGGGTGGCCGAGCTCATGGGCCGACGCGGCCAGGCGTTGGGCGAGATGGTGGCCGAGCGTATGGCGCGCTTCCCCTGCAGCGGCGAGCTGAACTTCGAGGTCGAGGACGCCGCCGCCGCCACCGATCGGGTGATGCAGGCCTACGCGTCGGAAGCCGTGGGGCTGGATCATACGGATGGCGTCAGCCTGGAATTCGCGGACTGGCGCTTCAACCTGCGCAGTTCCAATACCGAGCCGCTGCTACGGTTGAATGTAGAGACCCGCGCCGATCCGGCCCTGCTGGAATGCCGCGTGGACGAGATTTCACGCCTGATACGGGGGTAAGGCCGATGGAACATATGCAAAGCCGGACGGAACTGCAGCCGGTGATTCTGGCCGGCGGATCGGGCACCCGCCTGTGGCCGGTATCGCGCAGTCACTACCCCAAGCAGTTCCTGCCCCTGACCGGGGAGCAGACGTTGCTGCAGCAGACGGCCGAGCGGCTGGACGGCCTGGGCGCGTCGGCGCCCCTGGTGCTGGCCAACGTCGAGCATCGCTTCCTGGCGGCCGAGCAGTTGCGGGCGGCCGGTGTGGAGCATGCCCGCATCGTGCTGGAGCCGGAGGGGCGCAATACCGCCCCGGCGATCGCTCTGGCGGCGTTGCAGGCGCAGGCGGAAGGGCGCGACCCGTTGTTGCTGATCTTGGCGGCGGACCACCACATCGGTGATCCCGAGGCCTTCCAGGCGGCCGTGGCGCGAGCCATGACGCTGGCGGAGGCGGGCCACCTGGTTACCTTCGGGATCGTGCCTACTGCTGCGGAGACCGGTTATGGCTATATCCAGCAGGGTGCGTCCCTGGGGGATGCCGGTGCGCGAGTGGCGCGTTTCGTCGAGAAGCCGGATGCCGCCACCGCGCGCGAGTACGTTGACAGTGGCGATTACCTCTGGAACAGCGGCATGTTCGTGTTCCGCGCCTCGCTGTACATGCAGGAGTTGCAGCGTTTCGAACCGGGCATCGTCGAGGCTTGCCGCGCCGCGCTGGAGGGCGCCCGCGAGGACCTCGACTTCCTGCGGGTGGACCCGGAGGCCTTCGCCGCGGCCCCGAATATCTCGGTGGATTACGCGGTGATGGAGCGCACCGAGCACGCCGCCGTCACACCGCTGGCCGCCGGTTGGAGCGACATCGGCTCGTGGTCCGCTCTGGCGGGCGTGCGTGGCATGGATGAGCAGGGCAACACCCTGCGCGGGGACTGCCTGCTGGAAGATAGCGAGGGCTGCGTGGTGGATGCCGACGGCTTGCTGGTCGCCGGCATCGGCCTGCGCAACCTGGCCGTGGTCGCCACCCGTGACGCCGTACTGGTTGCCGACCGCGACCGTGTCCAGGACGTCAAACTCATCGTGGAGCGCCTGAAAGCGGACAACCGCAGCGAGCACGTCAATCACACGGCGGTTTATCGTCCCTGGGGGTGCTACGAATCCATTGATACCGGGGCGCGCTATCAGGTCAAGCGCATCACCGTGAACCCCGGTGCGCGTCTTTCCCTGCAGATGCATCATCATCGGGCCGAACATTGGGTAGTCGTCAGCGGCACCGCGCGGGTGACCAATGGCGAGCAAAACTACCTGGTCACCGAGAACGAATCGACCTTCATCCCAATTGGCCAGGTTCACTGCCTGGAGAACCCCGGTGCGCTCCCGCTGGAATTGATCGAGGTGCAGTCCGGCAGCTACCTCGGCGAAGATGACATTGTCCGCCTGGAGGACGTGTACGGCCGCGCGTGACCGGGCCTCGGGTGGTTCCGGGAGTGCTATGATCCGCCCTTTTGGGCGGCGCGCGGACGGGGCGTGGCCTGCGAGCAGGAGTTGGCATGGCCAAAGTGGCATTGATCACCGGGATTACCGGGCAGGACGGGGCCTACCTGGCCGAGTTTTTGCTGGACAAGGGCTACGAGGTGCACGGCATCAAGCGCCGCTCCTCTCTGTTTAATACCGATCGTATCGACCACCTGTATCAGGATCCGCACGAGAGTGATCGCCGGTTCATCCTGCATCATGGCGACTTGACTGATTCGACCTGCCTGATCCGCATCATTCAGCAGGTGCAGCCGGACGAGATCTACAATCTCGCCGCGCAGTCGCATGTCGCGGTCTCGTTTGAGGAGCCGGAGTACACCGCCAACTCCGATGCCCTGGGCACGCTCCGCGTGCTGGAGGCGATCCGCATCCTCGGTATGGAGCAGACCACGCGCTTCTATCAGGCCAGCACCTCGGAGCTCTACGGGAAGGTTCAGGCCACCCCGCAGGACGAGACCACCCCGTTCTATCCGCGCAGCCCGTATGCGGTGGCCAAGCTGTATGCCTACTGGATCGTGGTGAATTACCGCGAGGCCTACGGGATGTATGCCTGCAACGGCATCCTGTTCAACCACGAATCGCCGGTGCGCGGCGAAACCTTCGTCACCCGCAAGATTACGCGCGCCCTGGCCCGCATCAAGCTGGGGCTGCAGGAACGGCTCTATCTGGGCAACCTGGATGCCAAACGGGACTGGGGACATGCCCGTGACTACGTCGAGATGCAGTGGCTGATGCTGCAGCAGGAAACCCCGGACGACTACGTGATCGCCACCGGCGAACAACACAGCGTGCGCGACTTCGTGGATGCCGCGGCGCGCGAACTGGGCATGAGTATCGAATGGCGCGGCGAGGGCGTGGACGAACAGGGATTCGACGAAAAGGGCCGCTGCATCGTGTCGGTGGACCCGCGCTATTTTCGTCCCACCGAGGTCGAGACCCTGTTGGGGGATGCCAGCAAGGCCAAGCGCGAGCTGGGCTGGGAACCGCGCATTCGCTTTGACGAACTGGTGGCCGAGATGGTGCGCGAGGACCTCAGGAGCGCCGAGCGGGACGAGCTGGTGCGCGACCACGGCTACCGGACCCTGAGCCGCCATGAGTAATTCGCAACGCGTCTTCGTCGCCGGACACCGCGGGATGGTGGGCAGCGCGGTCTGTCGCCAGCTCGAGGACTGGCCGGGGGTGGACCTACTGACCCGCAGCCATGCGGAGCTGGACCTGACCGATCAGGCGGCGGTCGAGGCCTTCATGCGCGTGGAGCGCCCGGATCAGGTCTATCTGGCGGCGGCGAAGGTCGGGGGCATCCATGCCAACAACACCTATCCGGCCGAGTTCATCCGCGACAACCTCGCGATCCAGACGAACATGATCCATGGCGCACATATCGCGGGCGTGCGGCGGCTGCTCTTTCTCGGGTCCAGCTGCATCTATCCGCGCGAGGCGCCGCAGCCGATCCCAGAGGAGGCCCTGCTGACCGGGCCGCTGGAGCCGACCAACGAGCCCTACGCGATTGCCAAGATCGCCGGCATCAAGCTGTGCGAGAGCTACAACCGGCAGTACGGAACGGATTACCGCTCGGTGATGCCGACCAACCTCTACGGCCCGGGTGACAACTATCACCCGGAGAACAGCCACGTGATTCCCGGGCTGATCCGGCGCTTTCACGAGGCGAAGCGGGCCGGAGCCGGGCATGTGACCGTCTGGGGGAGTGGCACCCCGCGCCGGGAGTTCCTCCACGTGGATGACATGGCGGCGGCCTGTGTACACGTGATGAACCTCGATCACGTGACCTACGCAGAACACACGCAACCGATGCTGAGCCATATCAACGTCGGCACCGGCGAGGATCTTGCGATTGCTGACCTGGCGCGGCTGGTGGCCCGGGTGGTCGGCTTTGCCGGCGAACTGCGTTTTGACACCTCGCGGCCGGACGGGACGCCGCGCAAGCTGCTGGATGTCTCGCGACTCGCGGCGCTGGGATGGAAGGCCCGAATCGAACTTGAAGAGGGGCTCTCCGGGGCCTATGCCGAGTTCCTGGAACGCGGCGGGGATCGGCCGTGACCGAGCCCACCTCGCGTCCGATTCGGGTCAAGTTTCTCTCGACCATGCGCGAGGGTATCTGGCGCCACCAGTTGCCGGACGGCGAGGCGCGCTGGGGGCGCTGCGAGTTTGTTTTCGACCCCGCGGTAACGGACTACGACTGGCTGGTGGTCTACGACGAATTTCCTTCCAACACCGGGCGCAACCGGCACTACAGCGAGCAGCTGACCTGTGGGGCCGAGCGGACGCTCCTGGTGACCATGGAGCCGCCGTCCATCAAGTCCTACGGGCGGCGTTTCACTCGCCAGTTTGGCCGCGTGCTGACCTCGCATCCGGAATGGGCGCTCAAGCACCGGCGGCGCATCCATTCCCAGCAGGGGATGCTCTGGTACTACGGTTTCGGCAGAGAGGGCGAGCGGCCGTACAACGAGATGCACGCGAAGCCGCCGCTGGAAAAGTCCCGCGAGATCGCCACCATGTGCTCGGCCAAGCGCCAGCGTCACACGCTGCACCGGCGTCGCTACGACTTTACGTGGGCGCTCAAGGCGCAACTGCCGGAACTGGAGATCTTCGGCAAGGGCGTGCAGCCCCTGGACGACAAGGCCGAGTGCCTGGACGCGTACCGGTACCATCTGGCGGTGGAAAATTACGTTGGCGCGCACCACTGGACCGAGAAGCTGGCGGACGCCTTTCTCGGCGCGACGCTCCCGTTTTACTACGGTGCGCCCAATGCGGCGGACTATTTTCCGCCGGAGAGCTTCATCGCGATTGATATCGAAGACGTGGAGGGGACGGCGGAACGCATTCGCCGCGCCATCCGCGACAACGAGTATGAACAGCGCCTGCCACACATCCTCGAGGCCCGGCGCCGGGTGCTGGAGGAGTACAACCAGTTCGCCGTGGTCTCGCGGATTATCGAGGCCGCACACGACACCGAGCCGGCAGGGTCGACCGGCCAGTGGATCCATTCCCGCCGTGCCCTGCGCCGTCGCGACCCGCTGGCCGCCCTGGAGGGCGCCTGGGAAAAACTCAGCCAGCGCATCGGCCACCTCGCCGGTCGCGTTTGACGCTACCCGGAGACGACTGGAGCGTGTCTTGCAAACACGCGATGTGCGCCGGAGAATCCGGAAATGGCCTCTCGAATCGAAAGCCCCATAATCGCCCGCGTTCTGGGTGAACGCCTCTCGGCCGACTCGGGGGTGGTTTGTGCCTACCTGTTCGGTAGTCACAGCCGTGGAGAAGCACGGGTGGGGAGTGACATTGATCTCGCAGTGCTGATGGTCGAACCCGTGGCTGACGGTCTCCTTAATCCACTTGCGCTCCTGCAGATGGATCTCGAAGACGCGACCGGGTGCACGGTCGACTTGATCGATCTTCACAAGGTAGGCGCAGACCTGATCCACCGGGTGCTGCGGGATGGCATTGTCGTGTTCGAATCCGACGCGTCGCGCAGGATTGCCTTCGAAGTCGATGCCCGTAACCGGTATTTCGATCTTCTTCCGTACTTGGAGGAGTATCGCCAGGCAGGAAACGCATGATGGATCGCGCTCTCCTGCAGAAGAAACTGGCTTTTATCGAGACCTGTGTGCGCGAGTTAAAGGAGTTGGCCCGCCCGGAGCACCTGGAGAGTGATGTCAGGGAACGACGATTCGTCGAACATACTCTGCAGTTGGCCATTCAGGCCGCTCTGGATGCTGCCTCGCACTGGGTTTCGGCACGACGGCTGGGGGAGCCGGAGAGTAACCGGCAGTTGTTCTTTCTCCTCGCTCGGGACGATGTTATTGAATCGGATTTGGCAGAAGTCCTGGCGGCAATGGCAGGGTTTCGTAACATCCTGGTTCACGGATATCAGAGCGTCGATCCGGCAAAGATTCGTCTGATTCTGACCGACCATTTGAATGACCTGGAAGTATTTTGCAAGGCGATGGCGTGCGCCGTGCGCAAAGCCTCCGGGAATTCGTAGCCAGCCCATCCCCGGTTCAGCCGAAGTCGCGGGAGTGGGTGGCGAGTTCGCCGAGCCAGGTGCTGCGGTCGATCAGGCGCTGCACGATCAGGTGGCCGACGCCCTCGCTGTACTGCCACTCGCCGTGGGCCTCCAGCAGGCGGCCGTGCAGGACCTCGGCGCGAAAGCGCTCCACCCGATCCGGCCATACGATCAGGTTCAACGTACCGGTCTCGTCTTCCAGGGTCAGGAATACCGTGCCGTTGGCCGAGCCGGGGCGCTGGCGGGTGATCACAAGCCCGGCGTAGCGGGCGCCACTGTAGCCGGGTTGTTCGAGTAGCCTGGCGGCGGTGGCCAGGCGGTGCTGTTCCAGGAACGGGCGCATCAGCGCCAGCGGGTGCGGGCCCAGGCTCAGGCCCTGGGTGGCGTAGTCCTGCACCAGGTCGTCCACCGCATCCGGGCGGGGCAGCAACGGGGTCACGTCGGCCTCGCGCACGGTCTCGCCCGGCCCCTCGGCGAACAGCGGCAGGGGCGCCTCCACCGCCTCGGTGGCCCAGCGCGCCTGGTGGCGGTTGCCGGCCAGGCCCTTCAGCGCGTCGGCGCGCGCGAGGCGATTGGCCTGGGCGCGGGTGAGGGCGGCACGGGCCACCAGGTCCGGGACGTCCGCGAAGGCCCGTTCAACGCGGGCGGTGACCACGCGCTCGGCGATGTCGCGCGCCAGTCCGCCGATGCGGTTCAGACCCAGGCGCAGGGCCAGCGCGTCGCTCCCGGCCAGCGGTTCCACCGTGCACTCCCAGTCGCTATAACGCACGTCCACCGGGCGGACCTCCACGCCGTGGCGGCGGGCGTCGGCGACGATCTGCGCCGGGGCGTAGAAGCCCATCGGCTGGCTGTTCAGCAGGGCGCAGGCGAAGATCGCGGGCTCGTGGCACTTGAACCAGGACGAGACATAGGTGATCAGCGCAAAGCTCGCCGAGTGCGACTCGGGAAATCCGTATTCGCCAAAACCGAGAATCTGCTTGTACAGCTGCTCGGCGAATTTCTCCGGATACCCCCGTTCACGCATGCCGTCCATCAGGCGCTCGCGGTAGCGCGCGAGCTGGCCGGTGCGGCGCCAGGCGCCGATCGCGCGGCGCAGCCCGTCCGCCTCGCCGGCGGAGAAACCGGCCGCGACCATCGCCAACTCGATCACCTGCTCCTGGAAGATCGGCACGCCCAGCGTTCGGCCGAGCACGCGTTTCACCTCGCTATTTGGGTAGCGCACCCGTTCCGGGTGGGCGCGGCGCTTGAGATACGGGTGCACCATCTCGCCCTGGATGGGGCCGGGGCGCACGATGGCGATCTCGATCACCAGGTCGTAGAAGTTTGCGGGCTTCAGGCGCGGCAGCATGCTCATCTGCGCGCGCGACTCGATCTGGAATACGCCCAGGGTGTCGGCCTTCTGCAGCATGCGATAGACCGCCGGGTCCTCGGCGGGGATGTCGGCCAGGCCCCAGTCGCGGCCCCGGTGATGCGCCATCAGCTCCAGTGCGCGGCGCACGCAGGAAAGCATCCCCAGCGCCAGCACGTCGATCTTCAGCAGGCCCACCGCATCAAGATCGTCCTTGTCCCACTGGATCACCGAGCGCTCCGGCATGGCCGCGTTCTCGATGGGGACCAACTCGTCCAGCCGGCCGTCGGCGATCACGAAGCCGCCGGTGTGCTGCGACAGGTGGCGCGGGAAGCCGAGCAGCTCGGCGGTCAGCGTCTGCCACTGGCGGGCCAGGGCGCCGTCCGGGGCCAGCCCGACCTCGTGCAGGCGCTCGGCGGGGATGCCGTCGTCCCACCAGGCGAGATTGGCGGTCAGCGCATCCAGCCGTGCACGCGAGATGCCCAGCGCCCGGCCGACGTCGCGCAGGGCGCTGCGGCGGCGGTAGCGGATCACCGTGCAGGCCAGCGCGGCGCGTTCGCGGCCGTAGCGCCGGTAGATGTACTGGATCACCTCCTCGCGGCGTTCGTGCTCGAAGTCGACGTCGATATCCGGCGGCTCGCCTCGCTCGGCGGAGATGAAGCGCTCGAACAGCATGCTGGAGCGCGAGGGATCGACCGCGGTGATGCCGAGTGCGTAACAAACCGCCGAGTTCGCGGCCGAGCCGCGCCCCTGGCACAGGATCCCGCGGCCACGGGCAAAGCACACGATGTCGTAGACGGTCAGGAAGTAGGGCTCGTAGCCCAGCTCGTGGATGATGCCCAGTTCGCGTTCGATCTGTTCGCGCACGGGGGCCGGGATGCCATCGGGCCAGCGCTTGAGCGCGCCCTTGAGGGTCTCCTCGCGCAGGTAGGCGGCCGGGGTCATGGTCTTCGGCAACGGGTCGGTGGGGTAGCGGTAGGTGACCGCGTCCAGCGAGAAGTCGCAGTCCCGCGCGATGGCCACACTGGCCTCAAGCCAGGCGGCGGGATACAGCGCGGCCAGTTCGGCCCGCGGGCGTAGGCAGCGTTCCCCATTGGGGAAGCGTTCCTGCGCCGCCTCCGCGACCGTCGTACGCAGGCGCAGGGCGGTCAGCACGTCCTGCAGGGCGCGCCGGCCGCGCCGGTGCATGTGCACGTCGCCGCAGGCGACGATCGGGAGTCCAGTGGCGGCTCCCAGCGCCCGGGCGCGTGCCGTCAGAGTGGCATCTTCGGGGGTACGCAACTGGCTCACGGCCAGGTGGCCCTGACCTGGGGCGGCCCATCCGGACAGCCAGTGGGCCGCTGCGGCGAGCGCCGCCCCTGGGCTGTCGGCGTCGACCCGCAGCAGGCTGTGCCAGCCGGTGCGGCTCTCGGCGGGCAGGGCATCCAGGTCGGCGCGCGTCAGGTGGTAGTGTCCCTTGTCCGCCGCGCCGCGGGCCCGGGTGATCAATCGGCACAGGGCGGAATACCCCGTGGCATTGCGCACTAGCAGGGTCAGAGTGGGGCCATCGGCAAGCCGGAAGGTCGCCCCCAGGATCAGGTGCAACCCACATTCCTTTGCTGCCGAGTGTGCTCGTACTACACCAGCCAGCGAGGCGATATCAGTCAGCGCCAGCGCGCGGTAGCCCAGCGCCTGCGTCCGTTCGACCAGTTCCTCCGGGTGCGAAGCCCCGCGCAGGAACGAGAAGTTGCTGAGCGTCGTCAGTTCGGCATAAGCCGGGGGGGCGACAGGATGCTTGCGGGTGGGGGTATGGGCTTCGATTTCCATGTACTGTCGATATATACAGTATATGGAATCCGCCCCACAATGACCGCAGGGATCGCCAACCCATTACGCTGGGACGCGGTCGCGGGATCCAGGCCTCTGACGAACTGCTCCCCAGTTTGTTGTAATCGGCTGTGTACACTGCGGCAAACCCCTCATATATCCGCTGCCCGCCTGGAGACCCCATGCGCTACGTCCTGCTCCCGATGGTGCTGATTGCCCTGATCTTTGCGCTGGGGAATGTGGTGCTGTTCAATGCGTTGCCGAAACCGGACCGGCTGAAAGAGCCGCTGGCGCTGGAGTACGGGACTTCGTCGGAGCAGTTCCGGCGGGACATGGGCCTGCTCCTGCAGCAGCCGATCGTGAGCGGCAACCGCATTGACCTGTTACAGGACGGCGAGGCCATCTACGCGGCCAAGATCGAGGCGATCGAAAACGCCGAGCATTCGGTCACCTTCGAGGTATACGAGTACTGGGGCGAGCAGGCGGCCCTCTTCTCCGAGGCCCTGGCGCGTGCGGCGGAACGCGGGGTTCGGGTGCATGCCATGCTGGATTTCATTGGTTCGCGCAATGCGGACCCGGAGATGTTCGAACGCATGGAAGAGGCCGGGGTGGAGCTGGTGCGCTGGCGCGAGCCGTCCTGGTACCAGTTGTCGCGCTTCAATCACCGCACGCACCGCAAGCTATTGGTGGTGGACGGTCATACCGGTTTCATCGGGGGGGCCAACGTGGCCGATCCCTGGGTTGACGGTGACGACCGCGATGGCTATCGCGACAATCACTTCCGCATCCAGGGCCCGGTGGTTGGCCATCTGCAGGCGGTGTTCCTGGAGACCTGGCTGGATGCCACGGGGCGGATGCCCACCGGCAAGGCGTATTTCCCCGAGCTGTCCGAAATGGGGGATCGCGATGCCCAGATGGTTAACAGTGCCCCGCGCGAGGGGCGTCACCGGGTGCGCTTGATGTTTCTGCATGCCATTGCCGCGGCGGAAGAGCACATCACGATCGGCACGGCCTATTTCTATCCCGATCCGCGGTTCCTGGAGGTACTGGAGGAGGCGGCCAACCGGGGCGTCCGTATTCGCGTGCTGGTCCCGGGCGACAGCATGAACTTCGGTTTCTTCCGTCATGCATCGGTCAATCGCTGGCGGCCGATGCTCGAATCCGGGGTGGAACTGTACGAGTATCATTCGCGCATGTACCACTCCAAGCTGATGGCGATCGACGACCGCTGGGCGAGTATCGGCTCCGCGAATCTGCACAACCGGTCGTTTCGCCTGAACGACGAGGCCAACCTGAACATCTGGGACGAAGGCTTCGCCCGCGAGATCCGCGAACTGATCGAGGTGGACAAGGCCGATGCCGAGCGCCTGACCATCGAGGACTGGGAGAACCGGCCGCTGCGGCGACGCCTGGCGGGGTGGATCACGCACCTGATTGGTCCCTATCTTTAGATGCACCATTTCGACCCCCACGGCAGGAGCACGCCATGACATTCCCCAAGGCCGGCCAGACCCCTTCGCTCGACATCGGGGTCATTCATCTGCCCGAGGGCGGGGCGATTGGCATGACTCGCTGCCCCGGCAAGCGGCCGGATGGAACGAGTTGCGCGGCGCAGGACGTGGAGGCGGATCTGGCGGCGCTGTGGGACTGGGGTGCGAACGTACTCGTGACCCTGAATCAGGGGTCCGAGCTAACTGATCTGGGTGTCCCGGATCTCGGGAAGAGCGTTCAGGCGGCAGGGGTGCGCTGGCTGCATCTTCCGATCGGCGACATGGCCGCCCCCGATCGGCCCTGGGAAGAGGGCTGGCAGGATGTCGGGCCGCAGGTCCACCAGCGGTTGCGGGCCGGCGAGCGCGTGGTGTTCCACTGCGGGGGCGGTCAGGGCCGTGCGGGCACCATTGCCGCTGTGACCCTCATCGAACGCGGATACTCGCCAGACGATGCCATCCGGGAGGTTCGTGCGGCGCGTCCCGGCGCGATCGAGAGCCCCGACCAGGAGCGTTACCTGCGTCGCCTTCCGCGCACGGCCTGAAGCCCTTCGTGATCGAAGCGCGGTGTCGGGGCCGCACCGTCCCGCCGGATGCGTTGTGTGCAGGTCTGTTCTGTGGGGCGGGTCAGGAACGGTTCAGCGGCCGCGCCACGATGAAGGCTCCTGGGAGTGCGTCCCGATCGTGTGCCTCGAGGGTGGCCATCGCGGCGGTGCGGGTGGCGAATAGCCCGATGCGAACCCGGTAGCGCTCGGAAGACCCTTCCGGGCCGTCGACCACCTCCAGACGGCTGGAAAGACCCTGGCCCTTCAGTGTCTGATCAAGTTTCCGGGCGTTCGCCAGTTCCGCGAATACGCCAGCCTGGATAGAGTACAAGTGGTGCTGCGCGGGGTTGTCCTCCGCCGGGGCGTGCTTGGTTGCGAGGGTCGCTTCCGGGGGTGTCTCGCGGGCTTCCCTTTCAATTCGGACCGAGTGGCTAGCGCGTGAGAAAGGGCGGGGCGCGGGTTCCGCAACGGTCTCGCTGTCCTGGATGGACAAGGGCACCGCCGTGTGCAGGATCGAAGGAGAGCGATGTTCGATTTCCAGAGGCGGGTTGGTGTGTTGGCTAGCCGATTCGTCCGGTTCGGCGGCGACGGGCCCCGGGGCGCCGATCGCGGCGCCTGAATAGACGCCCAGAACAAAAAGCAGGATGGTGGCCAGCGGGGTGCCCACCACCAAAATAAACAGTTGGCGTCGGGTTAGGAACAGATTGATCATTTTGTGACCCTCCTTGGCAGGGTGTTTGCCGTCACGTCCTCGAGGGGCGATTCCATCTGTGCATGACGGAAAAATGGCGCTGCATCCCCTCTGATGGAGGGATGTGCAAACAAGATGCCAGTTTGAGGTGTCGGTTTGGCATGGCGATTCGGTGTGCGGCCGCACGCCGGTTTTTAGTACCTACGCCGGGGGGCATCCACGCTTCGCCTGACTCTTCGGCCACGGACCAACTCAAGGGGAAGTGATGCGCAGCGCCCTTTACGATCGCTTTGTTCTCAGGCTCACCACGCCCTGGTATGCCGAGGTCTTTCAGCGCCTGCTCAAGGACGCGGTGGTGCTGGATGTCGGTGTCGGGACGGCCGGTGCCCTTCTGGCCAATGCCGACGCCATTCGTGACAAGTGGCTGCACGTGGTCGGGATCGATGTTGACGCGGACTATATCGCACGGGCCCGGCACCGGGTCCGTGATTCCGGCCTGCAAGACAGGGTGGAACTGAGCCAGGAGTCCGTTTATGACCACCAGGGTGGGCCATACGACGCGGTCTATTTCTCCGCGAGCTTCATGCTGCTTCCCGAGCCGGAACGTGCACTCACCCATTGTTCCAGGATGCTCAAGCCGGACGGGCGGATCTATTTCACCCAGACCATCCAGCAACGACCGGCGCGCTGGCTGGAACGGCTCAAGCCAATGCTCAGGCGCGTCACGACCATCGACTTTGGTCGGGTTACCTACGAGGCGGATTTCCGTGCGCACATCCGTTCCGCGGGGCTCGAACTGGAAGAGTTCACGGTGCTTTCTCGGCACGGCGGCCGGGCCTCCTGCATTGCCGTTGCACGCCCCTCGGTTGCTGACGTGAACAAGCCATAGCCGCCTCCATTGTGCGCGCACTCAACGGGAGACAGGACTTGAGGGGATGGATTGTCGGTGTCGACCTTTCCGGGCCGGGGAGCGCGCAGTACACGTCCGTTGCGGTCTTCCGCGAACAGGGCAGGGGACTCCAACTGACGGAGCTACTTGCGGGAGCGAACGACCCGGCGATTCTGGACCAGGTGCCAGCCGGCGCGATTGTGGGGCTGGACGCACCACTGTCGTATTCCGCCATCGGCGGCAGCCGCGAGTCGGATCAGGCCTTGCGCCATCTGGCTGTAGGGCTGGAGCTCCCGGCAGGGACCGTAATGGCCCCATCGGCGCCACGCATGGCCTATCTGACGCTGCGGGGTGTGGCCGTTAGTCGGATGCTCTGTATGGAACGCCCGGATGCGCGAGTGGTGGAGGTGCATCCAACCGTGGCCATGGCCCTGCGAGCGGCCCCTGTCGCCGCCTTGAGGGCCATGAAGAAGGATCCGGCGGCGCGGCAGATACTGCTCGCCTGGCTTGAAGCGAAGGGACTGGCTGGTGCGCAGGACCTTGAGGACGCCAGCGACCACTCGGTGGCGGCCTGTGCCGCGGCCCTGGCCGCCTGGCAGTGGAGCCAGGGCAAGGCCGCGTGGAGCTATCCGGCGCAGCCGCCATTGCATCCTTTTGACTTTGCCTGCTGAGCGGACCTTGTCGTCTCGAAGTGTCCCGGGTGCGGGCGAAGTTTTGACCATCACCATATCGAGGCAGCGGTTGGTTTTGGATCCGGGAAATCGACGCGGCTACGCAGGCCAATCCCGTCGCTCAGAAGACTCCGGCCGGCCCTCTGGAAAGCGACAACACCCATCGGATGAACGCCGTTCGGGGCTTGATGCCGAAACCGTATCTGCCCCACTTGATTAATCGATTGAATCTCTCGGTTTGGAGATTGTGCCGACCGGCCGAGTGGCCAAGCAGGAAAGGTTGTTCGCGTCATCCGGTTGGCCGTCGGCAGGGCGTCCTCGAATTCACTGGCTGGAAACCTGAATGATAGGGTCGTTGCAGTGGCGAGGGCACGTGGCACTGACAAACCCTCGCAGTGACGTGCTATCCACAGTAGCCTGGGTTTTGCATGGGGCCATGGTCTTGCGCTTCTCGAGTGGCAGGCCCCGCGCTCAGGCCGGTGCCGCAAGCCGGCCATCCGATTTCTGCAAGGAGCACGAACATGTCAGCAAGACAACAAGTCACGCAGCTGTTGCGTAGCGCTGACGTCGAGGTCGGGGGCGAGCGGCCCTGGGATGTCCAGGTCCACGACGAGCGGCTGTATCGACGGATTCTGGCCGCGGGGTCGCTCGGTGCCGGCGAGGCCTATATGGAAAGCTGGTGGGACACCAAGCGGCTCGACGAGCTGTTCTTCCGGTTGCTCGGGGCACGTTTGGACCGCGAGGTGCGCAGCCCGGTGGTGCTCGGCCGGGTGCTGCTGAGCTGGCTCGCTAACGAGCAGAGTCGCCGGCGCTCGCGGCGGGTCGCGGAGCAGCATTACAACCTCTCGAACCGTCTCTACGAGGTCATGCTCGGGCCGACCATGCAGTACACCTGCGCCTATTACGGCCCGGACGGGACCGAGGCGACCCTGGACGCGGCACAACGCGCGAAGCTGGAGCTGATCGCGCGCAAGCTGCACCTGGAGCCGGGTATGCGTGTGCTCGAGCTGGGCGGCGGGTTCGGCGAACTGGCCCGGTATCTGGCCTCCGAGCACGGATGCGAGGTGGACAGCTACAACATCAGCAGCCAGCAGGTGGAGTACGCGAGAGGGCTCTGCGAGGGCCTTCCGGTCGATATCCGGCAGCAGGACTACCGCGAGGCGGCCAACGAATCCCGGCAGTACGATCGTGTCGTGAGCATCGGGTTGATGGAGCACGTCGGCCCGAAGAACTTTCGCGCGTTCTTCGAACTCGCGCGCTCCCGCCTGAAGCCCGGTGGCCTGATGCTGCTGCACACCATCGGGGGCAACGTCAGCCGTAGCAGCACCGACCGCTGGATCGCCAGATACATCTTCCCCGGTGGCGTGATTCCATCCGCGGCGCAGCTCACTCGGGCCAAGGAGGGCCTGTTCGTGCTCGAGGACTGGCACAACTTCGGCCCGGACTATGACCGCACCCTGATGGCCTGGGACGACAATTTCGTCGCCGCCTGGCCGGATCTGAAACAAAGCGAAGGCCTGGATGAGCGCTTCTACCGGATGTGGCGCTATTACCTGTTGAGCTGTGCCGGCGCCTTCCGTGCGCGCCAGCTGAACCTCTGGCAGCTCGTGCTCAGCCACGGGGATCTGCCGCGTTACGAGTCGGTCCGATGAGCAGCGCCGCCTGGGCCGTCCACCGCAATCGTGTGGCGGCGATGGCCGCAGCGCTGGCCGGGTCGGACGGACCGGTGCGCCTGAGAAAGTCCACCAGCAACCTGTTCAGGCCGCGCCAGGAGGCCCGGCGGACCGAGATCGACGTGGCTTCGCTCAACCACGTGATCGAGATCGACCCCGAGGCCGGCGTTGCCGAGGTCGAGGGCATGACGACCTATGCCGACGTGGTCGACGCAACCCTGCCGTACGGCCTGGCACCGGCCATCGTGCCGGAGCTCAAGAGCATCACGGTCGGCGGTGCGACCACCGGGATCGGCATCGAGTCGGGTGCGTTCCGCTACGGCCTGGTGCACGACACGGTGGACGAGCTCGACGTCATGGTCGCCGATGGCCGCGTGTTGACCTGCTCGCGCGAGCAGCGCCCGGAACTGTTCTACGGCTTTCCGAACTCCTACGGCAGCCTCGGTTACGCCACCCGGGTCCGGCTGCGGCTGATTCGGGTGCAGCCTTATGTGCGGCTCGAGCACACCCGCTTCCGCGACGCCGAAGAACTGTTCGCCGCGATCGCCGAGGAATGCGCGCACCCGACCTGCGCGTTTCTCGATGGCGTGTACTTCGGCCCCGGCGATTTCGTGCTGACCCGCGCGCACTGCGTGGAATCATCGCCGGCGGACACCGAGGCCAGTGACTACACCTGGATGCGCCAGTACTGGCAGAGCCTGCGCGAGCGGCGCGAGGACTATCTGAGCATCCACGACTACCTCTGGCGCTGGGACACCGACTGGTTCTGGTGCAGCAGGAATGTCGGCGCCCATCTCAAGCCGGTGCGGCTCCTTCTCGGGCGCAAGCGCCTGTCGAGCGTGACCTACCAGAAGATCATGCGCGCCAGCCGCCGCTGGCCGTTGAGCCTGCTCCATGCGGTTCGTCCGCGCAGCGAGTCGGTGATCCAGGACGTCGACATCCCGATCGCCAACGCCGCGGCGTTTCTGGCCGATTTCGAGGCCGAAATCGGTATCCGTCCGGTGTGGATCTGCCCATTTGTCGTGCCCGACGCCGGGTTCTCGTTGTTCCAGCTGCGTACCGATACCGCGTACATCAACTTCGGCTTCTGGGACATGGTCCGCTCCAGCGAGCCCGATGGTTATTACAACGCTCGGGTCGAGGCACTGGTCGCGAAACACGGCGGCAAGAAAAGCCTGTACTCGCGCAGCACCTACGACGAAGCCACCTTCTGGCAGAACTACGACCGTCCAGCCTACGAGGCCCTCAAGCGCGAATTTGATCCCGAAGGGCGCTTTCCAGGACTCTATGAAAAGGCGGTGCAACGGGGCTGAGGCCGGTTGGGTCTCGAGACTGGAACCGCTCGTCCACACCCTGGAGGGCGCGCGCCGGGAAACCGCGGCGATCGGCAAGAGCGCGATCAACGGTCAATGCAGCGTTGCGCGTTCAGGGTGCCGTGGGCCGATCCCGTTAACGCGGCACGCAAAATGCGTTAACGGATGCTTTGACAGGGGGCGGGGAGTCGGTAGAATACGCGGCTCGAAGACGACAGGCGCGTAGCTCAGCTGGTTAGAGCACCACCTTGACATGGTGGGGGTCGTTGGTTCGAGTCCAATCGCGCCTACCAGATTGTGAAGAAGCGAGTCAGGGTCCGCCCGGCTCGCTTTTTTTATGCCCGGGCGGTCGGCGGATGTCCCGGATCGACAGGGCGCGTACGTGGCGTCAGGCTGGCACCGGGCGTGCTATTCGATAAAGGGGGCATCGCGTCGGGCGATTGCTTGTTCATGCGTGATCCGTATCGGTTTTCCTGGCTTCTGGCCGTGCTGTTTCTCGCACTCGCGGCGGGTTGTGCGCCGTTGCAGCCGGCGCCGGAGCGCGGATGGCAAGCGTTGGAGCCCCCCGCCTCAGAGGGGCCGCTGGCGGAGTGGCTGGAAGGGTTCGAGCCGGCCCGCGAGCGGGGGAAGACGGGATTCCGACTGCTGGACGAGGGGGCCGAGGCCTTTCGCTGGCGGGTGATGAGCGTGCGCATGGCGCGCGAGCGGATCCAGGTGCAGGCCTATATCTGGCGCGACGATGCGGCCGGCCGGGTGCTGATGGGCGAATTGCTCGGGGCGGCCGATCGTGGCGTGCGGGTCTCCTTGCTGCTGGATGACGTCGACGCGCGCGGGCGCGACGCGACGTTGGCCGCGATTGCGCAGCATCCGAACGTTGAGGTTCGGATCTTCAATCCGTTCCGTACGCGCGAGGGTCTGCTGCGGGCCAGTGCCGAGTTCTTTTTTCGTGGTAGCGACCTGAATCACCGGATGCACAACAAGGCCTGGGTGGTGGACGGGCGCCTGGCGATTACGGGCGGGCGCAATGTCGGGGACGAGTACTTCGAGGCGAGCCCGGATTACAATTTTGCGGATCTGGATCTGGTGGTGGTGGGGCCGCTGGTCAGGGAGATCGACCGGTCGTTCGTGGATTTCTGGAACAGTCCGGGCGCCATCGAGGTCGAGCGCGTTGCGCGAGAGGCCGGTTCGCCGGAGCGCCTGGCCCTGCAGCAAGGGTCCCTGCGGGCCTGGCTGGCACAGAATCACACCCACCCCCTGATGCAGATGGAACCCCTGAATGGGCAGCCGGTGCCGCAGCCGATTGCCGATCCGGCGGCATATGTGTGGACGACGCGCGCGGAGTTCGTGGTCGATGACGAGGCCAAGGCGCGTGCACGAGGCGATGGCTCGCGAGTCGCGGACGCCCTGGGTGAGCGGCTGCTGGGTGTGGAGCAGGAACTGCTGATCGTCTCGCCGTACTTTGTGCCGGGGCGTGACGGGACGGCCCAGCTGTCGCGGATGAGCGAGTCGGGGGTGCGTGTACAGGTGCTGACGAACTCGCTGGCGGCGAACGATGTCGCCTTTACCCATGCCGGCTATGCGCGACGGCGACATGCGTTGCTGGATGCACGGGTCGAGCTGTTCGAGCTGCGCCCGACCGGGCCGCCGCGCTGGGCGCGCCTGGAGCGCGATCGCGGGATCGAGCCCTCGCAGGCCAGCCTGCATTCCAAGTTGCTGGTATTCGACCGCGAGGAGGCCTTTGTCGGCTCGTTCAACCTGGACCCGCGCTCGGCGCATACGAACAGCGAGTCCGGTGTGTTCCTGTCCGAGCCGGTTTTGGTGGAACGGCTGGCCGCACTGCATCAACGGGGGGTTCGGCCGCAGGTGGCCTACCGGGTGGAGCGGGATGCATCCGGTGGTCTGGTATGGCGGGACGGTTCTGGAAATGCCTACCGTCAGGAGCCCAAGGCGGGGCTGTGGCGGCGGTTTGTGTCCGGCATGACCCGGATCCTTCCCGTCGAGCCGTTACTGTAGGCGGTCGGTCCTGGCGAGAGCGCACAACACAAGGGAGAGCGAGACATCATGGATTGTGGACAGTGTGGCAAGCAGAACCCGCCAGAGGCGCGGTTCTGCATTCAGTGTGGTGCGCCGCTGGGGGCCGGAGCCGGTGCTCACGACGGCCCGCCCGAGGCGCGTGCGGCCTACGGTGGCTTCTGGGTGCGCGTGGGGGCCTATCTGCTGGATGCGGTGATTATCGGTGTGCCGCAGATCGTGGCGCAGGCGTTGATCAGCCCGGAGACACTGGCCGCGCGCGGGCCGGATGACCCCGTTCCGCCGGGGGAGGCGGCCTGGTTTCTGGTGAATGTCGTGGTGGCCTGGCTGTACTGGGCCGGCATGCACAGCTCCCAGTACCAGGCGACGCTGGGCAAGATGGTGTTTGGCCTGCGAGTGGTGGACTTCCAGGGTGAGCGGATCTCGTTCCTGCGCGCGACCGGGCGGCATTTCGCGACCATCCTGTCCGGGCTGATCCTGATGATCGGCTACATCATGGTGGCCTTTACCAAGCGGCGACAGGCCTTGCATGACCTGATCGCGCAGACCCTGGTGGTGCGCAAGGAGTGGGTGCGCTGATTGTGCCAGGGACTACGCATAACTCCCGATTCGAGCCGCAGCGCGCGCCATGAGTGACGCGGCGAAGCATTTCGATGTGGTCGTGATCGGTGGCGGGGCGGCCGGGCTGATGTGCGCCCTGACCGCGGGCGGGCGTGGGCGACGGGTGCTGGTGCTGGACCATGCCAACCGGGTCGGGAAGAAGATCCTGATGTCGGGCGGCGGCCGCTGCAACTTCACCAACATGTATTGCGAGCCGGAGAATTTCATCTCCGCGAACCCGCATTTCGTGAAGTCCGCGCTCAGCCGCTACAGCCAGTGGGACTTCATCGCCCTGGTGGACAAGCACGGCATTCCCTACCACGAAAAGAAGCTGGGTCAGCTGTTCTGTGATCGCTCCTCGAAGGACATCGTGCAGATGCTGCTGGATGAGTGTGCCGCGGCCGGGGTCACGGTGCGCACGGATACGCCGGTGGCGGATGTGGAGCCAGGTGCGCCGCACCGGCTGATGGCCGGGCAGGAAGCGATCGCCTGCGAGTCGCTGGTGATTGCCACGGGGGGGTACTCCATTCCGCGCATGGGGGCCACAGGCTTTGGCCTGGATCTGGCCCGCTCACTGGAGCTTCCGGTACAGCCGACGCGGCCTGCGCTGGTCCCGTTCACCCTGAGCGGGCGGCCCCTGGAGGAGTTGGAGGGGCTGTCGGGTGTGGCGCTGGATACGGTGACGACGGCCGGGGGCGTGGGGTTTCGCGAGAACCTGCTATTTACGCATCGGGGGCTGAGCGGTCCCGCGGTGTTGCAGGCGTCGTCCTACTGGGAGGAGGGTCATCCGGTGGCGATCGACCTGTTCCCGGGCATGGATCTGGCGGCGCACCTGCGCGAACTGCGCGAGCAGCGTCCGAAGCTGGAGCTCAAGAGTGTGTTGGGCGAGCAGCTGACGCGCCGGGTTGCGCAGCGCTGGTGCGAGCTGTGGGTGGAGAACCGGGCACTGGAGCACTTGAGTAACGCGGATATCGAACAGGTGGTAACCGTCTGTCAGCCATGGACGGTGTGGCCCGCGGGGACCGAGGGCTATCGTACGGCGGAGGTTACCCTGGGCGGGGTGGATACCGCTGCGCTGTCATCCAAGACGATGGAGTGCCGGACGATCCCGGGCCTTTACTTCATCGGCGAGGTGGTGGATGTCACCGGGCACCTGGGTGGCCACAACTTCCAGTGGGCTTGGGCCTCCGGACACGCCGCGGGCGAGTTCGCCTGAGCGGTTTTCATGCGCCGTGGACACGGCCTTTCGTGTTGTTCCGGAAACTGTGGTGGGGTTTTCCCTGTCGGGTTGGAAGAACCCGCGGAGGGTGACTACTCTTCGAAGGCAGTCCCACGCAGAAATGCAAGGAGCAGGCATGAAGATCGATCAGTTGGTAGAGACGGCCGAAGCGATGGTGGCCCCCGGCAAGGGCATCATCGCCATTGATGAATCCACCGGGACGATCGGCAAGCGCCTGGGCGCGGTCGGTGTCGAGAATACCGAGGAGAACCGCCGCACGTACCGCGAGCTGTTGCTGACGACGCCGAAGCTGAAGGAGTACATCTCGGGCGCGATCCTGTATGACGAGACGCTCCGCCAGTCCACCCGTGACGGCAAGCCGTTCGTGGACGTGATGAACGAGGCCGGCATCCTGCCTGGCATCAAGGTCGATACCGGCGCGAAGGATCTGGCCGGCTTCCCCGGCGAGAAGGTGACCGAGGGCCTGGACGGACTGCGCGAGCGGCTCGAGGAGTACGCGCGGATGGGGGCCCGGTTTGCCAAATGGCGCGCGGTCATCACCATTGGCGAGACCATGCCCACTGATACCTGCATCGAATCGAATGCGCATGCCCTGGCACGGTATGCCGCACTGTGCCAGGAGCACGGGATCGTGCCGATCGTGGAGCCCGAGGTCCTGATGGATGGCGACCACGACATCGAGACCTGTTACGGCGTGACCGAGGCGACCCAGCGGGCCGTGTTCCGGGCGCTGTACGAGCATCACGTGCTGCTCGAGGGCACCATCCTCAAGGCCAGCATGGTGCTGCCGGGCAAGGACTGCCCCGAGCAGGCCAGTGTCGAGGACGTCGCCCATGCGACCCTGCGCTGCCTGGAATCCGCGGTGCCGGCGATCCTGCCGGGGGTGGTGTTCCTCTCGGGCGGGCAGAGCGACGCCGATGCTACCAACCACCTGGACGCCATGAACCAGATCGGTGGGACACCGTGGCCGCTGTCCTTCTCCTATGGCCGTGGCATGCAGCAGGCCGCGATGGAGCTTTGGGGCAAGGATCCTTCCGCCAACTTCGAGAAGGCCCAGCAGACGGTGTTCGAGCGCGCCCGGGATAACGGGCTGGCGGCCCAGGGAAAGTACGGGGCCTGAGGCCGCCGCCTGCCAGCCGCAGTGCGCAAGCGCAGCAACGGGATCGCCGTATATATTGATCTGGATCAAGAAAGACCGCCGGAAGGCTGACTAGCCTGAGATCGTCGGATTCGATCCTCGGCCCAGCAAGGGATGCACGATCCCCCAGCGTGCGGTGCGGGCCGGTTGCTTCCGGCGGTGTATGTCGCGTCTTGGCCTGCTATCTCCGGGTAGCAGGTTTTTTTGTGTCTGCACTGGTGCGAAATGTGACAGGCATAGCAAAAAGATGGAAAGTCTCCAACACTCAGGAAATGGTGTCTTTTTCTCCCGATCTCCATCAAATAACGCGAAAATACGCTGTTGTTGTGCCCATTCCCCCATCCGGTTCGGGGAACATTCGCGGTGGCCGTGCGTCGGGAGCTTGGTAAGGGGTGCGATTGGCGTCCCGGATAAAACCAAGCCACCAAGGAGATCCATATGAGTCTTACGCGCAGAGAGTTTCTCGAAGCCATGGTCGCGGCCAGTGCCGCCGGCTTCTCGATGAATGCCTGGGCAGGCGAGAAGGGGTCCTGGAAGCCGGCCGACGCGAACATGTACGACCTGCCGAAATTTGGCAACGTGTCGCTGCTGCACTACACCGACTGCCACGCGCAGCTGAAACCGGTGCACTTCCGCGAGCCGGACGTGAACATCGGCGTGGGCGATATGCAGGGCAAGCCGCCGGTGCTGGCCGGCAAGGAAATGCTGGAATATTTCGATATCCAGCCGGGCACGCCGCTGGCACATGCTGTCACCCATATGGACTTCAAGTATGCGGCCGAGAAATACGGTCGCCTGGGTGGGTTCTCCCATCTGTCCACGCTGATCCAGAAGCTGCGCGCGGAGCGCCCGAATTCCCTGCTGCTGGATGGTGGCGACACCTGGCAGGGCTCCGCGACGTCGCTGTGGACGAACGGGCAGGACATGGTCGATGCGCAGAAACTACTAGGCGTGGACATCATGGTCGGCCACTGGGAGTTCACCTTCGGCGACGAGCGGGTGATGGAGATCATCGAAAACGACTTCAAGCCCAACAACATCGAGTTCCTGGCGCAGAACATCGAGGATCGCGACTGGGGCGACCCGGTCTTCGAGCCCTATACCATCCGCGAGATGAATGGCGTGCCGGTCGCCGTGATCGGCCAGGCGTTTCCCTATACATCCGTGGCCAACCCCGACTACATGTTCCCGGACTGGAGCTTCGGCATCCGCGACGAGAACATGCAGCGCATGATCGACGAGTGCCGCGAGAAGGGCGCCAAGGTGGTGGCGATCCTGTCGCACAACGGTATGGTCACCGACATGGAGATGGCCCGTCGCCTGCGCGATGTGGACATCATCATGGGCGGGCACACGCATGATGCGGTGCCGGGCGCGATGGAAATCGAGAATGCCGGCGGCGAGACCACGCTGGTCACCAATGCCGGTTCCAATGGCAAGTTCCTGGGCGTGATGGATCTCGACGTGACCGACAGCGGTATCCGCGATTACAAGTTCACCCTGCTGCCGGTGTTCTCCAACCTGATCGAGGCGGATGCCGAGATGGAGGAGCACATCCGCACGGTGCGCGAGCCCTATGAGGACAAACTGAATGAAGAACTGGCCGTAACCGACGGTGTTCTTTACCGCCGCGGCAACTTCAACGGTACCTTCGACGAGGTCATCATGGATGCGATGATCAAGGAAATGGATGCCGAGGTGGCTCTGTCGCCCGGCTTCCGCTGGGGCATTAGCGTCCTGCCGGGTTCGCCCATCACCTTCGAGGAGTTGATGACGCAGACCGCGACCACCTATTCGGAGACGCAGCGCAACGAGATGACCGGTGCGCAGCTGAAGAATGCCCTGGAGGACGTGGCCAACTCGATCTTCAATGCCAATCCCTACCATCACCGCGGCGGGGACATGGTGCGAACCTCGGGCATCGAATACACCATCGATCCGCACGAATCGATGGGTAGCCGTATCAGCGACATGCACATCAACGGTGAGCCGCTGGACCCGGACAAGAACTACGTGGTGGCCGGCTGGGCCAATGTCCACGAGCCGCTGGATACCGATCCGGTATGGGATGTGGTCGCCGGGTATCTGCGCGATCGCGACACCATCAGCCCCGGCAAGCCCTACCTGCCGAAGCTGAAGAACGTCGCGGGCGATCCTGGCCTGGATCGCTGATCGGCGTTTGGCTTGGCCCGCGCGAGCGGGCCGGGTAGTCTCGCAGCCGCCGTGCACCATTCGGGTGTGCGGCGGCTTTTTTGTGTGTGGGAGAGGGGTTCTGGGATGGGAACGAGCGGATCAGGCTTTTCCGGCCTGCTGCTGTATTGTCGCGCGGGCTTCGAGGCGGATCTGACGGCCGAGCTGGCCGACCGCGCAGCGCGCGCAGGGCTGGGTGGTTTTGCGCGGGTGCAGCCAGGCAGCGGGTACGTCCATTTCGAGCCGGCCGGTTGCACGGTGGAGGCGCTGGCGCGCGCATTACCGTTCGAGGAATTGATCTTTGCGCGGCAGGTCTTTCCGGCGTTGCCGGCACTCGAGGGCCTGGATCGCGCGGATCGGCTGACGCCCGTCATCGAACAGGCGTTTGCAGCCGGCTGCCCGGTGGATTCCATCTGGCACGAAATGCCGGATACCAACGAGGGGAAGGGCCTGCGCCGGTTGATCAAGGCCGTGGAGCGGCCGCTGGCCTCCGTCCTGCGCAAGCGCGGGGTGCTGCGGGCACAGGCAGGCGGGCTGCGCCTGCATGTCTTCTGGCGCTCCGGCGACTGCGTGCAACTGGGCCTCAGCCGGCCCGGCGAGCGCAGCGAATGGCCGGGCGGCATCCTGCACCTGCGCTCGCCACGCGAGGCACCCAGCCGGTCAACCCTGAAGCTGGAGGAGGCCTGGCACACCTTCATCCCGCGGGATGCCTGGGACACGCGCTTGGCGCAGGGCATGCAGGCCGTGGACCTCGGCGCAGCCCCGGGTGGCTGGACCTGGCAGCTGGTGCGACGCGGTATGTACGTGCACGCAGTAGATAATGGCCCGATGGATGCCCCGTTGATGGCAACCACCCAGGTGGAGCACCACCGTGAGGACGCCTTCTCCTGGGTGCCACCGAAGTCGGTCACCTGGCTGGTCTGCGACATCGTGGACAAGCCATCAAAGGTGGCCGCACGCATGGCGGACTGGCTGGAGGCCGGCTGGTGCCGCGAGGCCATCTTTAATCTCAAGCTGCCGATGAAACAGCGCTGGCAGACCGTATACGACTGCCTCGACCACATCGAGGAACGCCTGCTGGATGCCCGAATCGCTCACCGGATGCGGGCGCGACAGCTCTATCACGACCGCGAGGAGATCACCGTGCATGTAGAGCGGGGCTGAGTTGGATGTACTCGCCCTGGCGCGGCCGTTTTTCGTCCGGAATTGCACGAATAAGCATCCCACTGGGCGGTTTTTTTGGGCATAAAAGACAGGGAGTCAGGCGGTTACCGTGGTCCGACCCTGGCGGGCACCCCCACACATGCCTTCGCGCATATCGAAACCACACCACTGAAGAGGCGCGCTTCAGCCCCGTTCTTCCCACAGGTCCGACAGACTCCTGGCGGGTCAACATTGGCCGACGACCAACAGCCGGCAGTAGACTTGCCGCAAATCGCTGACCAGCAAAGGATGCGGACATGCCCGATGTCTTCCTTCAGATCGCCAACGCACTGGTCCTAGGGCTCGAAGTAGTCGGCATCGCCGTGATCATAGGCGGATTCGTGCTGGCAACAGTGGTTTGGCTGGTAAACATGCGCCGGATGAGCACACACGAGGCCTACGTCGATTATCGCCGCCGCAGCGTGCGCGGCCTGATCCTCGGACTGGAGTTCCTGGTCGCGGCCGACATCATCATGACCGTGGCGATCGAGTACTCCATGGAAAACGTACTCATGCTGGCCCTGATCATTCTCATCCGCACACTGCTCGTGTTTGCCCTGCACCTGGAGATCGAGGGCCGTCTCCCGTGGAACCAGCCGGACGACGATAGCAAGACCTGACCAACTCGCAGCGGTGGGCCAATCTCTGGTGTGATGTTGCTGGAGCGATACCGGGAGACGCTCGTCAGGACATAGAGGCCGTAACGCTTGCGCGCCTCGCGGAGGGCCGCGGTCAGATCTTGCCCCTTACTCTGCGCGCCTGGCTTTGGGTGAAAGGCAAGACCGGACCCCGTGGGTGCTGGGTCGCTATCGGAAGACAGGGACAGAGCGGTCAAGCAGCACTGAGTGGTCGGATGCGGCCTACGTCGTCCTGAATGGCTTGGGCGGCGTCCCAGAGATCCACCGCGCGCTGGGCGTTCAGCCAGTACTCCGGCGTCGTCCCGAATAACCGAGCCAGACGAAGCGCCATCTCGGGGCTCAGCGCGCGGCGCTCGCGCAGCAGTTCGTTGATGGACTGTCGCGACACACCCAAGGCTCGTGCCAGTTCGGCAGTGCTGAGGGTGTAATCCGGCATGAAGTCTTCCCGCAGCATTTCGCCCGGATGGGTGGGGCGGCGCTTCAAGCCGCTCGTGTTGGGAATCGTCATCACTGATACCTCCTAGTGATAATCCGCGATTTCGACATCGTAGGCGTCCCCATCCTCAAAGCGAAAACAGATCCGCCACTGGTCGTTCACCGATATCGCAAACTGGCCCTTGCGGTCGCCTTCCAGGCTGTGCAGTCGATTTCCTGGGGGTACCCGCAAGTCCTCAAGTCGCTCGGCGATGGACAGATAATCCAGTTTCCGAACGGCTCGTTTCGTCACATCGGGCGGGATCTGTTTCGACTTCCCTGTCGCGTACAACTCCTGCGTACGCCGATCAGCGAACGTCTTGATCATGGCTCATTTGTACGGTGTCACGTGACGCGTGTCAATAAGGGGCTTCCCGGTGTAAGCCGCGGAAATGGCGGTAGCCCAAGGGCCCGAGTAACGAGCGCGCAAGAGGAAAGGGTCACCCATGATTCGGCCCTTGATCCATGGGGTCTGCAGTGGCACGGCGGGGTAGGAGCACGCCTTGCGCGCGAATGAGGGTCTGGCGGGGCTGGCGGTGTGATTTGGCGAAGGCTGGTTGTGCGGGGTCGGGGCTCGGTGGTGGTCGCCGCGCCAGGGTTCGCGCCCCGGCGACGTTGCTGCAACAATGCCCCCAACTAGGTGGTGGACTCGCCCTCGGGTGGGTGAACAGCAACAGGGGAGCAGGGGTTGAACACGGAGAATCATTCGGAGACGGCGGCGTGGATCTGGTCGGTGGCGGATCTGCTGCGGGGGGACTTCAAGCAGTCGCAGTATGGGCGGGTGATCCTGCCGTTCACGCTGCTGCGGCGGCTGGAGTGCGTGCTGGAGCCAACGAAGGACAAGGTCCTGGCGGCGGCCAAGGCGCACGAGAACAAGCCGGATTCGGTGCGGGAGAAGGTCCTGCTGCGCGAGGTCGACCAGCCGTTCTTCAACACCTCGCCACTGTCGCTTGCCAGCCTGTCGGACACGCAGACGGCCGATGACCTGATGAGCTACATCGAATCCTTCAGCTCGCACGCTGGCGAGATCTTCGATCACTTCCACTTCGGGGACTTCGTCGAGCAGCTTGCGGCCAACAACCTGCTCTATCAGGTCGTGCAGCGCTTCGCCGCCATCGACCTGCGCCCCGCGCGTATCTCCAACTTCGGCATGGGGCTGGTGTTCGAAGAGCTGATCCGCAAGTTCGCGGAGAGCTCCAACGAGACCGCCGGGGAGCACTTCACCCCGCGCGATATCGTGCACCTGACCACCTCGCTGGTGCTCACCGGCCAGGACCACAAGCTCAAGCCGCACGCCATCGTCACCGTGTACGACCCGACCTGCGGCACCGGCGGCTTCCTGTCCGAGAGCGACGAATACATCCAGCAGATCAGCCAGGACGTGAGCGTGTCCCTGCACGGGCAGGAGCTGAACCCCGAGTCCTACGCCATCTGCAAGGCGGACATGCTGGTGAAGGGCCAGAACGTCGAGAACATCAAGCTGGGCAACACGCTCTCGGATGATCAGCTCGAAGACCTGCACGCCGACTTCATGCTCGCCAATCCGCCGTTCGGCGTGGAGTGGAAGAAGGTCCAGAAGCAGGTGACCGACGAACACAAGCACAAGGGCTTCAACGGCCGCTTCGGCCCGGGCCTGCCGCGCGTCTCCGACGGCTCGCTGCTGTTCCTGCTGCACCTGGTCAGCAAGATGCGCGACCCGCGCCAGGGCGGCTCGCGCATCGGCATCATCCTGAATGGCTCGCCGCTGTTCACCGGCGGCGCCGGTAGCGGCGAGTCCGAGATCCGGCGCTACCTGCTGGAGCACGACTTCGTGGAGGCCATCATCGGCCTGCCCACCGACATGTTCTACAACACCGGCATCGCCACCTACGTCTGGGTGCTGTCCAACCACAAGCCCGCCGAGCGCCGCGGCCGCGTCCAGCTCATCGACGCCACCGACCGCTACGCCAAGATGCGCAAATCGCTCGGCTCCAAGCGCCAGTACGTCACCGATGCGGACATCGACGCCATCGTGCGCACCTACGGCGGCTTCGAGGAAGGCGAGAAGAGCAAGATCTTCCCGACCGAGGCCTTCGGCTACCGGCGGGTCACCGTCGAGCGCCCCCTGCGCCTGAACTTCCAGGCCAGCCCCGAGCGCATCGAACGCATGCTGGCCGAAAAGGCCATCCAGAAGCTGGACGACACCACCCGACTCGGCGTGCAGGCCGCCTGCGAGCGCCTGGGTGCCGACACCCTGTACCGCAACCGCGAGGCCTTCCTGAAGGACCTGCAGGCCGCGCTGAAGGCCCTCGACCTCAAGCTGGCCGCCCCGGCGCTCAAGGCCGTGGTCAACGCCCTCAGCGAACGCGACCCCGAAGCCGATCTGTGCACCGACAAGCAGGGCAACCCGGAACCGGACAGCGACCTGCGCGACACCGAGAACGTCCCGCTGGGCGAAGACGTGTTCGACTACTTCGAACGCGAGGTGAAGCCGCACGTCCCGGACGCCTGGATCGACGAGAACAAACGCGACGAACAGGACGGCGAGATCGGCATCGTCGGCTACGAGATCCCGTTCAACCGCCACTTCTACGTGTTCCAGCCCCCGCGCCCGCTGGAGGAGATCGACGCTGACCTGAAGGCCGTCACCACCCGCATTAAGCAAATGATCGAGGAGCTGTCGGCGTGAGCTTCCCGAAGTATCCCGAGTACAAGGACTCCGGTGTCGAGTGGCTGGGGGAGGTGCCGGCGCATTGGGAAGTGATCCGACTCGGCCATTTTGCGCGTTCACAAGGAGGTGGCACTCCGCCAAAAGATGACCTCCAGTATTGGAACGGTGGTGTGCCGTGGGTTACCCCGAAGGATATGAAGGTGGAGCGCATTGAGAGCACCATCGACACGCTATCGGAGGCGGCGCTTCACTCTTCACCAGCCCGCTTGATCGAGCCAGGGCGAGTTCTTTTGGTGTTCCGGTCCGGGATTCTGCAGAAACGGATACCGGCTGCAATCAACGAGGTTGCTGTAACAGTCAATCAGGATGTCAGGGCATACGATGTCAGGGAACGTATGCTGCCCCAGTTCTTTTTAAGGATGGTCCAGGGTTTGAACCGGGAACTCTTGTTTGAATGGTCCAAGCAAGGGGCAACGGTTGAAAGCCTGGAGTCCGAGTTCGTGAGTTCCACCCGGGTGCCGATACCTCCGCGGATCGAGCAGGAGCAAATCACATCGTTTCTGAAGTGTGAGATCGAAAGGATCGATGGGCTGATCGAGGAGCAGCGGCGGCTGATCGAGCTGCTGAAGGAGAAGCGGCAGGCGGTGATCTCCCACGCCGTCACCAAGGGCCTCGACCCCAACGTGCCCATGAAGGATTCCGGCGTCGAGTGGCTGGGCGAGGTGCCGGCGCATTGGGAGTTGAAGCGGTTGGGGGATATTGTGGAGTTTACACAGGGAAAAGCGCATGAACCATTTGTAGATGAGGATGGTGAATACATTTGCGTGAATTCACGTTTCATTTCCACCAACGGTCGTGCAGTTAAAAGATGCACAGAGAACCTCACTCCCGCCGATGAGGGTGACGTGCTTATGGTCATGAGCGACCTCCCAAATGGTAGAGCGCTAGCGAGATCCTTCCTTGTGGAATACTCGGGGTTGTATGCTGTAAATCAGCGTGTGTGCAGAATTAGGCCGATTGGCGCTTTATCGTTGTTTTTATTTTTCTTGTTAAATCGCCATCCGGCGCTCTTGTATAAAGACGATGGATTTAATCAAACCCACCTTTCTGGGGCAGACTTCACGAAGTTGCAGATTTATCTTCCGTCGACTGATGAACAGCTATCGATTTCGAGATATCTCTCCTCTCACATCCGTCGGATTGATGCCTTGCTAGCCGAGTCCGAAGAAAACGTAGATCTGCTCAGAGAACGGCGCTCTGCCCTGATATCCGCGGCGGTTACCGGCAAGATCGACGTGCGTGGTTGGGCGGGTGCTGCTGAGCAGGAGGAACCCGAACTCTCAATGGTTGCGGAGGAACAGGCCGGATACTCGACGCAGGGAGGTGCGGCATGACCCAGGGCCGCAGCCTCCGCCTCTTCCTGGTCGATGGCACGCCGCACGGCCTGCTGACGGCCGAGATCATGAACTGGACCGGGCATGTGCTCACCGGGCCGCGCGGCAAGCTGAGCGAGCTGGTGCAGCGGCCGGAGTGCGGGCGTACCGGCATCTACTTTCTGGTCGGGCCGGACGAGGAGAACAGCCTGCGCCCGCAGGTGTACATCGGCGAGTCCGATGATGTGGGCAAGCGCCTGAAGCAGCACAACCGCACCGAGGAGCAGGGCGGCAAGGACTTCTGGGAGAAAGTCTGTCTGGTCACCAGTAAGGACCAGAACCTGACCAAGGCGCATGTGAAGTACCTGGAGAGCCTGCTGATCCAGCAGGCGAAGGCCCTGGGCCGCTGCACCCTGACCAACGGCACCAACCACGAGTACATCAACCTGCCCGAGGCCGATCAGGCGGATATGGCCTTCTTTCTGGAGCAGATCCGTACCGTCCTTCCCGTGCTCGGCTTCGAGTTCCTGCGCGACGCCTCGCGCCCACGTTCCCGCGACACGTTGACGGGCTCGGAGGGGGATGCCGGCTCGGATGCCTCGCCGATCTTCCGGATGGAGGTGCCGAAGTACGGCATCACCGCCCACGGGCAGGAGGTAGAAGGCGAGTTCTTCGTGCTGGAGGGATCGAAGGCCCGTGCCGAGTGGTCGCAAGCCAGCCACAGCTATAAGCGCCTGTATGAGCAACTCGGCGAGGAAGCCGTGCTCGTGGACGATGGGGCGGGGTTGCTGACCTTCGCGCGCGATTACGCGTTTTCCAGCCCCAGCGCGGCCGCGGCCATCGTGGTCGGACGTGCCGCCAACGGGCGTACCGCATGGAAGGCGGAGGACTCGGGCCAGACGTACGCGGAATGGCAGGAACAGTTGGTCGCCGAAGCTGCCGAAGCCAGTCCTGAAGCGCTATGACAGGCCCCGCCGTTTTCGGAGGGCGAGCCGCGATTCCTGCTGATTGGGAAGATTGCTGGGAGACACTGGTCGGCTGTTGTCACTACAGGGAAGGCCGTATTCGCCTGATTTCCGTCAGGCGCTCCCGCAAGCAGGAGGTTGAGCTTTATGAAAGCTAAAGACTTCGACAAAAAATTCGACGAAGGGCAGGAAGACATCGTTGGCGATCTCGAGCTCTCGTCGGCGCGCCGCGTCAACCAGGAACAAAAGCGCATCAACGTCGACTTTCCCGCCTGGGTGGTCGAGTCGCTGGATCGCGAGGCGGCACGCATCGGCGTGACCCGTCAATCCATCATCAAGGTGTGGCTGGTCGAGCGCCTGCAAGCGGAAGCCGCCAACAAGCCGCTGAAGGGTGGCGCCGGCGGCAGACATTAGCGGGGCGTTGAGCGGTCGCAGGCCGGCCCGAAGGATGAGCGCGGCGAGTCATCTCCGGTCACATGGCCCCGGTGTGTGCGGAATGGCAGCTCCGTGATTCTAAGTGTTTACCTGATGGGTAAATATCATTTACGCTAACAGGTAGATCCAGGGATGGAAGTCGACTACAAGGACGCGGCACTGGAAGCGCTATGCCTGCAGGGGCGTAAGGCGCAACGACAACTTGGCGCAGCCTGCGCCCGGAAATTACGCGCCCGCCTGGCGGATCTCTTTGCCGCCTCCAATCCGACAGAACCGGTGGCGGGGCATCCCCATCCATTGAAGGGCGATCGCGAGGGCTGGTTTTGCCTCTCCCTGCAGGGTGGCGTGCGGTTGTGTTTTGAACCTGCCGACCACCCCTGGCCGCGCAAGCCAGATGGCGGTATCGCATGGTCTGCGGTGGACCGCATCCGCATCGTATGGGTTGGTGATTACCATGACTGAATTTGCACAAACCGGGACGCCAGACTGGGTCTCTCCACCCGGAGAGACCATCGCGGATCTGCTTGAGGAGCAAGGCTGGAGTCAGCGAGAGCTGGGTCAGCGGCTCGATTACAGTTCCAAGCACGTCAATCAGCTCATCAAGGGGAAGGTACCGCTTACGGAAGAAGCAGCCTTGCGCCTGGAGCGCGTACTTGGCGGTACAGCACGCTTTTGGCTGGAACGCGAAGCGCAGTACCGTGAGGCGCTGATCCGGCAGCAGGAGCTCGAGACTCTGAAGGCGCAGGCAGGGTGGCTGAAGGAGTTGCCGCTGGCGGAGATGGTTCGCCTTGGCTGGATCCGGCGGTTTTCGCACAAGGGTCAGCAAGTCGCCGAATGCCTGGGGTTTTTCGGGGTGGCTTCGGTGGATGCCTGGTGTGAGGGGTACTCGGCCGGGAACGCGGCTTTCCGGGCCTCTCCGACGTTCGAGCGGAAGGGAGCGGCTGTCGGTGCATGGTTCCGGCAGGCTGAGCGGATGGCGGCAGAGATCGAGTGCAACTCCTTCGATCGCAAGGGATTTGAACTGGCACTGGAACACGTACGGGAATTGACCAGTGAAACCAGCCCGGAGACGTTCATACCGCCACTGGTGGAGGTTTGTCGAAAGGTTGGCGTTGCAGTCGTGTTCGTTGAGGCGCCGAAGGGCTGCCCCGTCAGTGGAGCAACGCGCTGGGTGGCTCCCAACAAGGCACTGATTGCGCTGAGTCTGCGGCACAGGTCGAATGACCATTTGTGGTTTTCTTTTTTCCATGAGGCGGCCCATCTGGTCCTCCACGGGAAACGAGTCGCCTTCGTGGACACGGAAGGCGGGCTCGACGGCAAGGAAGAACAGGAGGCCAATGCTTTCGCCGAGGATCATTTGATCCCGCCCGAGGCCTGGCAGAGACTGAGCCGATCGGGCTTGTCACCGGATGCCGTGGCGGAGTTCGCGCGGAACGTCGGCGTTGCACCGGGTATCGTGGTCGGGCGGTTGCAAAAGGAAGGTCTGCTGCACTGGAAGCAGATGAATAATCTCAAGGTACGGTATACGTGGGATCGAGAGACCGGCTGAGAGGGTAGGGCACCGGGCACACAAGCGGGAAATAGGATGGCTTGATGGCGGATAGCAGGGAAGCGCAGTTTCAGCAGGACATTATTGATGAGTTGACCGCCGACGGCTGGCTGACCGGGCCGGCCAGCGGCTTCGATGCGCCGACCGCGCTGTACACCGAGGATCTGGTTGCCTACCTGCAGGAGGCCTGGCCGGAGCGCTGGGAGAAGTTCGCCGCGAAGAACCCGCAGGATCCGCAGCGCGCGCTGATCAGGGCGGTCACCCGCGATCTGGAGCGCCACGGCACGCTGGATGTGCTGCGCCACGGCATCAAGACGCCGGGGGTGAAGTTCGACCTGTGCAGCTTCCGCCCGGATCACGGCATGAACCCCGAGTCCCTGGCGCGCTATCGCGCCAACCGGCTGCGCGTGGTGCCGGAGGTCTCGTATTCGCCCCATGCGCGATCGGGGGAGTACAACCCGCGCCTGGATCTCGTGCTGTTCGTCAACGGCATCCCCACCGCCACGCTGGAGCTGAAGAGCGAGTTCAAGCAGTCGGTGGAGAACGCCAAGCGCCAGTATCGGCGCGATCGGCCAGTGAAGGACCCGGTCACGCGCAAGCCGGAGCCGTTGCTGACCTTCAAGCGCGGGGCGCTGGTTCATTTTGCGGTGAGCCAGTTCGAGGTGGCGATGGCCACCCGCCTGGCCGGGAAGGACACCTTCTTCCTGCCCTTCAACCTGGGCACGCAGGATGGCGGCGCCGGCAACCCGGCACCCCCCGATGCCGATTCCTACGCGACCGGCTACCTGTGGCAGCGCGTGTTCCAGCCGGATGCCTGGCTGAAGGTGATCGGCCGCTTCCTGCATCTGGAACAGAAGACCGTGGAGGACTTCCACGGTAAGCGCAGCAAGAAGGAGTCGCTGATCTTCCCGCGCTTCCACCAGTGGGACGTGGTGAACCGGCTGATCGAGGCCACGCGCGAGGAAGGCGCGGGCAACCGCTACCTGATCCAGCACAGCGCGGGCTCGGGCAAGTCCAACTCCATCGCCTGGGTGGCGCACCAGCTCGCCTCGCTGTACGACGACCAGGGGCAGAAGCTGTTCAACTCGGTGGTGGTGGTCACCGACCGCACGGTGCTGGACAGCCAGCTCCAGGACACCATCTACCAGTTCGAGCACGCGCATGGCGTGGTGCGGCCGATTACCCGCGACATCGGCAACCAGAGCAAGTCGGAGCAACTGGCCGAGGCGCTGGCCGAGCAGACGCGGATCATCATCGTGACGATCCAGACCTTCCCGGCGCTGTTCGACGCGCTGGACAAGCGCCCGGACCTGGCCGCCGGGCGCTACGCGGTGATCGCCGACGAGGCGCATTCCTCGCAGACCGGTTCCTCTGCGACCAAGCTGAAGGCGATCCTGGGCGCCGACAAGCCGGAAGGCGAAGAGATCAGCGCGGAGGAGCTGATGGATGCGGCCGTGGCCGCGCGCAAGCCCTCCGAGCGCATCAGCTACTACGCGTTCACCGCCACCCCCAAGGCGAAGACCCTGGAGCTGTTCGGCCGCCCGCCGGATCCGGAGCTGCCGCCCTCGGCGGACAACAAGCCCGAGCCGTTCCACCTGTACTCCATGCGCCAGGCGATCGAGGAAGGGTTCATCCTCGACGTGCTGAAGAACTACACCACCTACGCCACCGCCTGGAAGCTCGCCCACCCGCATGGCGAGGACCAGGAGGTGGAGTCGCGCAAGGCGTCGGCGAAGCTGGCCCGCTGGGTTCGGCTGCACCCCTACAACATCGCCCAGCGGGTGGAGGTGATCGTCGAGCACTTCCGCGCCAACGTGCGCCATCTGCTGGACGGCCAGGCCAAGGCCATGGTGGTGACCGGCAGCCGGCAGGAGGCCGTGCGCTACGCCCTGGCGATGCGCGAGTACATCCAGGGCAAGGGCTACACCGATGTGCATGCGCTGGTTGCGTTCTCCGGCTCCGTGCTGCCGGACGGCGTGATCCCCGAAGAGGTGACCGAGACCAGCTCGCTGCTCAACCCGGGGCTGAAGGGGCGCGACCTGGCCGAGGCGTTCGACACCGACGAATACAACGTGATGATCGTCGCCAACAAGTTCCAGACCGGGTTCGACCAGCCGAAGCTGTGCGCGATGTACGTGGACAAGAAACTGCAGGGCGTGGAGTGCGTGCAGACGCTCTCGCGCCTCAACCGGACCTTCCCGGGCAAGGAGGACACCTTCGTTCTCGACTTCTTCAACGACGCCGAAGACATCCTCGAGGCCTTCCGCCCGTACTACAACAAGGCCGAGCTGGCCGACGTGTCCGACCCCAACGTGGTCTACGACCTGCAGAGCAGCCTGGACGCCGCCGGCATCTACCACTGGGAAGAGGTCGAGAACTTCGCCCGCGCGTTCTTTGATGCCAAGGCCAGTGCCAAGCAGCTCGCCTACTACTGTCACCCGTCGAAGGAGCGCTTCACCACCCGCTACAAGGCCGTGCTCGAGCAAATCCAGACCTGGAAGGCCGCCTACGCCGAAGCCGAGCGCAACGGCGACAAGACCGGGCTGCACCGCGCCGAGCAGGAGCTGAAGGACGCCCACACCACGCGCGACGAACTGGACCTGTTCCGCAAGAACCTGCAGAGCTTCGTGCGCAGCTACGAGTTCCTGTCACAGATCGTCGACTTCGACGACCGCGAGCTGGAACAGCTTTGCGTATTCGCGCGCGCCCTGCATCCGCTGCTGCGCATCGAGAACCTGGAAGAAGACACCATCGAGGTCGACGAACTGCAGCTCACCCACTACCGCCTGAACAAGCGCGCCGAACAGCGCCTGAACCTCGCGGAAGAGGGCGAAGACTACGACGGCCTCAAACCCGTCTCCGACGTCGGCTCCGGCAAGCCCCACGACCCGGAAAAGAAACGCCTCTCCGAGATCATCGACCAACTCAACGAACTGTTCGGCGCCGAAGTGAGCGACGAAGACAAGCTCCACTTCGCCAACGGCGTCGCCGAACGCATCCGCCGCGACGAAGCCGTGATGTCCCAGGTCGAAAACCACACCCCCGACCAGATCATGCACGGCCTGTTCCCCAAACGCGTCACCGACATCGTCCTCGACGCGATGTCCGACCACGAAAAGCTGTCCATGCAGGTCCTGGACGATCCCGAACGGCAGCGTGACTTCGCGTTATTGATCCTGCGCCTGCTGACCGGCGGATCAGGTGATCAACGAACGACCGTAACGAGGGCCGGCTCGTGAGTATCGCTCTCATTCATGCGCACCACGGGGCGACAGCGCGTTCGCAGTCGCAGAAGGAGGCCCAGCCACCGCCAGTTTTCCATGCTCGGAATGTATTGGACGATCCGCACCAAAAGGGACCGCGTCGCACACACCCCACCAGGGTTAGGCCACCAGTTGTGTCGCTTGAGCCCTTATCCCAAATCCCTCGGGGCCGGCGAGCGGAGTGTGTGATGCCCGGCCCTTCAGACAAACGTCGAGAGACCGGCAGTATCCAGCAACCGGCATCAACGGGACTGCGACATATTCCGGGATATACCGAGAATCAGATCGCCAACCAATTGATTCTCCGCCAAGTTCTCCCGACCTCAGCCCGGTTCAATATCCGAATGAACGCGCGCGCACGTTCATTCGGATATACGCGCGCGCCATCTAATCACTGTTGGGTGACAAGATGAGCAGTGCCGACAAACTCGCTGAGGCCAGCTTTTTTCTGGAGCTATTGGATGCTCTAGAAAACAGAAAGCGCCCGCTTACTAGCGGTGCAACGCCAGCGATGGAAGTCTCCTACTTGCTCAGTGCTGTCCTCAACTCTCTTTATTCAGCTCTTGAGCAGGCAAAGCCAATTGCGGGCGTTGAGGCAGTCAAGGCATACAAGGCCACCCACTCGGCGCTACTAGGTGGCCAGGGTGTTCGCAACATCACCATTCACGAGAAGCATGTCGGCATTGATCATTCTGGCTACATTCCGCCACCGGGTAACGCGGTTAACTTCGACCTCCGCAAAACGCCACGTTTAATCCAAGAAGAGCGAGCTACTTCAGAGGGTGTCGTATTGCATATGGGCGCCAACCACTATATCGAGCATGAAGGAAAACTGACCGATGTCACTGAGCTTTGCTTTCGGCAGTTCCATGAGCTGCGTGCATTCCTTAGCTCTAGCGGCATTGTCACCCAACAAGACGCTCAAGCCGACAGTCCCGCCTCCGGCGGGCCTGCCGCTTAGCTTCGGCGTTATGCGCTGCCATGGACTCCAGTTGGAGATTAAGAAGAGATGAGCAAAAAAGATTTTGAAGAGTTTCTGGATAAACATGCTACCAAGACGCCAGAGAAAGAAATTGATTGGGAGGCGCAAAAGGAAGAGTGGATTGATTATATAAATCAATTTTATGAATCAGTCAAAGAATGGCTAGAACCTTACCAAGCTGATGGCAAAGTATCGTACGAGCTCAAGCCATTGATGATTACTGAAGAAAACATCGGCACCTATGAGGTCGATGCTATGCATGTTAATTTTGCTGGGCAAAAAATAACCTTGGAGCCAATTGGAACTCTACTAATTGGAACTAAAGGTCGGATTGATTTAGAAGGTGCACGCGGGCGGGTACAGTTCATTCTTGCGGACAAAGATAGCAAGGGCATGAAGGTTAATGTTTCTGTATCAATTGGAGGACAGCCCGAGAAGAAGCCGGAGGAGAGGAAAGCTCCTGACTGGACGTGGAAGATCGTTTTAAGAGAGCCAAGAAAAATATCTTACGCAGAGTTTAACGAAGATAATTTCTTTGATGCGCTTATGGAAATCGTAAATGGGTAAGAGAAGAAAGACGTCGTTCTCAAATGAGCACTCTAAAATTGAACAAGTCCAAGAATATTATAGTGACAGTGAAGGCTCTTTGAATTCATATTACTCTCATATGGTCTCTGAAGGATCTGCCCCGGCGAAATTTATTGGGTATTCATTGGAAGAAATAAACAAAGAACTGAAGGACAGGAAAGATACCCTTGATAGAATGTGTTCACTAGAATTATTGGCCTCTGTAGAGGCTAGACTGAGAATCGACTACCTCGTTCGAGGTCAAGATAAGCTAAAAGATGATTTTTCCCGAAAGATTAGAGAAATATATGACGCAAAGGAAAATCGAGCATCGCTTGTTGATGATATTCTATATACGTGGAAAAAAGAAAGTCCAAGCCACAAAACTAGGCTAGATAATTTGGGGAAAGCCTTGGACTATCGAAACTGGCTAGCCCATGGTCGGTATTGGATGCCTAAAAAGCATCCCCACGTAAACCAATATGATTACTTGTCGATATATTCACTGGCAGTAGATATATTGTCCAATTTGGAACTGGTTGAAGTATAACAAGTGGCTGTTGCCGGACGCACCTACGCTGCGCTCCGATACGCCGCAAAGCCAAGCGTTGGATGCCTTAAGAAGGCGAGCTTCGGTAGTTTACAAGGGGGTAAGAGTTGGCCAGCAACAAGAATAGTGGCTCGCAGAGCGGCGATGGGAGTATCAACGTCGGAGGCGCCGACCTGCGTGGGGCCGAATTTCACGTTGGAGATAAGTACGACGGTGGCACGCCAAAATTCACTCCAGAGCAGCTTAACCTTCAGCGGAGGCTGGTGATCGGGAGGAGGCTCATCAAGAGAGAATCTCTTTCCCTCTTCGGCTGGACATCGGGTCTCGCAAGCATTGGCGGTCTGTACTTCGCCATCTTCCCCTTCGGGGATCCCGCGCTCCCTCCCGGCGCTCATTTTCTGTTCCTCATTCTCCTGGGGCTGGCCTGGAGCGCTGTTCTGGCTGCGAAGTTCCTCAAGCAGGCGCGATTCATCCCATTCCTGTTTCGGCGTACTTACCTGGAGTTGGGTACCCGCGACGGGGTTTTTCTGTCTAGATTTGTGGGCACCTGCCCGTGGTGCGGGTCCGGTATGAAGTTGCGGAATCTTGGGCCAAAAAACGGGCCACGCGATGACATCCTTGTCTGCGAGAGGAATCCTAGGCAGCACACGGTTCTGCTTGATCCCACTGCACTAGCAGACATCGAAGAGCCGTGAGCATCCCATCCGAAGAATGCCCAAAGGCGGGCATATGGGGTCAAACCTTGCCTTTTGCCTTCGATGTCGCTCGGGCAAATGGCAAGGTTTGACCCCGTTGCCCGCAGCTAGTGCAGCAGTGCTTCAACCTGTCGGATGAAGGGATCGAGGATGCGGTCTTTGATAGCCAGGCGATCCGGAGCTTTGTCGGGGTCGACCTGAGCCGCGAAGACGCCCCGGATGCTACGACCCTGCTGCAGTTCCGCCGGCTGCTGGAGCAGCACAACCTGACCCAGGTGATTTTCGACCGGATCAACGCCCATCTGCAGCAGCGGGGCCTGCTGCTGCGCGAAGGGACGGTCGTGGATGCCACCCTGATCGCGGCCCCGCCCTCCACCAAGAACCGGGAGAAGGCCCGCGATCCGGAGATGCACCAGGCGAAGAAGGGCAACCAGTGGTACTTCGGGATGAAGGCGCATATCGGTGCGGATGCCGTCACCGGGCTGGTTCATACGGTGAAGGGCACGGCGGCGAACGTCTCGGATGTCTCGCAGGTGCCGGAACTGCTCCACGGCGAGGAAGCCAGTCTGCATGGCGATGCCGGTTACATCGGTGCGGAGAAGCGATTGGAAGGGCATCGTCCGGAGACGCACATCGCTCGCAAGCGCGGCACGGTGCGCGCGATGCCGGAAGGCCCAGAGCGCGACCAGGTGCGGGCCGATGAACGGCAGAAGGCCCAGTTGCGTTCGGTCGTGGAGCATCCGTTCCATGTGCTGAAGAACCTGTTCGGGTATCGCAAGGTGCGCTACCGGGGCCTCAAGAAGAACACCGCGCAGCTGCACAGCCTGTTCGCCCTAGCGAACCTGTACCGCGCACGACGATGGGGGCTGCTGCCGCAGGGGTAGTGTGTCCGCAGGACCGGAAATCGCCCCTGTAACCGCCAAAAACGGCGGTTACAGGGGCCCAGGCCGGCCGTAATGGCCCCAGTGCCATTCCAAAAACGCTTCGGCGGGGCACGGAGCCGGATGCAGGCCCATTGATCAGTGTTTCCCTAGGGAGAGAGAGACGAGGAACCAGATTTAATTTAGACTGGCAATTGCTAGTCGAAACTCTAAAAGGAAATGATGGTCATGGATGAAGTGAATGAGCCCCATATTGCCAATGTGACGGTCGCCCGCAACTGGTTTTCCGCCTCTCTCTGGATTTATGGTTTTCTGGTCGGGTTTGGTTTGCTTTCTTGGATAAGGGAGAGAGGGTTGGTGGTCGACTATCTTGCGGCGGAATCGGGCACTCAAAGGGCAGTGTTGGCGTCGAGGATCGAAGATAACGCCGTACTCATTCCGGTTTTACTCTATACGGTTCCTTTGCTTTTGCCCTTTGCTATGTTCTTGGTATGGAAGTACCTAATGAGCAGGGTCGTAAGCGAATCATATAATAGTCATGCTCGGTTTGATCCGACATTGTCAGTGGTCTGGTATTTCGTTCCGATTTTGAATATATGGAAGCCCTATCAGGCGCTGAAGGAAAAGATATTGATTCTGGGGTTTAACAGCACCGGTGGCCTTAAATTATGGTGGTTTCTATGGTTGCTGTCTTTCGCTCTATCATTTATTGCTTCAGGAATTCTTCTATGGGGTGAAGGGCTCGGCCAATATCTTTCCGCCATCAACTGGGCGGTGGTTAGCTCTGTTGTGTCGCTAACGATGATTGCCGTGTGGTGGGGGTTGGTTACGGAAATCACTAATACCGTTGAATCTCTCAATGGAGAACAAGTCGAGAAAAGTAACGATGGCCTAGATGAGCTTATTGAGTGGGCTCATTCAATCGACTCCGAACGGGTAAAGCTGGCAAACGAGACGGGGGCGGGAGACCTTCAAGTGATCGCCCAAGAAGAGTTTGTGGATAGAAACGCTCCATCCGGGTTCGAGCGTCAAGAGGCCCCCGGGGAAGAAAGGAAAAATCCTACTACGGAAGATCTTCAGGCGTTCAAATGGGTAAACTCTTTTGTTCAAGAGTCGGAGGGCGTTCTCACGGAGCCAAAGATAGAATTGAGAAGGGGTGAATCTGGAAACGATGACTCCTTTGTAAGTGTTGCTGTGTGCGCGCCGAATGGATTCATGCAGCGTTTTGAGGCGCGAGTTCCCGACTTGATGCAAGAAAAAGAGGACGCCCATGATCTTCTTGACGGTCTGAGGCGGTCGGGCTAGGTTTCAGGGGGAGCCCATGGGGGGGCATGAAGAGGACACCCGTGATGTTCTTAAATCAATGTTTCCCTAACATGCGGCGTAATTCGGAGCCTTATTCTTCGGCTTTACTGAGGCCTGTAGGGCAACTTTGGAGTTTGTGTTACAGCAACGCCATCTTATTGCAGACTTACAGCCTGTAAAGGTCGATGTGGATGTATCAATTCAATTCCTAGGAATGAAACTTTATCATGAAGAGAATCGTCTTTCTTACTCTGCTTACCCTTCTGGCGTCTACTCAACTGCACGCTAAGCACCCTCATATCATCGGAACTGAGTCATCTTGGGACTATCAGGAAGAAGGGCAACGGTGGGGCTGGGTTCCCTTGCTCACCTCCGGTACAACATATAGTTCGAGTTCCGTAAGTGATCGTGGAGGTATTGTGGTAATCTGTGACTCTGGTACTGGCCATGTATCAATCCAAGCCTCTATGGATCAAGGAGAATATTACCACTCAGGCGGAACAATGAGGGTGGGTACTTGGAATAATAAATTCAGGATAATCCAAAGCAATTGGAGCTGGGACGATGAAAGAAACACTGCTATTCTTACCTCTGAAGATGCTCCTCAAATAGTGGATAGCACATTGTCCCAAATCAAAGATAACTTTGAGCATTTTGGAGTTACCTTTTATGGAAATCCTCATGGTCGACTTCTTAAGTTCAGGATTATAGCTCCTCTGGAAGGGCAGGCTAACGTAGCCAAAGCTCTTTCCAATTGCGGCTATACCGCACCCGAAAAGTAAGGGCAAGAATACAAGGACAAGAAGAGAGCAGGGACACCCATGATCGTCTTGACGGTCTGAGGCGGGCCGGCTAGGTTTCAGAGAGACCGGCAGATATACGGGGTCGGACCACGCCAACCTGCGGAAAATAAAACCGAAACCGTCGGATAAAGGGCCGAATTCGGGCTTAAAGCCGCAATTTCAGGGGTCAAATGGCCCGTCCAGGGAGGGAGGCCATCATTAGCTCCGCAGGATGTGCGGAGAATGTGATGCGGTATGTTTGGCAACATCCGGACTGGCCGGCGTGGTTTTTGGGATGCAGGGCGCACCGCACAGCCGCTGGGCGCCGCGGCGCGGGAGCAGGGGTGGCTGCTTCAGGGCATGGCCTTCGATCTGCGCGATGAGGCGTGGCAGTCAAAGTGGGATCTTGCCTTTTGCGCCTGTGCGGCAGGGAGGGAAGAACGCGGGATCGGGCCCCGTAGCCCTGCGGCGCCCCGTCAGAGTCCCGCCGATCAAGCAAGCCAATCACACGAACGAGACCGCCCAATGCCGCATACTACGCACCACTCCCGCAACCGGATCCGATGTGCATGAGCGAGCAAAACGAAACCGCCCCAGGCCTGCCTCTGGACCCGCCACTGGAACCTGAAGAGGCCCGCGTGTTGGGCTGCTTGATAGGTGGTGCCGGGACATCCCCTGGTTGGTGTTGCGGTGAATAGGCGTCATAATCTCCGCAGGATGTGCGGAGATTGGTATGCGGTATATCTGGCAACACCCGGACTGGCCGGCGTGGGTTTGGGATGCGGAGCGCATTGCACAGCCGCTGGCCGCCGCGGCGCGGGAGCAGGGGCGGCTGCTTGGACGGATGCAGGGCCTGGGCTTCGAGCTGCGCGATGAGGCGTGGCTGAGCGCACTTTCGGCGGACATCGTGGACTCCAGCGCGATTGAAGGGGAGCGGTTGCCGCTGGATCAGGTGCGGTCGTCGTTGGCGCGCAGGCTCGGTCTGGAAACGACCGGTCTGGGTCGGGCCGCGCGGGATGTCGAGGGCGTGGTGGAGATGATGCTGGACGCCACGGAGGGCCTTGATCGTCCGCTGACGGTGGACCGGCTTTTCGACTGGCATGCGGCGCTGTTTCCGACAGGCCGAGCGGGCATGACCACGATTCCGGTCGGGCAGTGGCGCGATGACCGTGACGGTCCGATGCAGGTGGTGTCCGGTTCGGTGGGGCGCGAGAAGGTGCATTTTGAGGCGCCGCCTGCGGTGCGCGTGACGGCGGAGGTCGAGGCCTTCCTGGAGTGGTTTGAACGCCCCGGCCATGTCGATGCTTTGCTGGTGGCCGGGCTGGCGCATTTGTGGTTCGTGACCATTCATCCATTTGCCGACGGGAACGGGCGCATCGCGCGGGCGATCGCCGACATGGCGCTGGCTCGGGCGGATGGCTCGCCGCGGCGCTTTTACAGCATGTCCGGGCAGATCCTTCTGGAACGCAGCGACTACTACGCGATGCTGGAACGCACCCAGAAGCAGGATGATCTGGACGTGACGGACTGGCTGGAATGGTTTCTTGGATGCCTGTTGCGTTCGCTCGGCAACGCGCAGGAGGCGCTACATGCTGTGCTGTACAAGGCGCGGTTCTGGGAGCGGTTCGCAACCGAGCCGCTGAATGCGCGGCAGATCAAGGTGCTCAATCGGCTGCTGGATGGGTTCGAGGGCGGGATGACGTCATCGCGCTGGGCGCGGATGGCCCGGTGCTCGCAGGATACCGCGCAGCGTGACATCGCCGATCTTGTACGCCGCGGCGCGCTGAAGAAGAACCCCGGTGGAGGGCGCAGCACCAGCTACGCCCTCCCGCAGGACCTCGAAGCTTCCGAGTGACGCGCAATCTGCTGGATTGGATCTCGTTGGCATGGATCCTTCGGCGTGGGGTGACGAACCGGACCGGGTAGGGTTCTGGTCATTGGGATGCCCTCGCTGGCGAGCCGTTCGTTCGTGCCAGAGGGGATGTATCTCGGAGGAGGTCGTGCGCGGAGGCGACGGCCGCTATGCCGATCTGAATTGCTCCCTCTATACAGCACAACTTTTGGACGGAATGAGTGCAAAAGGCACACGTTGTACTAAAATGGCGTTTATGAAGCCGATCACGTGGAGCCCTGAGAAGAACAGGCGTCTTAAAGAAGAACGGGGTGTCTGTTTCGAGGATGTCGTTCTGCATATGTCGCTGGGAGGTATCCTGGATACGTTCGAGCATCCGAATCAGGAACGGTATCCGCGCCAGCACGTGCATGTGGTCGACATCGAGGGGTATGCCTACCTGGTGCCCTTCGTGGAATCGGAAGACGAGGTGTTCCTGAAAACGATCATCCCGAGCCGGAAGGCGACGAAAACCTATCTTGGAGGCCCGAAATGAGCAGGCTGGACAAAGAAGAGCAGGAAATCCTGGATGCCTTCGATGCGGGTGAGCTCCAGCGCGTGCCGGATTCCGAGGAGCGGAAGGCGCGGCATCGGGAGTACGCAGAGGCCATGTTCAAGAAGGATGCGCGTATCAACATCCGGCTTTCTTCCAGGGATCTTCGCGGGCTCCAGAAGAAGGCATTGGCGGAGGGCATCCCCTACCAGACGCTTGTAGCCAGCATTCTCCACAAGTATGTGGAAGGCCGGTTGCACGAAGATCCATCGTAATCTCGGCGTGCGCGGCGGAGCGGGCGCGCATCTCATTCCAGGATCCGACCCGGAGAACTCAATGCCCCATACTACGCACCACTCCCGCAACCGGATCCGATGTGCATGAGCGAGCAAAGCGATACCGACCCAGGCCTGCCTCTGGACCCGCCACTGGAGCCTGAAGAGGCCCGTGTGCTGGGCTGTCTGATCGAGAAGGCAGCGGCCACGCCGGAGAGCTACCCGCTGACCCAGAATGCCACGGTCACGGCGGCCAACCAGAAAACCAGCCGGCACCCGGTGATGAAGCTTGAGCCGGGCCAGGTCGGTCAGGCGCTGCGCAAGCTGGAGCAGCGCGGCCTCGTCAAGAGTGATGTTGGTGCCCGCGCGACGCGCTACGCACACAGGGCCAACCATGTGCTTGAACTGACGTCGGCTCAGTCCGCGATCATTGGGCTGCTGCTGTTGCGCGGCCCGCAAACGGTGGCCGAGTTGTATACGCGGTCCGAGCGGCTGCATGGCTTTGATGACCTGGAAGACGTGCGCGACAACCTTCAGCGCCTGGCCGGGCGCGAAGCACCCCTGGTCACGGACCTGGGCCGTGCGCCGGGGCAGCGCGAGGACCGCTACATGCACCGCCTGTGTGGTGAGGTCGACGTCGAACTGCTGCAACGGTCGTTTGCCAGCGCCAGTGGAGCAGCCAATTCTGATAACCCGGCTCTGACTGAGCGGGTCGAAGCATTGGAAGCCCGATTGGCCGAACTGGAAGCGCACCTGGGGTTAAGTGGCGATTCGGACGGGGCTGAGGACTGACTAGGGCGACCCCCAGCCTGATGTCGCAGGCCATTGGCCCGTGCTGTTCGCCGCCGGCGGCCGTTAAAGAAGAACCCCGGTGGCGGGCGCAGGCCCAGGTACGCCCTGTCGCAGAATCCGGCCGCTCTTAGGTGAATAACCTCCGGCACAACACTTCCGTGAGAACCATCGCCCATCTGGATATGGATGCGTTTTATGCATCCGTGGATCTGCTGCGCTTTCCGGAGCTGCGTGGGCGGCCCGTGGTGATCGGGGGGCGGCGGTTATCGGCGCCCGAGCGGGGCGCGGACGGGCAGCATCAATTCGAACGTCTGGGTGACTATCGGGGGCGCGGCGTGGTTACGACGGCGACGTACGAGGCGCGTGCGTTCGGGGTGCATTCCGGGATGGGGTTGATGAAGGCCGGCAAACTGGCGCCGGATGCGGTGCTGCTGCCGGCGGATTTCGATGCCTATCGGGCCTATTCCCGCCAGTTTAAGGAGGTGGTCCGGGCGCGGGCCGAAAAGGTCGAGAATCGCAGTATCGATGAGCTGTTCATCGACCTGAGCGAGGCGCCGGGCGACCCGGTGGCGACGGCGCGCGATATACGGGATGCGGTGCAGGCAGAGACAGGGCTGTCCTGCTCGGTTGGCCTGGCCGCGAACAAGCTGCTGGCCAAGATCGCCTCGGATCTGGAGAAGCCGGCGGGGATGACGGTGCTGGGCGCGGGTGACCTCGAGACGCGCATCTGGCCGCTGGGGGTGGGGAAGGTCAACGGCATCGGCCCCAAGGCAACGCAGCGCCTGGAGGCGTTGGGCATTGTCTCGATCGGGGATTTGGCGCAGGCGGATCTTTATTGGCTGCGCCAGCACTTTGGTGAGAGCTATGCCTGGTGGCTGCACCAGTCGGCGCATGGGCGGGACGATAGCCCGGTGGTGACAGAGCGGGCGCCCAAATCGGTGAGCCGGGAGTCGACCTTTGAGCGGGATCTGCATCCCCGCGCGGATCGTGACGAGCTGACCCGGATATTGCTGGGCCTGTGCGAACGGGTGGCCGAGGACCTGCGGACGAAGGGGTATCTGGGGCGGACGGTCGGGATCAAGATCCGGTATGACGATTTCCGCACGGCCACGCGTGATCTGACGCTGGAGGCCTGGACGGACGATCCCGAGCAGATCCTGGCGGCCACCCGCGACTGCCTGCGCCGGATTCCGCTGGACCGGCCCATGCGCTTGCTGGGGGTGCGGATCGGCAAGCTGGCCCTGGACGCGCGACAGGGGGCGCAGGAGGAGGGGCAGCAGGCCATCCTGCCGTTCTAGGGGGCGTACGGTCATCGCGAGGCGCGTAGCGACGTGGCGATCTCTGTGGGTGCCCCGGCGGCGGGTGGCGGAGCTGGGCGGACGTCTTTGTCATCCCGGAAACCGCGTCGCGGTTATCCGGGATCTGGTTGGGGGTTGCAGGGCGTGGGTGCCGGGGTCTGGAGATCCCGGCTCTCCGCTGCGCTCCGGCCGGGATGACGTGGCTTGGGTGGCGCCGGGGGTGATTGGGGATCGTGCGAATGGCTTTGACAGCGGGCCGGGAGCGGGTAGAACGGGGCGCCGGGGTCAAACCTTGCCTTTTGCCATTTCGGGGCGCCGGGGTCAAACCTTGCCTTTTGCCATTTCGAACGGGGCGCCGGGGTCAAACCTTGCCTTTTGCCATTTCCGAAGCGGAGGGACGCCGAGCTGGTGTTTGTCTTTCTTCAGGAGAGGGTTGAATCCTATGGCTCCACGTGACCTCTGGGCTCTCTGGGTGTGGGTCGACGCACCGGACGCGTGCTGGATGCGGGGATCGCGCATGGGATACCGGCGCGTCAGCGGTATCACGACCGCGAGGAAAGCACGGCGCATGTGGAGCGGGGCTGAGTCGGGTCCTATTCGCCCTGCACGGTGATCGTGAGCTTGCGCGTGTGGGCGGCGTAGCGGTGCTCCCAGAGGAAGAGGCCCTGCCAGGTGCCGAGGATCAGGCGGCCCTGGCCGACCGGCACGGTCAGGTCGTTGTGCGTGAGCATGGCGCGGGCGTGGGCGGCCATGTCGTCGTCGCCTTCCATGTCGTGGCGGTAGGCGGGGTCGCCGTCCGGGGCCATGCGCGCGATCAGGGTCTCCAGGTCGTGGCGGACGTCGGGGTCGGCGTTCTCGGTGACGAGCAGGGAGGCGCTGGTGTGATGCTGGAATACGTGGCAGGTGCCGGTGGTGATGCCGGAGGCGCGCACGATGTGCTCCACGGCGGTGGTGATGTCGTGGGTGCCGCGGCCTCGGGTCTGCTGGGTCAGGGTGTCCTGGTAGACGGCCATAGGGTTCCTCGAATGCAAACAAAAAAGCGCCCGTAGGCGCTTGATTGGTCGTTCTAAATTGGTGGAGGCGGCGGGAATCGAACCCGCGTCCGCAGGACCTCCGCCTTCGGCTCTACATGCTTATTCTGTCTTTTAATTTAACCAGCGACCACCCGACAGTCAGGGCATGTAACTGGCGATCCCGGTTGAGTTTTAATGGATCCACGCCGGGCGCGCTTCACCACGAGCTTATGAGAGTCGACGCCCGATACTGGACGCATAAGCACGGCTCCAGTCGGACGGCATCTACCGGTTTTTAAGCGGCGAGTGCGTAGTTGTCGTCGTTGGCAACTATTTTTTTGCAGTGATTTTTACGAGGTTCACCACATCCTCGGCATGCACCTAAGGTTTCGCGACCCGCGTCGAAGCCATGTCGCCCCCAAGTACTGAATGGACATGGTAGCGCATCGAGAGTTCCCCGGCCACGGGAACTCCTTCTGTGTGTCCTCTGGGGTCGCCGTAGTGGAAATGACCTGGGCACGTGGTTGGCGCTGATCCGTCGCGGTTGGCTGGCAGGTCCCGCGCGGGGGGCGGGTCCGGTACAATGCGCGGCTTTCGGTACGTCCGGTTTCGAGGAAGCGTAATGCGGGTTGTGGAAGGGGGCGCGGCGGTCTCGCCGTTTCGACTGCGGGCTCTGGAGGCAGGGCTGCGGACAAGCGTACCGGGTGCCGGCCCGCTGGCGGCACGGTTCATCTATTTCGTGCAGACTCGCCGCCGGCTGAGTCCGGACGAGGAGGCGGTGCTGGCGCGCCTGCTGCGCGAGGGCGAGGCCTGGGAGGCCCCCGAGTTTGCGGTGCAGCGCGAACTGGTGGTGATCCCGCGCTTTGGCACGATCAGCCCGTGGTCGTCCAAGGCCACCGAGATCGCCCACCATGCCGGACTGGAGGACGCGGTCGATCGCATCGAGCGCGGCATCCACTGGCAGGTCGGGGGTGAAGCGGCGGCGAGCGCCGATCTGGAGGCGCTGGCCGAACTGCTCCACGATCGCATGACCGACGCGGTGATCGAGGACCCAGCGGCCGCCGCCCAACTCTTTCACAACGAGACGCCACGGTCGTTGGGACGTGTGGAGCTGGGCGAGGATGCCCACGCGGCGCTGGAACGCGCGAATGGCGAGCTGGGCCTGGCACTGTCCCTGGACGAGATTGACTACCTGGCCGATGGGTTCTCCGCGCTGGGGCGCGCGCCGACCGATGCCGAACTGATGATGTTCGCGCAGGCCAACTCGGAACACTGCCGCCACAAGATCTTCAATGCCGCCTGGGTGCTGGATGGCAAGGCGGATGACCGCACGCTGTTCGGCATGATTCGCCAGACTCATGCACGCCATCCCGAGGGCGTGTTGTCCGCCTACAGCGACAATGCATCGGTGATCGCCGGGCATGAGGGGACGCGCCTGACGCCGGATGCGATTACCGGCGAGTATCGTCGCGAGGCGCTGGATCTGGCGATCCTGATGAAGGTCGAGACGCATAACCATCCGACCGCCATTTCGCCGTTTCCTGGAGCTGCCACCGGCTCCGGGGGCGAGATCCGCGACGAGGGCGCGACGGGGCAGGGGTCCAAGCCCAAGGCGGGGCTGACGGGGTTCTCCGTGTCCAACCTGCGCATTCCCGGCTTCGAACAGCCCTGGGAGCGGGATTTTGGCCGCCCTGGCCGGATCGAGAGCGCGCGCCAGATCATGCTGGATGGCCCGATCGGCGCGGCTGCGTTTAATAATGAGTTCGGGCGGCCGGCGCTGGCTGGCTACTTCCGCACCCTGGAGATGGCGCTGCCGGATGCCGCGGGTGGCGAGACCCTGTACGGCTACCACAAGCCGATCATGCTGGCCGGGGGGGTCGGTTCGATCCGTGGCGAGCACGTGCACAAGCAGGATGTGCCGGCCGGCACCCCGATCGTGGTCCTGGGCGGCCCGGCGATGCTGATCGGCCTGGGCGGCGGGGCGGCCTCCTCCATGGCGAGCGGGGCGAGTTCGGAACAGCTGGACTTCGCCTCGGTGCAGCGCGGCAACCCCGAGATGGAGCGGCGCTGCCAGGAAGTGATCGACCGTTGTACGGCCCTGGGGGCCGGCAACCCCATCCTGTCGATCCACGATGTGGGCGCGGGCGGCCTGTCCAACGCGATCCCCGAGATCCTGGATGACGCCGGGCGCGGTGGGGTGATCCAGCTGCGCGACCTGCCGACGGCCGAGCCGGGGCTGTCGCCGATGGAGCTGTGGTGCAACGAGGCGCAGGAACGCTACGTGCTGGCGATTGCCCGCGAACATCTGGAGACCTTCCGTACCCTGGCGGCGCGCGAGCGCGCCCCGTTCGCGGTGGTGGGCGAGGCCACGGACGAGGGGCACCTGAAGGTCGAGGACGACCTGTTCCACGAGCCGCCGGTGGATATGCCCATGGGCATGTTGCTGGGCAAGATGCCGTTAATGACCCGCGAGGACTGCCGCGGGGCGCCGCCGGTGACGGACTTCGACCCCGAGGCTTGTCCGTTGGCGGAGGCGTTGGAGCGCGTGCTGCACATGCCTTCAGTCGCGGCCAAGCACTTCCTGATCACGATCGGGGATCGCAGCGTGGGGGGGCTGGTCGCGCGCGATCAGATGGTCGGTCCCTGGCAGGTGCCGGTGGCGGACTGCGCCGTGACGCTGACGGATTTCGATGGGTATACCGGCGAGGCGATGGCGATGGGCGAGCGCACGCCGCTGGCGATCCTGTCGGCGCCGGCCTCCGGGCGCATGGCGATCGGCGAGGTGGTGACCAACCTGGCCGGGGCCGATATTGATGGCACGGATGCGATTCGCCTTTCGGCCAACTGGATGGCCGCCGCCGGGGTGCCCGGCGAGGACGCGAACCTGTTCGACACCGTGCGCGCCATTGCCGAGGACCTGTGTCCGGCGCTGGGGATCTCGATCCCGGTGGGCAAGGACTCGCTGTCCATGCGCACGGTATGGGAGACCGTGGACGGGCAGGCGCGGCACATGCACGCCCCGGTATCGCTGATCGTGTCGGGCTTTGCCCGGGTCACGGATGCCCGCCGGACCCTGACGCCGCAACCGGATCCGGCGGCGGACGACCGGCTGTGGCTGATCGATCTCGGCGAGGGTCACGCGCGCATGGGGGGCTCGGCGCTGGCCCAGGGTTACGGGCATGTCGGCGAGACCGCCCCGGACGTGGTGGATGCCGCCCGCCTGCGCGCCTTCTTCGATGCCATCGGCACCCTGCGCCGCAACGGCCTGTTGCGCGCCTACCATGACCGCTCCGACGGTGGGCTGGTCACGACCCTGCTGGAGATGGCCTTCGCCGGGCGCTGTGGGCTCGATGTGGAGATCCCTGGCGGCCAGCCGGTAGCGGCCTGGCTGTTCAACGAGGAACTGGGTGCGGTGGTCCAGATGGCCGCGGGTGCCGAGTCCGCGCTGCGCGACGCCTTCGCGGAGGCGGGACTGGAGGCACACCTGCACCCGGTGGCGCGCCTGCGCGAGGATGAGCAGATCGTCATCCGCCAGGACGGGCGGGATCTGTACACCGGTGACCGTGCCGGTCTGCAGCGTCAGTGGCAGGAGACCTCGGCGCGGATGCAGCGGCTGCGCGATGATCCGGAGTGTGCCGACGAGGAGCTCGCGCGGGTAGATGCCGATGGCGGTCTGCAGCCACGGGTGAATTTCGATCCGGCCGAGGATGTGGCCGCCCCGATGATCGCGCGCGGCGAACGTCCGCGCATTGCGATCCTCCGCGAACAGGGGGTCAATGGGCAGCTGGAGATGGCGGCGGCGTTCGAACGCGCCGGGTTTGCCCCGGTGGACGTGCACATGACCGACCTGCTGGATGGGCGCCAGGATCTGGACTCGATGCAGGGGATGGCCGTCTGCGGCGGGTTTTCCTACGGCGACGTGCTGGGTGCCGGCGGTGGCTGGGCGCAGACCATCCTGAATCATCCGGTTCTGCGGGATGCCTTCCAGGGGTTCTTCGAGCGTCCCGAGACCTTCACGCTGGGGGTCTGCAACGGCTGTCAGATGCTTTCGCATCTCGCGCCGCTGATCCCGGGAGCCGATCATTGGCCGCGCTTTGTGCGCAACCGGTCCGAGCAGTTCGAGGCGCGCCTGTCGCAGGTGCGCATCGAGCCGGGCCCGGCCGTGCTGCTCGACGGAATGGCCGGCTCGGTGTTGCCGGTTGTGGTCTCGCATGGCGAGGGACGCACCCGCTACGCTGACGGTGTGCCGGTCCACGATCAGGCCTCCCTGCGCTACGTGGAGGCCGATGACACCCCGGCGACGGTTTATCCGGCTAACCCGAATGGTTCTGCCGGCGGGGCCACCGGCTTCGCCAGCGAGGATGGGCGTGCGCTGATCATGATGCCGCATCCAGAACGGGTGTTCCGCAGCGTGCAGCATAGCTGGCATCCGGCGGACTGGGGCGAGGAGGGCCCGTGGTTGCGGCTGTTCCGCAATGCCCGGGTATTTGTCGGCTAAGGCCCACCTTGGTCTATAACGGAAACATTTGTTCCGGCGACGAGGGAGGCGGGAGCGCACATGGATGACGCCAGTCAGGACGAGTTTCTCGGAGATGACCTGCGTGTGACGACCGCGTTGATGATTGGTCCATCGGTCCGGCCCGCCACCGATCCGGTGCTGGCGCAGCGCCTGATCGAAAACCTGGACCTGTTCGACGCCGCCCACCCACGCGGCGCGATGCCGCACGAGGATGAGACTTCGCCCGAGGTGCAGCGCCTGGAACACAAGCTGGATCTGTTGTTGCACCTGGTCGCAGAGTCACTCCACCCCGAGCGTCCCGATCCGGTGGAGGCGACGCTCAGTGGCCACGGGATTGTGCTGCCCGCGGGCACGTTGCCGGAGGGGTGTGATCGCGTGGAGGTCTACCTCAGTCGCCTGTTGCCCCAGCCGTGCGTCCTGGGCGTCGAAAGTCCGACGACACGCGGAGGCGTGCAGATGACACGCTGGACGGGGGTTGAAGGTCCCCTGGAAGAGGCGATCGGCCGCTGGATCTTTCGCTTGCATCGCCGCGAAGTCGCCGGGAAACGCCAGAAAGTTGACGGCAATCACAAATAGGCTCGATACTGCGAACTCGATCACACCATTGGATGCCGGCCGGGGCTTTTTCCGGGTGGGCGCATCCGATCGCGGCAGTCGGGGCACAGCGGTATGCGGGATTCGGGGGAACAACAACAGGCGATGCGCATTGCACTTAGCGGCGATGCAGGAGCCACGGACGCAACACAGGCGATCCTGAATTGCCTCGGCTGCGTGGCCGAGACCCACACCAACCCCACTGACCTGATGGATGGCACACCCGCCGCAGCCGTGTGGCTTTGCGGGCCTGCCGCCGAGCTCTCCGCACGCCTGCAGGAGCCGCGCGGGGATTTGGCGCCGGTTGTCGTGCAACCGACTGACGGTGGCAAGGTGCAGGCCGACGGGGTGGATTGCATCGTCGAGCATCCGCTCTCGATTGGCCGGGTTTCTCAGGTCCTCCAGTGGCTGCGCTTCGGTCGCGAGCCGGGGTACGACGATATCCCCGGGCTGGTCGGGTCGCATCCGACCATGCAGGCGGTCAAGCGTCTGGTCGGGCAAGTGGCGCGAACCGATGCCACGGCGCTGATTCTGGGCGAGACCGGTTCCGGCAAGGAGGTGGTGGCCCGCGCGATCCACAACGCCTCCGACCGCGCGGATAAACCATTCGTGGCAGTCAACTGCGGTGCCATCCCGGCGGATCTGCTGGAAAGCGAGCTGTTCGGCCACGAGAAGGGTGCGTTTACCGGCGCCTTCACCGCGCGCGCTGGTCGGTTTGAACTGGCCGAGGATGGCACGCTGTTTCTCGACGAGATCGGCGATATGCCGTTGCCGATGCAGGTGAAACTGCTGCGCGTACTGCAGGAGCGGGTGTTCGAGCGGGTGGGTTCCAATAAATCGATCCCGGCCCGCGCGCGAATCATCGCGGCTACCCACCGGAATCTGGATGACGCGGTGGCGGATGGCGGTTTCCGTCAGGATCTTTTTTTTCCGCCTGAGTGTATTCCCGATCGAGCTGCCACCCCTGCGCGAACGCACCAGCGACATGCCGCTGCTGATCGCCGCTCTGGAAGACCGGCTGCGCGACCAGGGCATGACCCCCGCCCACCTCACCCCTGCGGTGGTTGCCCACCTGGGTCAACTGGCGTGGCCGGGAAATATCCGCGAGCTGGCAAACCTGCTGGAGCAGCTTGCGATCATCTATCCGGATCTACCGGTAGACCTGGCGCAGCTGCCGCCAAGGGTTCGTCCGGACGGGATCGAGGATCTGACCCTGCCGCCGACTACGCCCAATGGTTTCGAAGGCGGTTCTGCTGCAGGTGTCAACCTGCTGGCCGGTGGTCTGCCACCGGAGGGTGTCGATCTGCGCAGTTTCCTCAACGACCTGGAACGCGACATGATCACCCGCGCCCTGGACGAGACTGGGCACGTTGTGGCGCGCGCCGCGCGGCGTCTGGGCATGCGGCGGACCACCCTGGTTGAGCGCATGCGCAAGTTCGGCCTGGGCAAGGCCTGAGAAGACACGAATGCGGGCGTGAACGCGCCCGGAAATCGGTGTGCTCAAGTGGACGGAATCCCGTCACTCGATGGAGCCGGGATGGGTAATCTCCGCGTCATGAGCTTGACGGATCCCGGGCCGATCCAGAAAAACCCTCGATAAACCAATCGCCTGCGTTAGTGGCGCGATGTTTGCTAGATCTTTCCCGAATCGATACGGGAAGAACTTCATGTCGCGAGCCACGATCCTGCTGGTGGATGCCGAACCCGAACTACGAGAGGCCGTGGTCCAGGTGCTGGCCACGATCCCGCGGGTGCGTCTGCAGACGTGTACTGCCGATGCGCTGGTGCAATCCCTGGAAGTGTCTGCCCCGGCGGTCATCCTGCTGGCGCATCCTGCGGACGTGTCCCGGGAAGCCCTGAGCCAAGCCACGGCAGCACTGGCGGCAGTCAGCCGCGATCCGAGCCAGGATCAGGAACTGGCTGCGATGCGACACGGGCTGGAGGCGCACTTCGCGCTCCCGCGGATGGCGGACGAGCTGGCCGGGTGGCTGCGTCCGCGGGTGCGACCGGCGCCGTCGCTCGAGGTCCCTGCGTTGGTTACCTGCAGTCCCGTGATGCGCGGCATCGATCGCTTCGTTACGCGCATTGCCGGCAGTACGGCAACCGTCTTTGTTACCGGTGAGTCGGGGGTGGGCAAGGAGGTCCTGGCGCGGCAGCTGCACGCGCGCTCGCCGCGGCGACGGGGACCATTCGAAGCGATCAACTGCGCCGCACTGCCCGAGGCGATGCTCGAGGCGATGCTCTTCGGGCATGCCAAGGGCGCCTTTACCGGCGCGGTTGAGGCACGCCCGGGCAAGTTTGTGCGAGCCGACGGCGGCACATTGCTGTTGGACGAAGTGACGGAGATCCCGGTGCATTTGCAGGCAAAGCTGCTGCGTGCGCTGCAGGAGCGCGAGGTCGAGCCCTTGGGCGGGCGGCGGCCGCAGCGCGTGGACGTGCGCGTGATCGCGACCTCCAATCGGGATTTGCGCGCGGCCGTGGCCGAGGGGCATTTGCGCGAAGACCTGTACTACCGACTGAACGTCTTTCCCCTGTGCATTCCGCCACTGCGCGAGCGTGCAGAAGATATTGTGCCCTTGGCCGAGGCCTTGCTCCGACGCCTGAGTGGCGGTCAGCTCCAGGCCCTGGATGACGGCGCACAACGACGGCTGCGCGAACACGACTGGCCGGGCAACGTGCGCGAACTGGCGAACGTGATGGAACGCGCGGTCACATTGCATGACAACGCGGATCCGCAGGTGAGTGCAGAGTCGGTTTGGCTGGATGCGGACATGGTGAATCCCTGGAGTACCGGGGCCGGCGAGGTGACCACCGGGGCGCAATCGATACCGGATGACGAGAACCCGACACCGATGCTGGAGAAGACCCTGCAGACGCAGGAGAGCCGGGTGATCATCAACGTCCTGCGCGAGTCCGGCGGGCGGCGCAAGGAGGCCGCCGACCGGCTGGGAATCAGCCCCAGAACATTGCGTTACAAGATTGCGCGTCTGCGCGAGCACGGCTTTGCGGTGCCCGCGTCGGGCTAATGTGCAGTCGCCTGGCATATGGATTGCTAGAGAGTTTCTGTCGAACATGAAAATACGACGGGCCCTGCGTGGTCGGTCGGCCGGCGTAACAAGACGCCCCGGGGGGAGTGAGCATGAGCGAGATGCAGATCCAGAACGTCCTGCAGCAAATGCGTCAACTGACGCAAGCCAACGGCGTGGAGAACACGAATGCGGCCCAGCAGACGCGCGAACCCCAGCGCGTCGGCGGCGCGGACTTCCAGAACGTGCTGACGGAGTCGCTGCGGGGTGTCAATCAGGTGCAGCAGCAGGCGACCGATCTGCAGACGCGCTTCGAGCTGGGCGACGACAACGTGAGCCTGCCGCAGGTGATGACCGCGATGAGCAAGTCGAGCATCGCCTTCGAGGCGACCAACCAGGTACGCAACCGTCTCCTGACGGCGTATCAGGAAATCATGCGGATGCAGGTCTGATCGGCCGATCGGGCTGAGGGAGAGAACGGACGATGGCCGAAAATGCACAATCCCTTCCCGCGGTGGTGACCGGCGGGATCAAGGAGTTTAACGGGATGCCTGCGGGCCGCCAGCTGGCCCTGATCGGCATGCTGGCGGGTGCCATTGTGGTGATCGTGGCGCTGCTGTACTGGGCGCTGCGCCCGACCTACGTACCACTGTTTCCGCGTATGGATTCGGAGGATGCGGCGGAGGTTGTGCAAGTCCTTTCGCAGGCCGGTATTCAGTATCAGGTCGATTCCACGACGGGCCAGGTGAAGGTGCCCCAGAGCGAGGTGGCGGGCGCGCGGCTGCAGTTGGCCGGCGAAGGCCTGCCACGTTCCGGCGACATGGGCTTCGAGCTGCTGCAGGAGGATACCGGCCTGGGTACGAGCCGGATGATTGAGGGCGCGCGCCACCATCGGGCGATGGAGGGCGAACTGGCGCGTACCGTGGCATCGCTGAATGCGGTGGACCGGGCGCGTGTGCACATTGCCGAGGGTGAACAGTCGGTGTTCGTGCGTGATCGGCGCCCGGCCAGCGCGTCGGTGGTCGTGCACCTGCGCGGTGGGCGGTCCCTGAGCGAGTCGCAGGTTGGTGCGATCGTGCACCTGGTCGCGTCCAGCACCTCGGATCTGGAGCCTGAACGGGTCACCGTGGTGGACCAAAGCGGGACGCTCCTGACGCAGGATGGCGGCGAGTCGGGCATGGGTGGTAGTGGTGACCGCCTGAGTTTCACCCGCGACGTGGAGACCCGCTATACCGATCGTATCCGTGACCTGCTGATTCCGATCGTTGGGCGCGACAAGGTCCGGGTGCAGGTAAACGCGGACATCGACTTCTCGCAGGTGGAGCGCACCGAGGAACTGTACGATCCCGAGACGATTGCCCTGCGGTCCGAGCAGACCCGCGAAGACGAACGCACCGGACCCGAGGGCGGTATCGGGGGTGTCCCCGGGGCGCTGACCAACCAGCCGCCCGCCGGTGGGGTTGTCGGCGAGGAAGGCGACGAGGGTGAGGGCCCGCCCGCGGCGCTCCCGGGCAGCCGCAGCACCAATGTCACCCGCAACTACGAGGTGGATCGCCGCATCAACCATATCCGCGAGATGCCGGGCGGCGTGCAGCGCGTGTCCACGGCCGTGGTGGTGGACTTCCGCCAGGAGGTCAACGAGGACGGCGAGACCGTGCAGGTGGCGAGGGATGCGGAGGAACTGCAACGCATCGAGGCGCTGGTGCGCGAGGCGGTTGGATTTAATGCCGAACGGGGGGATACGATCAATGTAGTGACCGCCCCGTTCGAGGCGCCCATCGAGGCGGTGGCGGCGGACGAAATCGCCTTCTGGGAACAACCCTGGTTCCTCGAGGTGGTCAAGATCGTGACGGCATTGCTGCTGGCTCTGATTATCCTGTTGACGGTGGTGCGTCCGGCGATGAAACATCTGATGAAGCGGCCGGCACTGCCGCCGCGGCGCGAGGAAGATCGCGAAGCGCTGACCGACGAGTCCGCCGGCAGCGAGATGGGCATGGGGATGGGCCAGGGCGAGGGTTCGGCCGTGGCCGCGCTGACGGGCCCCAAGGGGCCGGACCAGCAGGAGATGGATCTGGAGGCGGTGCGCGAGATGGTCCGCGAGGACCCCAAGCGCGTGGCACAGGTGATGAAGACGTGGTTGGGTGACGATGGCCGCTGACAAGAACGCCAAACAGGAAGGTGCCGAGCGCGCCGCCGTGTTCATGATGAGCCTCGGCGAGGACGCGGCGGCCGAGGTCATGCGCCACATGGGGCCCAAGGAGGTGCAGAAGATTGGCACCGCGATGGCCTCCATGGACCGCATTTCGCGCAGTGACGTGAACGCGGCGCTGCACGAGTTTTCCACTCACGTGCAGGAACAGACGGCGCTGGGCGTGGGTGCCGACGAGTACGTGCGCAGCGTCATGGAGAGCGCGCTGGGTGACAAGGCCTCGGGCCTGATCGACCGCATCCTGCTGGGGCGCAATTCCAAGGGAATCGAGGCCCTCAAGTGGCTGGACCCGCGGGCGATCGCGGACATGCTGCGCAACGAGCATCCGCAGATCGTTGCCATCGTGCTGTCGCATCTCGACTCCGACCAGGCATCGGACACGCTGCAATACCTGCCCGCGCGCGTGCAGTCGGACATCGTGATGCGCATCGCGACCATGGACGGCGTGCAGCCTCAGGCCCTGCAGGAGCTGGACGAGATCCTCGACCGTCAGCTTTCCGGCAATGCCGCGAGCAAGACGTCGATGCTGGGTGGCGTGCGTTCGGCGGCCAACATCATGAACTTGATGGAGGGCTCTCGGGAGGCGGAGATCATGGATACGATCAAGGAGTCCGATTCCGATCTGGGTTCCCGCATCGAGGAAGAGATGTTCGTGTTCGAGAACCTGGTGGAGATCGACGACCGCGGTATCCAGACGCTGATGCGCGAGATCCAGACGGAATCGCTGGTACTCGCCATGAAGGGTGCCGACGACGACATGAAGGACAAGATCTTCCGCAACATGTCCAAGCGCGCGGCGGAGATGCTGCGCGAGGACCTCGAGGCCAAGGGCCCGGTCCGGGTCAGCGAGGTCGAGGGCGCGCAGAAGGAGATCCTGTCCGTGGCCCGCCGGCTTGCGGAGAACGGCGATATCGTGCTGGGTGGCGGTGGTAGCGAGGCGATGTTGTGACCGATGGCCCGGCGGCCAGGCTTTACACCGACGCGGCGGCATCGCTTTGGGAGCCGCCGGAGATTGGAGCCAATGGGGTCCATCCCCCGCGTCGCCTGCCGACGGCCGCCGAGATCGAGACGATCGAGGACGAAGCCCGCAAGAACGGGTTCGAGGGTGGTTATGCCGAGGGGCATGAGCTTGGCAAGAAAGAGGCCGAGAAGGCCACCCGGGCGCGCGAGGACAAGAAACTGCGCGAGACGGTCGCCATGCTGGAATCCGTGGCCGGCGGCCTTGCTGATCCCCTGGCGGATGCTGCCGATGCCCTGGAGCCGGAGTTGCTGGCGCTGGTGACGGCGCTTGCACGCAAGGTCGTCCAGAGCGAGCTGGAGACGCGACCGGAGCAGATCCGGACGGTCCTGGAGGGGGCATTGGCCCAGCTTCCCGGGCGCAACCAGGAGGTTCGGGTGCACTTGAACCCGGAGGACCAGGCGCTGGTGGAGGCCTATGGTGAGCGGGCGGATGCGCGCATCACCTGGGTCCCGGACGCGAGCCTGGCGCGCGGCGGCTGTCGCCTCGAATCGGGCGCGGCGAGTGTCGACGCAAGTCTCGAACGGCGTCTGCAGCACGCGGTGGAAGCCCTCTGGGATGGCGAGTATCCGGAGATGGACGGCGCACCCGACGAGGAAGATCACCAGTCCGCCACTTCCGTGGACAGCGCGGCCCCGGAGGATTCATGAATACCCCGATTGACGAGGTGCGCCGCAAGGGCCGAGAGCGGCTGAATAGCGGCTTGCTGGATCGTCTGCAGCAGTCGCGCGGGCGGGTCGAGCGGGTCAACCCGCCGCAGTCGGAGGGTCACCTGTCGCGCCTGACCGGCCTGACGCTGGAGGCGGAAGGCCTGCGCTTGCCCATTGGGGGGCGCGCGCTGATCCACGGCGAGAACGGAGACACGGTGCCGGCCGAGGTCGTCGGTTTCCAGAATGAACGCACGTTCCTGATGCCCGAGGAGATCGCGGCGGGCCTGACGCCCGGCGCGCGCATCGAACCGCTGGACAACCAGCGTCAGATTCCGGTCGGGGAGGGGCTGCTGGGCCGCGTGATCGATGCCAACGGGCAGCCGCTGGACGGAAAAGGCCCGATCCGTACCCATGATTTTGGGCTGCTGGCCGGGCGGCCGATCAACCCGCTGCAACGCGCACCGGTCCGCGAGCCGCTGGATGTGGGGATCCGGGCAATCAATGGTCTGCTGTCGGTGGGTCGTGGTCAGCGCCTCGGTCTGTTCGCCGGATCCGGGGTCGGCAAGAGTGTGCTGCTGGGGATGATGACCCGCAACACGACGGCGGACGTGATCGTGGTCGGACTGATCGGCGAGCGCGGTCGGGAAGTGAACGAGTTCATCCACGAGATTCTCGACGAGGAATCGCGCACGCGCACGGTGGTGGTCGCGGTGCCAGCCGACCAGTCGCCGCTGCTGCGCCAGCACGGGGCCTGGGTGGCCACTGCGGTGGCGGAGCATTTCCGGGACCAGGGCCTGCACGTCCTGTTGTTAATGGACTCTCTGACCCGCTTTGCCCAGGGCGCCCGCGAGATCGCGATGGCGATCGGCGAGCCGCCGGCCTCCAAGGGGTATGCGGCATCGGTATTTGCGCGCCTGCCGCAACTGGTGGAGCGCGCTGGCAACGGCGACGTAGGGGGCGGCTCGATTACCGCCTTCTATACCGTGCTCGCCGAGGGCGATGACCAGAACGATCCGATCGTGGACGCCGCGCGCGCGATCCTGGACGGCCATGTCGTGCTGTCGCGCGAGGTAGCAGAGACCGGGCGCTACCCGGCGATCGACGTCGGTGCGTCGGTCTCGCGCGTAATGTCCTCGCTGATCTCGCCGGAACACGAGCGGGCGGCGCGACGCTTCCGCGGCCTCTCCGCCACCTATATGCAGAACCGCGATCTGATCGCGGTCGGGGCCTATCGCAAGGGGGCCGACCCGCACCTGGACGAGGCAGTGGCGATGCATGAGCGCCTGGAGGCGTATCTGGCGCAGGGCCGCGAAGAGGCCATCGGCTTTGACCGGGCGCGGGATGACCTGCTGGCGCTGGTTGGCGGGGCGGCATGAACCCGAAGCGCCTGGAACGACTGTTGCGCCTGCGCCGGGTCGAGGAGAGCGAGGCCACCCGCCAGCTGGGTGAACGTCTGCAGCAACTGGATGGCATTGCCGGTCAGCGCGAGCGCCTGGAAACCTATCAGCGCGAGTATCTGCAGGCGACCCTGCCGGATGATGCCAACGCCCTCAAATGGTTGGCCGGCATGCGCGACCAGTTGCGCTCGGCGCTGGAGCAACAGGACCTGCGCATTCAGGCGGCGGAGTCGCAGGTGGAGACCGCGCGCCAGGAGTGGCTGGAACGGCACCGCAACAGCCTGTCGCTGGAAAAGCTGCTGCAACGCCGGAAGGCCGAGACGGCGCAACACGGCGCCCGGCGCCAGCAGACCGAACAGGATATGTGGGCCACGCGGCAGGCTCATGCGCGCGAGGAAGCGTCGCGTTGGCAAGGTTCTTGAATGGACCGTGACTATCGATTAGGGCAAGGGCCCGGGGATCCGCCCGGCACACCGAGGATTCGGAGATGATCGCGACACAGAACACCGGTCAGGGCATGCTGCCGCTGCTGCAATTGCTGGGCGGCGAGGCATCGCTGCAGGACCTGGACGGCCTGAAGGGGCTGAAAGGGAAGGACGGCGAGGGGTTCCTCGCGGTTCTGGAGCCGCAGATGGAGGCCTTGCTGGCGAACCTGGGCGTGCCCGGGGACGAGATGGAAGGGCTCGATCTGGAAGCCATGCTGGCGCGGTTGCAGGATCTACTCGACGGGCAGGGTTTCGCCGCAGGCGACGAGCCGGGTGGCAAGGGCTTGCCGATCGCCAGCCTGATGGCGGGAGTGCAGGAACCGGGGCGTATGGACGCGGCCCGTGGCGAAGCGGGCGCCTCTGGCCGCGGGGGTGCCGAGGGCCAGGCGTTGCCGGTCAAGCCCCTGCCTGCAGCTGTCATGCGCCTGTTTGTCGAGGCCAGCCAGGCGGCAGGCGGGCGCGATGGCCTGGCCGCATTGAAGCCCGAACTGTTGGGCGCGCAGGGCGGGCTGTCGCGGGACGGCGTGCTCGATGTCCTCGCCCAGTGGATGACTCAGGGCGGGGACGAGTCGCGTCGGGGGCGTACCGATCCCCTGGGGGGCGCCTTGCCGGCTCTCGCCGGTGGCCAGGCCGAAGGGGCGGACGCTGCACGCGCGTTGCCGCGACTGGACCTGACCCGGCTCCTGCAGCAGCCCAATGGGGCCCGCGAGCTGGCCGATCAGGTGCGCATGCTCGCCCAGGCACAGGGTGGGCGAACCGAGCTCAAGCTGCATCCCCCACAGTTGGGCAGTCTGGATATTCGGGTGCTGGTCGATGGTGACCGCACAAGCATCCAGTTCATCAGTGCCAATCCGGTGACCCGCGAGGTGCTGGAGGCGGCCATGCCGCGCTTGCGCGACAGCCTCGCCGAGAGCGGACTGATGCTCGAGGACGCCACCGTTTCCGACCAGGCGGCCGAGGAGCAGGCCGAGCAGGATGAGCGCCAGGCAGCCGCCGGGACCGCTTCGGAGCTGGACGAGGCCGAAGACAACGAGAATGGGGGCAGCACGCTCTCGATGCTGAATCGGCGACTGGATCTGTTTGCCTGAGGCGAGCCCGGCGCGGGCTCGTTCTTGCGATATCCGATGGGCGGCCGGCGGTATCCGGGACCTGCCCCATCGGGCCCCTTTCGCTGTGGTAGCGATCTTCCATGAGTGCCGCCAAGAATCCGTCTTTCCCGCGCGGCGGGCGGCCGATTCTTGACGTTATCGCCCGTTCCTTCCCCCGAAGTGTCCCTCCTCCCCCTCCAGTGCTGGTCGCTAACTATCGGATAAAGCGATAGAAAGCCAATGCTGGCATCTGCCTTGCTAAGGTCTTTTCCGAGATCAAATCCTCGGTTTACCGGACAGCGGGTGCGACATGGCGAAGAAGGAAGTCAATCTGGACGACGAAGAAGGCGGCACCCCGAAGAAGGGCGGCATGGGCAAGCTGCTTGTGCTGCTGCTGATCGTGATTCTGCTGGTGGGCGCCGGGGCCGCTGCGGCCTGGTTCTTCCTGGTTGCGGGCGACGAGGCTGCCGAACAGGTGGTGGAAGGCCCCCCCGAGCGCTTCTACACCAGCCTGGAGCCGATGACCGTCAACATCGAAGCGCCGGGCCGCATCCGGTATCTACGTGCCGAGGTGAGCCTGGTGACCCACGAGGCGCCAGTGATCGAGGCGTTCGAGCGGCATATGCCGGCGATCCGCAACGACATCCTGGGCCTCCTGGCGGAACAGCGTTACGAGGATCTGAATACGCGTGATGGCAAGGAATCGCTGGCGGAGGAGCTGAAGGAAGCAATCCGCGAGATTCTGCGCTCGCGGGATGCGCCGGACGCGGTCGAGGCCGTGTTGTTCAACGAACTGGTGATGCAGTAGGAGCCCCGTTATGGCGCAGACGGATATCCTCAGCCAGGACGAGATCGATGCCCTCCTGCATGGTGTGGACGAGGGCGACGTCGAGACCGAAGACCCGTATCCGAGTGACGGTGAGGCGCGGGAATTCAACTTTGCCACGCAGGATCGCATCGTCCGTGGGCGCATGCCCACGCTGGAGATGATCAACGAGCGCTTTGCGCGTCAGCTCCGGGTCCGTCTGTTCAATGTACTGCGCCGCTCGGCCGAGATCTCGGTGGTCGGCACCCGTATCACCAAGTTCTCCGAATACATGCACTCGCTGTTTGTCCCCACCAGCCTGAATCTGGTGCGGGCGCATCCGCTGCATGGCACCGGCTTGTTCGTGTTCGATCCCAAGCTGGTGTTCATCCTGGTCGACAACTTTTTCGGTGGCGACGGACGCTACTACACCCGCATCGAGGGACGAGACTTCACCCCAATGGAGATGAAGGTCGTCCACGGCGTGCTGGAGGGGGCCTTCGAGGATATGCAGAAGGCCTGGCAGCCGGTGATGGAGCTCAAGTTCGAGTTCCTGAACTCCGAGGTCAATCCGCAGTTCGCGAACATCGTCTCGCCGACCGAGATCGTCGTTATCAGCGAGTTCCACATCGAGCTCGACGGGGGCGGCGGCAATCTGCACGTGACCCTGCCGTACTCGATGATCGAGCCGATCCGCGAACAGCTGGATACCGGGATCCAGTCGGATCGCTCCGATGTGGACCAACGCTGGATGCACGCGCTGCAGGAGGAGATCCAGACCGCCGAGGTCGAGATCAGCTCCATGCTGGCGGAGACCGAGGTCACCGTGCGCGAGCTGCTGGATATCCAGCCGGGCGACATCATCCCGGTGGACCTCCCCGAGAAGATCACCTTGCAGGTCGAAGACATCCCGATGTTCCGCGGGAAGTTCGGCGTATCCAATGGCATGAATGCGATCCAGGTTTCGGAACGCATTCTCAAACGATAGAGGGCGCAGCATGGCTGACACCGACGATCCCAAGCAGGACACCCCGGCCGTGGATGAAGATACCGCGGGCGCCGAAACCATGACCGACACCGAAGGCGGTAGCGATGACCAGGCGCTGGCGGATGAGTGGGCGGCAGCCCTGGCCGAGCAGAAGGATGACGACGGCGAAGACGCGGCTGATCCCGATGAGTTGCTGAACGCCGCGCAAGGCGGGGCTGCTGCGGGGGGAGGTGATGACGCGACCGCCGCGAAGCAGACGCCGAAGTCCGAGAAAAAGGAGCGCAAGCACCAGCCCGATTCGTCCGCGGAGGCCCTGCAGCCCGAACAACTCTCGGGGGTGGTGCAGGGCGACGGTGAGGAAATGAATCTGGAGATGGTGCTGGACGTTCCAGTGACGATCGCCATGGAGATCGGTCGCACGCGCATCCCGATCCGCAACCTGCTGCAGCTGAACCAGGGCTCGGTGGTGGAACTGGACCGCCTGGCCGGCGAGCCACTGGACGTACTGGTGAACGGCACGTTGATCGCGCACGGCGAGGTCGTGGTGGTCAACGAGAAGTTCGGGATCCGGCTGACCGATGTGATCAGCCCCAGTGAGCGCATCCGCAAGCTTAAATAGCCATGAATCTACGTAATACGCGCAGTTCGGCCCTCGTCCTGGCGGCCGTCACGGGGACCCTCTGGCCTTTGACGGCCCTTGCGGAGGATGGCGCTGGCGGGGCCGCAGCCTATCTGACCCAGCTAATCGGCGGTCTGGTCCTGGTGATCGGTGCCATTGTGGTGCTGGGCTGGATCCTGCGCCGGACCCAGGGCGGACTGAACCGCGGCTCGCAGGTGATCGAGATCGTCGCGGCGCGCTCGGTGGGCACGCGTGAACGTCTGGTACTGGTCCAGGTGGGCGACGAACAGGTGCTGGTCGGCGTGGCGCCGTCCGGGATGCGCACCCTGCACACGATGCGCGAGCCGGTGGTGGCGCCGGTAGGCGAGACCCCGGATTTCTCCAGCGCACTCAAGCGCGCCGTGACCCGCCGGGCTCCGCCCGGTAGCAGCGAGCGGGGGCAGTCGTGATGGCGCTGTTCCTGCGGTTCGGGCTGGCACTGGGCCTGCTGCTCCTGCCCGGACTCGCCGGGGCCCAGGTGGCGCAGGGCATCGAGGCCCTTACGGTGACGACCAACGGCGACGGGGGCGAGACCTACTCGGTCACGCTGCAGATCATCCTGCTGATGACGCTGCTGACCCTGCTGCCGTCGATCCTGATCATGATGACGTCCTTCACCCGGATCATTGTGGTGCTGGCGATCCTGCGCCAGGGCCTGGGCACGACTCAGACACCTTCCAACCAGATTCTGATTGGCCTGGCCTTCTTCCTGACTCTGTTCGTGATGGCCCCGGTGCTGGACGAGATCTACGAGACCGCGTTTGTGCCCTACGTGAACGAGGAGATCGGGACGGAAGAGGTGATCGAGGCGGGGGTGCAGCCGTTGCGCGAGTTCATGCTGATGCATACCCGTGAGAGCGATATCGCGATGTTTGCCGAGATCAGCGGGATCGACGGATTCGAGGAGGCGGATGACATCCCGTTGAACCTGCTGGTGCCTGCGTTCATCACCAGCGAGCTGAAGACCGCATTCCAAATTGGCTTCCTGATCCTAATCCCGTTCCTGATCATCGACCTGGTGGTGGCCTCCGTCCTGATGTCGATGGGGATGGTGATGCTCTCCCCGCTGATTATCTCGCTGCCGTTCAAGGTGATGCTGTTCGTGCTGGTGGACGGCTGGGCGCTGATGATGAACACACTCGCCACCAGCTTTTTCGTGTAGGAGTCGAGAATGACACCCGAACTCGTCGTGGATGTGGGACAGGAAACCCTCATGGTAGTGATCCTCCTGTCTGCACCCCCGTTGTTAACGGCCCTCGCGGTCGGCCTCACGATCGGGATGCTGCAAGCGGCTACGCAGATTCAGGAAATGACCCTGTCGTTCATTCCCAAGCTGCTGGCGATGTTCGCGGCCCTGCTGTTCAGCGGCCACTGGATGTTGCAGCTACTGATCGATTACACCGAGCGACTCTACGAGGGTGCGCCGGGGATGGTGGGGTAGGCACATGACGTTGGCGGCGGAACAGCTGGTGCTGTGGGTGGGGGCGGTCCTGTGGCCGTTCGCCCGCATTGGCGCCATGCTTGTCGCCATGCCGATCTTCGGCGCGGATACGGTCAACGCGCGGGTGCGCATGGGGCTGGCGCTGTTGCTGGCGATCTTCGTGGCCATGCAGGGCCCGGTCCTGCCGGATATCGATCCGCTCAGCCTGGAGGGCGTGCTGGTCACCCTGCACCAGATCGCGATCGGCGTGTTCATGGGATTCATTCTGCAGATGGTGTTCTCGGCCGTGACTCAGGCGGGCGAGGTGATCGCACTGGGCATGGGCCTGGGTTTTGCCTCCATCATGGATCCGGCCCAGGGCGTGCAGGTCCCGGTGGTCTCCACCATCTTTGTGATCTTCTCGACCCTCCTGTTTCTGGCGATGAACGGCCATCTGATTGCTCTGGAGCTGATGTTGACCAGCTTCGAGACCATGCCGATCGCCCCGACCGGTCTGAACGCCGAGGCCTTCTACGCCCTGGTGGCCTTCGGCTCCACGATGTTCGTGGGCGCGGTGCTGGTGGCATTGCCGGCGGTTGCCTCGCTCCTGTTGGTGAATATTTCCATGGGGGTCATCACTCGCGCGTCCCCGCAGCTCAACATCTTCGCGGTGGGTTTCCCGATGATGATCCTGATCGGGTTCGTGCTGATGATGTTGATCCTGCCGGGCCTGCCCGAACGTTTTGGCGAACTGATGTTCGAGGCCTTCAACCTGATGCAGACCCGGATGGGCTTCTGAGATGGCCGAGAACGAGAGCGGACAGGAAAAAAGCGAAGAGCCCACTCCGAAACGCCTGCGCGAGGCGAAGGAGAAGGGGCAGGTCCCGCGCTCGCGCGAGCTGAGCACCTTTCTGGTGCTGATGGCGGGCGGGAGCTTCCTGCTGATGTATGGCCCGAACATGGGGGCGCAACTTACTGAACAGATGAGCAGTCGCCTGGATTTCGAACGCGAAATGGCCTACGACTCGTCGCTGTTATTGCCTTATCTGGCCGATGAGATCTTCCGTACCCTGCGGACCCTGTTTCCGTTGTTCGGGGTACTGATCGTAGCCGCGGTACTCGCGCCGATCGTGATCGGCGGCGCCAATTTCTCCTGGAAGGCCGCCGCGCCCAAGGCCTCCAAGCTGAATCCCGGAAAGGGCCTCAAGCGAATCTTCTCCTGGCAGGGGCTGATGGAGTTCGGCAAGACCTTCGCCAAGTTCGTACTGATCAGCAGTGTCGCGGTCGCCGTGCTGGCCACCTTCTCCGACCGGCTGCTGATGCTCGGCTACGAGCCCATCCATCAGGGCATTAGCCATGCCGCCCAGCTGGTGCTGGGAACCTTCATCGCGGTGTCCGCGGCGCTGATCGTCGTGGCGGCCATCGACGCGCCGTTCCAGATGTGGAATCACCAGAAACAGCTGCGCATGACCCGCCAGGAGGTCAAGGACGAGTACAAGGAGACCGACGGGAAGCCGGAGGTCAAGCAAAAGATCCGCCAGTTGCAGCAGGAGATGGCGCAGCGGCGAATGATGGAAGAGGTCCCCAAGGCCGACGTGATCATCACCAACCCGACCCACTATGCCGTCGCTATCGTCTACGAGGCCTCGCGCATGGCGGCGCCGAAGGTGGTGGCCAAAGGCGTCGACGAGGTGGCCGCCTCGATCCGTGCAGTCGGGGACGAACACGCGATCATCCGCGTCGAGGCCCCGCGTGTGGCGCGCGCCATCTATTTCACTACCGATCTGAATCAGGAAGTTCCCAACGGCCTGTTCGTGGCCGTGGCCCGCATCCTGGCGTACGTCTACCAGCTCAAGCGGGCCGATGCCGAGGCGCAGATGCCGGATGACCTGCCGGTGCCCGAGGACTATCTCGATCCCGACAAGCAACGCGGCCAGCGGAGGGATCGCTAATGGCGTTTTTTGACCGTCTGGGTAACGTCGGCAAGTGGGGTCTGGGGGCGCCGATCCTGCTGATCGCGATGCTCTCGATGATGGTGCTGCCGCTGCCGCCGCTGGCGCTGGACGTGCTGTTCACTTTCAACATCGCGCTGTCACTGGTCGTGATCATGGTTGCGGTGTACACCCCGCGGCCGCTGGAATTCGCGGTCTTCCCGACCGTGTTGCTGGTCGCCACCCTGCTGCGCCTGGCGCTGAACATCGCCTCTACCCGCGTAATCCTGCTGGAAGGCCACACCGGCACGGATGCCGCCGGCAAGGTCATCCAGGCCTTCGGCGACTTCGTGGTTGGTGGCAACTACACCGTGGGGCTGGTGGTGTTCGCGATCCTGATCATCATCAACTTCGTGGTGGTGACCAAGGGGGCCGGGCGTGTGTCCGAGGTCAGCGCCCGCTTTACGCTGGATTCCATGCCCGGCAAGCAGATGGCGATCGATGCGGATCTGAACGCCGGCATCCTGACTCAGGAAGAGGCGCGCAAGCGCCGCGAGGAGATCGCCAGCGAAGCGGACTTCTACGGCTCCATGGACGGTGCCTCCAAGTTCGTCCGCGGCGATGCCATCGCGGGGATCCTGATCCTGTTCGTGAACATCATCGGCGGGCTCACCATCGGTGCGGTGCAGCACGGCATGTCGATCGGCGATGCCGCGACCAACTACGTGTTGCTGACCATCGGCGACGGCATCGTTGCCCAGATCCCGTCGCTGGTGCTGTCCTCCGCCACCGCGATCATCGTGACCCGCGTGACCAGCAGCCAGGACATGGGCCAGCAGGTGTATGGGCAGATGTTCTCCAACCCGCGGGTCCTGTACGTCGCCGGTGGCGTGATCGGCGCGCTGGGCGTCGTGCCGGGCATGCCGAACGCCGTGTTCCTGGGCCTGGCGGCGCTGATCTTTGGCTGGGCCTATCTGCTCAAGCGCCGGAGCCGCGAGGCCGAGGTGGAAGTGGAGCGCATCCCGCAGGAAGACGAGGGCGGGGCGCGTTCGGAGGATCGCGACCTGACCTGGGAAGATGTCCCGCCGGTGGATCTGGTCTCCCTTGAAGTCGGCTACCGCCTGATCCCGCTGGTGGACCGTACCCAGGACGGCCAGTTGATGGGACGGATCAAGGGCGTGCGCCGCAAGCTGTCGCAGGAGCTCGGGTTCCTGCTGCAGCCGGTGCACATCCGCGACAACCTGGAGCTCAGTCCGAACGCCTATCGGATCAGCCTGCTGGGGGTCACCGTGGCCGAGGCCGAGGTATTCCCCGACCGCGAACTGGCGATCAATCCGGGCGAGGTCTTCGGCACCGTGCCGGGCACCCCGACCAAGGACCCGACCTTCAACCTGGATGCCCTGTGGATCGACCCGTCGGATCGCGACCAGGCCCAGGGCGCCGGCTATACCGTAGTCGACTGTTCCACGGTGATTGCGACGCATTTGTCGCAGGTGTTCCGCGAGAACGCTCACCGCCTGATCGGGCACGAGGAGGCACAGCATCTGCTGGATCAGCTGGCGCGGCATTCGCCGAAGCTCGTGGAGAACCTCGTGCCCAAGACGCTGTCGCTTTCGATCGTGCTGAAGGTGTTGCAGAACCTGCTGGCCGAGCAGGTCTCGATCCGCGACCTGCGCACGATCGCCGAAACCCTGGCAGACGACGGGGTGAAGAGTCAGGATCCCGGCACTTTGACCGCTGCGGTGCGCGTCGCGCTGTCGCGTTCCATCGTCCAGGACCTTGTGGGACCGGAGGATGAGCTGCCACTGATCGCCCTGGACCCTTCGCTGGAACAGCTCTTGCATAAGTCCCTGCAGGGCAGCTCGGGTGGCACGGTTGGACTGGAGCCCGGGCTGGCGGAACGGTTGCAGCGTTCGGTTGCGGACGCGGCGCGCCGCCAGGAGACAGCCGGTCAAGCGGCGATCCTGGTGGTGGCACCGGAGATCCGTTCCTGGATTGCCGGCTGGTTGCGCGGCGCGGTTCGCAGCCTCACCGTCCTGGCGTTTACCGAGATCCCCGACAACCGGCGGATTCGGGTAGTCGCCACGGTCGGTCAGGAAGAAACGGCGAAGCAGTCCGCATGAGACATAGGGGTTCCGCCGCGCGAGCGGCGCAGGAGATCAAAGCATGAATGTCAGACGATATCGGGCCCGGGACATGCGCGACGCCATGCGTCAGGTGCGCGAACAACAGGGAGAAGATGCCGTGATCCTCTCCAGTCGCCGGGTGGATGGCTGGTTGGAGGTGGTCGCCGCCCTGGAGGATGGCGAGTCCTCGGAGCCGGTGCGCGAGCCGGAGGCCGAAAAGCCGGCCCGCGAGGCGCGTACCGCCGACCGCGCCCCGAATTCGGTGGCGCCTTCCTGGCCGGCCGATCCCGAGCTCACCGCGATGCGGCAGGAGTTGCGTGACCTGCGCAGCCTGATGACGCGTCAGTATGCGGAGAGTGACGAGGCTCGCTGGGCGGCCCGTCACCCCCTGGCGGCAGAATGCAAGGTCCGCCTGATCGACCGCGGCTTCAGTGAATCGCTGGCCCGCAGCCTGGCGGGCAGCATCCTCGATGACAGCTCCCCCGAGCAGGCTTGGGAGCGTCTCCGCGCCCGGCTTTCGGGTGCGATTGCCACGCATCGCCCGGCGATTCTGGACGAGGGCGGGCTGCTGGCGATGGTGGGGCCGACGGGTGTCGGCAAGACCACCACGCTGGCACGGATCGCGTTGCGCCAGATCCGTCGGATGGGACCGGATTCGGTTACGCTGGTGACCCTGGACAGCCAGCGCATCGGTGCCACACGGCAGTTGCAAGCCTTTGCGCAGATGGCGGGGATCTCGGTGCGCGTGTTGCAGAATGCGCGCGAACTGCGCGATCTGGCGCGGCGCGTGGACGATGGCCACCTGATCCTGGTGGACACCGCCGGGCAGGCGCCGCGCGCGGTGGAGGAGGAGTCGCTGTTCGCACATCTGCCGCCGGATATCCGTGCCGAGAGCTGGTTGGTCGTGTCGGCCACGACCCAGGGCAGTACCTTGCGGCGGGTGCTGGAGGCGTTTCGCAAGGCGGATCCCTCGGCGCTGGTGCTGACCAAGCTGGACGAGGCAGAACAGCTGGGCGAGGTCCTGTCGGTCCTGCTGGACCAGCACCTGGGACTTGGGTTCGTAAGCGATGGCCAGCGCATCGCGGAGGATTTTCACCGGGTCGATACGGGGTATCTGACCCGCCTGGCGCTGGACGACGATGCGGAGGGTGCGCAGGTGGGTGGCAATGCCCGTGAGACTTGGGCTGCCGAACGGCTGGCCGAGATGGAACCGCCGCGACGCTCGCGTTCGCCGCTGCGCCCGGCTCAGGGGTCCGAGCCGGCAACACTGGAACTGATTCAGCCGGTTGGAAAGGGGCGTTATGCCACGCACTAACAAGCCGTTGAAGGTCATTGCGGTCGCCTCGGGCAAGGGCGGGGTCGGGAAGACCAACGTGTCGGTCAATCTGGCGGTCGGCCTGGCCCGGCTGGGCCGCGAGGTGATGCTGTTCGATGCGGACCTGGGCCTGGCCAACGTGGACCTGTTGCTCGGGATGCGCCCGGAGCGCACCCTGCACGACCTGGTGACCGGCGCGGTGGACAGCCTGGACGATGTCCTGGTCCAGGGGCCGGATGGGGTGAAGGTGGTCCCGTCGGCCTCCGGTATCGCGGCGATGGCGAACCTCACGCCGGCCGAGCACGCGGGTCTGATCCATGCCTTCAGTGCCTACCGCAAGCCGCTGGATGTCCTGATCGTGGATACCGCTGCGGGCCTGCAGGAGTCGGTGACTTCGTTCTGCCGGGCGGTGCAGGAGACCCTGGTGGTGGTCTGCGACGAGCCGGCTTCGATTACCGATGCCTATGCCCTGATCAAGGTGCTGCATCGTGACCACGGGCTGCGGCGTTTCCGGATGGTCACCAACATGGTCAGCGGACGCGAGGGTGCGGAGCGGCTGATGCAGAAACTCAATACTGTCTGTGGCAATTACCTGCCGGAAGTGGTCCTCGATCTGGCCGGCTATATCCCCATGGACGAACATCTGCGCAAGTCCGTGCAGAAAAGGGCACCGGTGGTTCAGCAGTATCCCGGCAGTCCGGCCGGCAAGGCGTTTGCCGAACTGGCACGCACGGTGGACCGTTGGCCGGTTGGTGGGGGTGACCACGGGGGCGTCGGGTTCTTCGTGGAACGAATGCTGCAGAGTGCATGATGACGACGCGTAATCGACTTTCCGGCTACCAGGCGACGTCCACCGCGACCGGTGGGCACGAGAAGTTGATTGCCGATCACGTTGAACTGGTGCACCGCATCGCGCACCACCTGATGGCCCGTCTGCCGGCCTCGGTCCAGGTCGATGATCTGATCCAGGCCGGCATGATCGGCCTTCTGGAGGCGGCGCGGCAGTTCGAGGGCGGGCAGGGGGCGACCTTTGCCACCTACGCCGGAATCCGCATCCGCGGTGCGATGATCGACGAATTGCGGCGCAGTGACTGGACGCCGCGTTCGGTGCATCGCAACAGCCGGCGTATTGCCGCCGCGATCCAGAGTGTCGAGGCCCGCGAGGGGCGTGCGGCGCGGGGGAGCGAAGTGGCGGCGGAACTGGACGTGGCGATCGATGACTATTACGACATGCTCAAGGACCACGCCGGGGCCCATCTGTTTGCGCTGGACGATCTGGGTGGTGGTGATGACGGGGCCGATCGCGTGATCGAGGGGCAGGAAGTCTCGCCGTCGCGTAGCCTTGAGGCTGGCGAGTTTCGCGAGGAGTTGGCCGAGGCCCTTGGGGATCTGCCTGAACGCGAACGCCTGGTGCTGTCGCTGTATTACACCGAAGAACTGAATCTGCGTGAGATCGGGGCTGTTCTGGGCGTGACCGAGTCGCGCGTGAGCCAGATTCGCAGCCAGGCGGTCATCCGGCTGCGCGCGCGCATGGGGTCGTGGCTCGAAGACGGCACGGCTTTGCAGTTATTCTAAAACTCACCTTACGAATCCCGGAGTGACGTGTGGACAAGGGAATGAAAATTCTCATCGTGGACGATTTTTCCACGATGCGGCGCATTATCAAGAACCTCTTGCGCGATCTTGGCTTCAATAATACGCAGGAAGCCGACGACGGCAGCACCGCGCTGCCGATGCTGCAAAATGGTGACTTCGACTTCCTGATTACCGACTGGAACATGCCCAATATGCCGGGCATCGACCTGCTGAAGGCCGTCCGGGCGGATGCCAACCTGAAGTCGATGCCGGTGTTGATGGTGACGGCCGAGGCCAAGCGCGACCAGATCGTGGAGGCGGCGGAGGCAGGTGTGAACGGTTACGTGGTCAAGCCGTTTACCGCCGAAACGCTGAAGGAAAAGATCGACAAGATCTTCGAACGTATTGAAGCACAGGGCTAAGCATCGCCCGGTGATGAATACGGACGACGTCCGTCTCGCTTGCGCGGGTGGACGTGCCCCGGCTCCTTCGGCGCCGTACCAGCAAGAGGCTCCTCATGACTGAACAGGAACACCCCCCACGCGACGGCCAGCTCGAGCTGGCCCGGCAACTGGTGCAGACGCTCGAGGCGGGCGACGACGCGGCGGCGCGCGCGCTGGTGCAGGATCTAGCGCGTCCTTACGACCGCGAGCTCTTCGATGAACTGGGCAAGCTGACGCGCGACCTTCACGAGGCCTTGCAAAGCTTCCGTGGGGACTCGCGTCTGGTAGAGCTGACCCAGGCGGAGATCCCGGATGCGAAGGAACGCCTGAATTACGTGGTCACCATGACCGAGCAGGCCGCGCACGCCACGATGGGCGCCATCGAGTCGAGCCTGCCGATCGCGGAGTCGTTCAGCCAGCAGGCGGCCGACTTGACCGCCAAATGGACGCGGTTTCGCAACCGGCAGCTCTCGGTGGACGAATTCCGCGATTTCGCGCGTGAGCTGGACAGCTTTTTCGGGCAAGCGGGCGAGGACGCCGAGGAGTTGCGGCGGCTGCTCTCCGAGGTGCTGATGGCACAAAGTTATCAGGACATTACCGGCCAGGTGATTCGCCGCGTGATTCAGCTGGTGACCGACCTTGAAGAGAACCTCGTTACCCTGATTCGGCTCTCCAGCGGGCGCATGGAGCAGGTCGAAGCGGCCGAAGCGTCCCTGGAGCGTGGCGAAGAAGACCGCGAGGCGGACCGCAAGGGCCACGGCCCCAGTGTGCCAAAGACTCAAGATTCCAGCGCAGATGTCGTTCAAGGACAGGACGAGGTGGACGATCTGCTATCAAGCCTGGGCTTCTAGCAGTGCCCCCCATACGACTGGCGCCACGGGACCGGAGAGACTGAATGGCCATCGACCCCAATGACGAAATCCTTCAGGACTTCCTGATCGAGGCCGGGGAACTGCTGGAGGGGCTCAACGAGCAACTCATCGACCTGGAACAGAATCCGGACGACCGGGATCTGTTGAATGCGGTCTTTCGAAGCTTCCACACCATCAAGGGGGGCGCCGGGTTTTTGAGCCTGGATCCGCTGGTGACGGTTTGTCATCACGCCGAGGACGTCTTCAATCTGCTGCGCAACGGCGAGCGCCGGGCCGATAGCCATCTGATGGACACCATGCTCCGCGTGCTGGACTCCCTGAACGTCATGTTCGGGGATCTGCGCTCCGGCATGGACCCGACCCCCGCCGATGCCGCGGTGGTCGAGGACCTGCGGCGCATGGCAAAAAACGAAGACGTCGCCGGAGATACCGCCGCGGCGCCGCCCGCGCCTGAACCGGAGCCAGTCCCCGAGCCCCAGGCCTCGGCCCCGGGCGATGCCATGGTGGGCGGCGGGGAGGAGATCACGGACGACGAATTCGAGGCCCTGCTGGATACGTTGCACGGTGACGGTGCCCCGGCACCCGTGGACGCGGCCGTGCCGGGCGGCGCCGGGGCCAGCGAAGACTCGGGCGGTGATCTGATCAGCGATGACGAATTCGAGAACCTATTGGACGAGTTGCAGGCCAAGGGCGGAGGTCCGGCATCGCCCGGACCGGCTGCGGACGCCCCTGCGGATCCACTGCCGACCGAGCCCGCGGCCGCGGCGCCCGAGCCGGAAAAAGCGGTAACGCCGGAACCGGCTGCCGCCGGTGGGCAGGGCGGTGGTGGTGCCCGCGCCGGCGGGGCCGAGGCCGGGGGGCGCCCGGCTCCACAGGGCGAGACCTCCGTGCGTGTGGATACCGAGCGGCTGGACGAAATCATGAACCTGGTGGGCGAACTGGTTCTGGTGCGAAACCGCTTGAGCATGCTGCGTTCGCAGCATGTCGACGACGAACTGGGCAAGGCGATCAGTTCGCTGGCACTGGTGACCTCCGACCTGCAGACCTCGGTGATGAAGACCCGCATGCAGCCGGTGAAGAAGGTCTTCAATCGCTTCCCTCGAGTGATCCGCGATCTGTCGCGGAATCTGGGCAAGGAGATCGAACTGGAGATCTTCGGCGAGGAAACCGACCTCGACAAGAATCTGGTCGAGGCCCTGTCCGATCCGCTGGTGCATCTGGTGCGGAATGCTGTGGACCATGGCATCGAGACGCCCGCTGTGCGCGAGGCGGCGGGCAAGCCGCGCAAGGGTACGGTCGTGCTCGGCGCGGCCCAGGAGGGCGATCACATCGCACTGCTGATCAAGGACGACGGCGGTGGCATGGATCCACAGGCCCTGCGGCGCAAGGTGGTGGAGAAGGGGCTGATGGAGTCCGCGATGGCCGAACGCATGACCGATCGCGAGGCCTTCAACGTGATCTTCATGGCCGGATTCTCCACCAAGACCGAGATCTCGGACGTCTCCGGCCGCGGGGTCGGCATGGACGTGGTCAAGACCAAGATCTCGCAGCTCAACGGCACCATCGAGATCGATTCCGAGATCGGCGTGGGGACTACGCTGCGGGTGAAGCTGCCCCTGACCCTGGCGATCCTGCCCGCCCTGATGGTGATTCTGGACGGCCGCCGTTTTGCGATCCCGCTGGCCTCGGTCTCCGAGATCCTGGACCTGGATCTGACCAAGACGAATTACGTGGATGATCAGGAAGTCATCATGGTGCGCAAGCACGCCCTGCCTATCCATTACCTCAAGCGCTGGTTGAAGCCGGGGCACGAACCCGAGCCGCGCAAGGATGCGCACGTAGTGGTGGTCCACACGGCCGACCGCAAGGTAGGGCTGGTAGTGGATGATCTCGTGGGGCAGGAAGAGGTGGTCATCAAGCCGCTCGGCCAGAATCTGCAAGGTGTGAAGGGCCTGGCGGGAGCGACGATCACCGGAGATGGCGGCATCGCCCTGATCCTCGACGTCTCTGATCTGGTGACCATCCTGATGCGGCAACTGCAAATGTCCGGTCGACCGCGCCGCGCGTCGCGCTCGAACGAGGGCTGAGGATGCCGATCAGGGTTCTGGTGGTTGATGACTCGGGGTTCTTTCGTCGGCGTATCGCCGAGATCCTGGATTCCGATTCCGGCATCGAGGTCGTGGGTTCGGCCGAGAATGGCGAGCAGGCGATCGCCAAGGTCCGGGAGCTTGATCCCGATGTCGTGACCATGGATATCGAGATGCCGGTGATGGACGGCATCACCGCGGTGCGCAAGATCATGGCCGAGCGTCCGCTTCCGATCCTGATGTTCTCCAGTCTCACGACCGAAGGAGCCCAGGCGACCCTGGATGCGCTCGAGGCCGGTGCGGTGGACTTCCTTCCCAAGCGCTTCAGCGACATGGCCGGGGACGAGGATAGCGCACGCATGCTGCTTCGGCGCCGTGTGCGCTCGCTGTCACGCAGCCGGGCGCGCTCCGTCAGTGCCCCGGGCACGACCACGCCTGCGCGGGAAGCCCGTCCGTCCGCGCGCCGCGAAGAGACGGACCGTCAGGCGGCGGCCGATGCGCGCAAGCCAGCTCCGGCGGTTGCCAGTTCTCGGCCGCCGACGCCGTTACGGCAGTTGCGCGCGGTGCTGATTGGTACCTCCACCGGCGGTCCGGTGGCGCTGCAGGAGGTGCTGAAGCCGCTCCCGGCGAATTTCCCGCTGCCGATCCTGCTGGTGCAACACATGCCCGCCAGTTTTACCCCGGCCTTCGCCGAGCGCCTGAATGCCATGTGCAATATCGAGGTACGTCAGGCGAAGGACGGCGATGTGCTGAAGCCGGGCGTGGCCCTGCTGGCGCCGGGCGGGATGCAGATGACGCTGGAACGCGGCAGCCAGACGCATGTGCGAATTGCGGAGAGCCCTCTAGGCACCATCTACAAGCCGAGCGTGGATGCGGCCTTCAGCTCCGCCGTGGAGGCGCTGCGCGGGCAGGTGCTTGCCGTGATCCTCACCGGCATGGGCGCCGATGGCCGCGAAGGCACGCGGGCATTGAAGGGCGCCGGCGCACAGGTGTGGTCGCAGGATGCGGCGACCTGCGTGGTGTACGGGATGCCGGCGGCAGTGGCCGAGGCCGGCCTGTCCGATCATGTCTACCCGCTGCCCGAAATCGGGCCCGCACTGGTGAAGGGGTTCTGCTGACATGGATATCCTGAGCCTCATCGGGATTACCCTGGGGCTGGTGGCGGTTCTCGGGGGCAGCATTGCCAAGGGCAGTGGCCTGGGCGCGCTGTGGAATGCCGCGGCCTTCCTGATCGTGGTGCTGGGGACCCTGGGGGCGACCCTGGTGCAGGCACGGCTGTCGGTGTTCATGCACGGTATGCGCATCCTGCCGTGGGCCTTCAAGCCGCCGAAGGTCGACAATCGCGCGACGGTCGAGCAGATCGTCGAGTGGTCGCATGTCGCGCGCAAGGAAGGCCTGCTAGGCCTGGAGACGCTGGCCGACGAGGAGACCGACGGCTTTGCCCGCAAGGGGCTGCAACTGCTGGTGGACGGTAGTGAACCGCAGACCATTCGCCAGATCATGGAGGCCGACCTCGACAACCGCGAGCACTTCGACCTGCAGGGCGCGAAGATCTTCGAGAGCATGGGGATCTATGCCCCGACCCTGGGGATTGTCGGCGCGGTGATGGGCCTGATGGCGGTGATGCAGAACCTCGCGGATCCGAGCAAGCTGGGGGCGGGCATCGCGGCGGCCTTTGTTGCCACGATCTACGGCATTGCCTCGGCCAACCTGCTGTTCCTGCCGGTGGCCAACAAATTGAAGTCAATCATTCAGAACCGTTCGCAACACCAGCAAATGCTGATGGAAGGCCTGATCGCCATCGCGGAAGGGGAAAACCCGCGGAACATCGAAAGCAAGCTGAGTGGCTTCATCCACGAGTGAGGTCACCATGGCACGACGCAAACGGGCGGAAGAACATCAGAATCACGAGGCATGGGCCATCCCCTATGGGGACCTGGTCACACTGCTGCTGGCGTTTTTCGTGGTGATGTACGCCATCTCCTCGGTGGACGACGGCAAGTACCGGGTACTGTCCGAGTCGCTGGTGGACGCCTTCCGCGCACCGATGCAGGCCGACCCGATTCAGGTCGGGGATCCCACCGTGGCCCGGGAACGTACACCGCAGGATCTGCGAGCCCTGGTGCCTATCGAGGTCCAGCCGGGTCTGGTGGAAGACGGTCCGCAGCCCATCGACATGGCTTTGAGCGGGATGCTTGACGAGGGCCCGGACGACGCTGGGATGCAGGCGTTCCTGGACGAACTGGCGGATACCGCGCGCGAGATCGAACAGGCGATGGCGCAATGGATCGAGGATGGCGACCTGCGCGTGACGCGCGAGGCCTATTGGCTGGAGATCGAGATCACCAGCCGTCTGCTGTTTGCGTCCGGGGCGGCGACCCTGAACCCCCAGGCGGAGGGGCTTCTGCAAGAGGTTGGCGGGATTCTGGCGCCCCGTGTCTCCCGCGTTCATGTGGAGGGACACACGGACAATGTGCCCATCCAGACCGCAATCTATCCGTCGAACTGGGAGCTGTCGTCCGGACGGGCGGCCGCGGTGGTCAGCGTGTTCGAGGAGGTCGGGGTCGATCCGGAGAATCTGGTCGCCCTTGGCTATGGCGAGCACCGGCCGACGGCCAGCAACGACACCGCGGAGGGGCGAGCCGAGAACCGGCGCGTGTCCATTGTGGTATTGCCCGGGGGGCGTCCGCGTGCCGAGGGCGCGCAGGAACCGGAGCGCCTGCGCGAGGATCTTCCGCCCGCACCGCTCCCGACGGATGGAGACACACCATGAAGGTCTGGGCGGTTGCGAACCAAAAGGGCGGTGTGGGCAAGACCACCACCACGGTGACGCTGGGCGGCCTGCTGTCGGGCCCGGAGCAACGCGTCCTGCTGGTGGATGTGGACCCGCACGGATCGCTGACAGCGTATTTCGGCCATGATCCGGAGACCGCCACGCGCGGGGTGTACGAGCTTTTCAGCCAGTGTGCCGAGGGGGCGGATCCAGACCCGAATGGCCTGATCCGCGAGACCCGGTTCCCGGGGCTGGACCTACTGACCGCGAGTACTGCGCTGGCGACGCTGGATCGCCAGCTGGGCACCCGCAGTGGCATGGGGCTGGTGCTGCGTCACGCGCTGGAGAAGATCTCGGGGCAGTACGACTACGTGCTGCTGGATTGCCCTCCGATGCTCGGAGTGTTGATGGTCAATGCCCTGGCCGCCTGTGACGAACTGCTGGTTCCGGTGCAGACCGAGTTCCTCGCCCTGAAGGGGCTGGAACGAATGATCAATACCCTGAAAATGGTACAGAAATCGCGCAAGTCCGAGTTGGCGTACCGAATTATTCCGACCCTGTTCGACCGTCGAACGCGCGCGGCGCACGAGGCCCTGTCGGAACTGCGCCGTTTGTACGGTGACGACGTCTGGCCGGGCGTAATCCCGGTGGACACGAAATTCCGTGATGCCTCCAGTGCCGGGCAGCCGCTGTGTTTCATGATCCCGGACGCCCGGGGCGTGCTTGCCTACTCGGATCTGCTGGAGGCCATTGGTGGTCGGCTGTCCGAACCCCATGAACGGAGGCGACGCGGATGAAACGTTCCATAGTCGACAATCTGGCCCTGAAGGCCGAGCCGGAGGCGCTGGATGACTACTTCGGCAGCCTGCTGGACGAGCCGGAGCCCGTTCGCCCGCTTCTGAGACCGGATATCCTGGAGCCACGGGCGCCGGTAGAAGAAGCTGCGCCCGCAGTGGAGTTGGAAGCCCCGGTCCGTGAAGCGGATGCGGTGGACGTCCCGGCGCCGGTAGTGGCCTCGACCCCACCAGCCCCACCGGCCGATCCGGCGGAGCGCGAGTATGCGCGGCCCGAACAGCCGTTTTCGGCCCTCGTGATCGAGGCCGGCAACCTGACCCTGCTGGCGCCGCTGCATGCGCTGGGCGGGGTGGCGCCGCTGGACAGCCTGGAAGTGCGGCCCACCCCGAATCATTCGGTCTGGTACCTTGGATTGGCGGATACCAAGCAGGGGCGGGTGCAGCTGATTGACCTGGCCGCAGTGGTGACACCGGAAGATCGTGATTACGAGCCGGATACGGCCCGGCAGGTGGTGTTCCTCGCGGGTTCGCGGTTCGCGCTGGCCTGCCGCGCGATTCACGGCACCCGGGTGATCCATCCGGAGTCGTTGCGCTGGCGCAGCCACCGCCGACGCCTGCCCTGGCTGGCCGGCGTGGAACGCGAGAAGATGGCGACGTTGCTGGACCTGGAGGCGCTGGACCGCACTCTCGACGAGGGTGGCTGGGACTGATCCCTGCCGGTGCCATTCAAGCATGGCGGTAATCGGCCGATAACCCGGTCAAGACGACTCTACAGGGCGGCCCCCGCCGGCACGGAATATCGAGGATGACATGAGCAGCGCACAAGACGTAGAAGCCATGACCAAGGCCGACACCGCTCCGTATGTGACTTTCAGTCTCGCGGAGGAAACCTATGCGATCGACGTTCTGCAGGTTCAGGAGGTCCTCAAGGTTACCGAGATCGCCCCGGTACCGGGTGTGCCGGACTACATCCTCGGGATCATCAACCTGCGTGGCAATGTCGTTACGGTGATCGACGCCCGGCGGCGTATGGGGCTGGATGATCGCGAATCGGATGAGGCCTCGCGCATCGTGATCATCGATGTAGACAACCAGAACGTGGGGATTCTGGTGGATTCCGTTTCGGAGGTCGTGCGGATCTCCCCGGATTCGGTCGAGCCGGCGCCCGAGGTGGGTAACGATGACAGCAGCCGCTTTATCCAGGGCGTGACCAGCACCGAGGAGGGCCTAACCATCCTGGTGGACCTCAACAGGCTGCTATCGGACGACGAGTGGGCGCAGTTGCGCGAACTGTAGCCGCGCACATCGGGTCTACAGTCAACAGACGAGGACCATGAGGCGCAAGCCGGGAGGTGAGCCATGGTCGACGAACTCCAGCCGGACCGGACTGTTCGACCGGTCCATACCACCGTTCCCGGGCGCAGTTTGAGCGACGACCATGACCGCGATCCGGTGTTTCGTCCCGCAGTGCGTCCAACCCAGCAGCGTCCGCCGCGCAAGGAAGAACGTCGCCAGCGGCGCGGCCTGATCGACGACTACGCCTGAACGTCCCGGGGACCGGCACGAACTCGGTCCGGGCGCGGTTCCGTGTCCGATTTTTTCGCCATGGCTGGTCACGCCCTCATGAATCACGCGACAATCGGCATGCCCTGGGTTTCAGGAGAGTGCAGGCAATGGGAGAGGGAATGCTGATCTGGCTCGCCGCGTTGATTGCGTTGCTGGCGACCATCGTCGCCGGATTTGCCGTGGGGCTCGTGATTCTGTTGCGTCGGCAGTTGGCGGCCCTGCGCCAGGATTATCAGCGCCAGGCCACCTCGGTGATGGCCCTGCAAGGGGCGATGAAGGCCCTGTCCGAGGGAGTCGCGACCCATGGGCAGGCACAGGCCTCGGTACAGCGTGCCCTGGAGCGCCTGCATGACCAGCACAGCGAGCTGCGCGCCCGCGAAGGCGACAGCGGTGCCTACGAGCAGGCGATTCTGCTGATCCAGCAGGGTCTGGGTCGTGAAGAGGTACGTCGGCGTTGCGGCCTCACTTCCACCGAACTCGATTTGTTGTTCAGCCTGCACGGCTCCGGGAATGCCGGCGGTACCGGGTTCGCCGGCCGATCATGAGCCCCGGTCCGGACCCTCGCGGTCCGGATTGGAGCGGCGCGAGGGATCCTGGTACCCGCTGGCCCGGTCGTCGGGTGTAATCCCTGCCAGCAGGAACACAAAGGCCAGGATCTCCGCGACCGCGACGTAGAGCTCTTCCGGGATCTCGCTGCCGACGGGGACCTGCGCAAGCGCCTCGCTCAGGGCCGGGTCCTGATGTAGCGGGATTCCATGTTCCTCGGCAATGCGCAGGATGGCCTCGGCCGTCAGACCCGAGCCGCTGGCGGTAATCCGCGGGGCCTGTCGACGATCCCATTCCAGTGCGACCGCCTTCGCAGTTGACTGGCCCCGGTCGTCCCCATGATCCTTGCGTGCCATCGGTTCAGGCCTGTTCGTCCAGCATGCGATGCGAACTCGCGGGGCGCGGGTCAGTATCAACCTCGCCCTGACGCACCGACAGCCCCGTCACACTCAGGTCGCGCTCGCCCAGCCGATCGCGGAGATAGGCCATTTCGCTGCGCAGCCGCGTGACGGTCCCGGCTTCGAGGGCGGTGAAATGCACGCTGACGCCTCCCTTGCGCGAGGCCAGGGCGATCCGTGTCGGGCCGAGGTCACCGATATCCAGTGTTAGCACGATGGACCAGGGCGGTTCGGCTTCGTCATCATTTCCGCCTTCGCGGTGGATCTCGCCGAAGACGCCGTGGATGCCCTGCTCGCTGCGCAGCGGCAATTCGAAAAACCAACGACTGTTGCCGGGTTCGTCACTTGCGAAGGATTGCAGCGACTGCAGCTGCAGGGACGTGACACGTTTCAGGAGCCCCTCCAGAAGGCCGGACAGTGCGGCCATGGCAGGGGGAGCCGAGGCGGTGGCGGGGGATGCCTGCGCTGCAGGGCGGGCATCCGCCCCTTGGCGAACTTGGTCGGCGGCACGCAGCAGCTGGGCCTTGAGATCAGCCGCAAATGGATGCATCGGGCCCTGACTGCGTCCGGCATGCCCCAGCATGGCCTCCATCCAGAGTCCCGATTGCTGGATGTGCTGGCGCAGGCTCTCGGGCTGTGCCAGTTGGCCCGGGGTGGGCAGGAGCTCCAGGATCCGTTGCAGTGCGGGCGGCGCCTGGGCCCCGGGGATGGCGCCGGTGGCTGGCGCGCCGGTGGCCGGTGTCAGCAGGCCGTGCAGAGCCGGCCCCAGCGGGCGTGCCCCGGGGAGCTGCTGGCGCAGTTCTTGTCCCAGCCATTGCTGGGCCGGGTTGGGCACTGAGCCGCTACTGGCGGGGCGGGGTGCGGCACGATCCATGGTCAGGGGGAGCAGGCGGACCTCCAGGCGTGGCTCGGTGCGGGTGATCTCGGCCAGCATGGCGGTGCCGGAAGCGCCCGAGCCGGGTCGGTTCAACAAGGCCGTGGGCAATGCGCCGGTCAGCTGGGCGGTTACCACCGGTGCGGGGGCGGAGGGGCGTGCTGCGGTCGGTGCGCCGCCGCGGCCCGGGGAGGGTTCGAGACGCAGCCGCACCCCGCGATCGGCTAGGACTTCCAGAACACGAACCTCGATGCGCGTTCCGCTCTGGAGGGATTGCCGCGCTCCGGTGCCCGCCCCACTGGCCACATTGCCAGGGGGTGTCCAGCCGGGAATGCGCGGACCGCCAAGGTCGACCATCAATGGATCTCGTGATGCAAAGCCTCAGCATGGCATACCGGGGGGCGCGGAATGAAACGGCCCGCCCAGGTTGCCCGGTTTGTTATCCTGATGCCTTTCGCGATTCGGACTGTGGAGCGATGTCGAAGATACGTGTACTGATGGTTTGCCTGGGTAATATCTGTCGCTCGCCGATGGCCCATGGGGTGTTCGAGGCGCGGGTGCGTGAACACGGACTGAGCGAGGCCATCGAGGTCGATTCGGCCGGAACCGCCGGGTATCACGTGGGGGCGAAGGCGGATAGCCGGGCCCGCCAGGAGGCGCGCTCGCGCGGCTACGATCTGGAACATCTGCGCGCGCGCCGGCTGGAGCCCGAGGATTTCCTGGAGTTCGATTACATCCTGACCATGGACGACGCGAACTACCGCAATGCCGAGCGCATCCGTCCGGCAGATGCGCGGGCGGAGTTGCTGCGGTTTCTGGATTTTGCGCCACAGTTCGACGAACACGAAGTCCCGGACCCGTACTACGGCGGGGACGAAGGCTTCGTGCACGTCATGGACCTGGTGGAAGCGGCAGCCGATGGTTTGCTGGAACATATCCGCGAGCGCCACACGTTGAAGGCCTCCTGACAGCACTTCCGGACGCGTGGCGGACCGAGCGCAGGAGTCGCTGCCGGAGTCGACTGGCGCAGGGTCGCGTTCAAACCGAGTCAAAGGCATCGGTCTGACCCTTCTGGAATATCATCCATTCGGAATCCCGAGGCCAGAACGGCAAAGGGCCCGCCTATAGGCGGGCCCTTTTTGGTTGGACGAGGGACCTCGTCCTGTCAGTCGTCGCCTTTGCGGCTCGGACTTTCGGCGGCCGGTTCCGCTGGCTCGGCAGTGGGCTTGGGCGCGGCAGGTTTGTCGTCTTTCGCCTCCGCAGGCTTTTCTGCTTTCACTTCGTCCGGCCTTGAAGCAGCGGCCCCTTCATCGGTGGGGGTGGTCTCCGCCTTGGTCGCCTTTGGCCGCCGGGTTCTTGGCTTGGGAGCGGTGTCCGGCTGGTCCGTCGAGGCCGCGTCGGTCTTGCTCGCGGCATCCCCGGCATCGGCTGCGGCCTTCTTGGCCCGGGCCGGGCGCTTGGCCGGGGCCTTGTCGCTTTGGCCTGTGGCGTCCGCCGTGTCCTGCTTCGCAGCCGCCTCGGCTTTTGGGGACGGTTCCCGGGAATCGGAAACGGCCGGCTGGCCTTCCGTCGGGGTGTTCGGCTCGCTGGAGCCCGGAGTCACTTCGCCGGTGGAGGTATCTGCGGAGGCCGGGGCCGGCTTGCGGCCGCGACCACCGCGGCTACGCCCCTTGGCGGGTGCGGCGTCCTTGGGGGCGCCATCGTCGGGGCTGGCCTTTTCCGGTGGCGGGGTACTCTCGCCACCGTCCCTGGTTGGGGCCGAGGACTCGGGATTCTGAACTTCTTTGGGCGGCTCAGCGTGCGTTTTTCCGGTGTCGGCCGATGCGACTGAGTCCGCGGCGGCCGTATCACTGCCGGATTCCGGAGCGGAACCCTCGTTTGCGGTGTTCTGCGCACTGTCGTTGCCGGCTTCGCCGGCGTTTTCGCCAGAACGTCCACGACCGCCACGACGCCGGCCACCGCGACGGGAACGGCGGGACCGGGTGCTGCGCCCCTTGCTGCCGTCATCCTCGTCCGACTTCTCCGGTCCGTTACCCGCAGGAGTGTCCGCGGCCTCGCTAGTGGCGGCCTCGTCCTTGTCCCGTGTCGGCTTCTCGGCCGGTTTCGAATCTGCGGACTTCTCGGGTCCCCTGGTGTCAGGCGTCCGGCCTTCGGCGGCTTGTTTCGGCGATTCGTTGCTCGTGCCCTTCGCGGCATCGGCATCTTTCTTGCCGCCACGACGGGAACGGCCCTTGGCACCATCCGGCTTGGTGCCATTGCCCTTGGCACTATCCGCCTTGTCGGGTGCGCCCTTCTTGCCCTTGTCGGCGTCGTCACGCTTGTCGCCGGTATTGCGGCCGCCGTTGTCGGCCTTTTTCCGATTGCCCCCGCGGCCGCTGCCTTTGCCGCCGCGGTTGCTTTCGCCGGCGCGCCCGCGACCTCCATCCTTGCGGCTGTCTTCCTGATCATCTTCCGGTCCGTCCGCCGGACGCGCGTTGGGGAACAGCGAGGACCAGATGCGCGTGAAGAATCCGGGCTTCGCCACCGGCTGTGACGTCTCCGGAGCGGAGGGTGCGCTGTCGCTGACCGGGGCCGGGCCGGTCATCTTGACGCCCTGGACCAGCGGCTTTTCGACCTTGCTGCGGCGCTCCTGATGCGGGTCGCTCTCGTCCTCGGTGGTCTCCACCAGTTCGTGCGAGCCGCGATCGCTGATTGTCTCTTCGCGTTCGTCGCCGCGCACGCGGCGGACCTCGAAGCGTGGGGTGAGGTACTGCGGGTTGGGGATGATGCTGATGTCGACCTTGTGGCGATCCTCGATGTCGTTGATCGATTCGCGCTTCTCGTTCAGCAGGAAGGTGCCTACGTCGACCGGGACCTGACCCATCACCAGGCCCGTGCGGTCCTTCATCGCCTCTTCCTCGATTAATCGCAGGATCGACAGGGCGAGGGACTCCACACTACGGATCTGGCCGTGACCCTGGCAGCGCGGGCAGGTGTTCTGGCTGGATTCCCCCAGTGACGAACGCAGGCGCTGGCGCGACATCTCCAGCAGGCCGAAGCGGCTGATGCGCCCGACCTGGACCCGGGCGCGATCCATTTCCAGCGCTTCGCGCAGGCGGTTTTCGACCTCCCGCTGGTGCTTGTTGGCGTTCATGTCGATGAAATCGATCACGATCAGGCCGCCCAGGTCGCGGATGCGCAACTGGCGCGCGACTTCTTCCGCTGCCTCCAGGTTGGTGTGGAAGGCGGTCTCCTCGATGTCGCCACCCTTGGTCGAGCGCGCAGAGTTCACGTCGATGGAGATCAGGGCCTCGGTGTGGTCGATGACCAGCGCACCGCCGGAGGGCAGGGTGACGTCGCGGTCGAATGCGCTCTCGATCTGGCTCTCGATCTGGTAACGATTGAACAGCGGGACCGGGTCATCGTAGCGCTTGAGCTTGCGCAGGCTGTTGGGCATGACCAGACGAACGAATTCCTCGGCCTGCTGGTAAACGTCGTTGTCATCGATGATGACCTCGCCGACGTCGTTGCGCATGTGGTCGCGCAGGGCGCGGATGATGACGTTGCTTTCCTGGTGGATCAGCGCCGGGGTCTTGGCCTTTTCCGCCGCTTCGGTGACCGCCGCCCACAGGGCAGTCATGTAATCCAGATCCCACTGGAGCTCTTCAGTGGTACGCCCGACGCCCGCGGTACGGGCGATTACGCCCATGCCGTCCGGCATCGTCAGTCCGGAGAGTGCGTCACGCAGGGAGGCGCGGTCTTCGCCCTCGATGCGGCGCGAGACTCCACCGGCTTTCGGGTTGTTGGGCATCAGGACCAGATAGCGGCCGGCCAGGCTGATGTAGGTGGTCAGCGCGGCACCTTTGTTGCCGCGTTCTTCCTTTTCGACCTGGACGAGGAGTTCGGTGCCTTCCTTCAGGAAGTCGCGGATTGGCTTGTCGCTGTCGGCAGGGGCGCCAACCGCGGAATGAGCGATTTCCTTGAACGGGAGAAACCCGTGGCGATCAGCACCAAAGTTGACGAACGCGGCCTCCAGGCTCGGTTCGACGCGGGTGATCTTGGCCTTGTAGATGTTCGCCTTTTTGCGTTCGCGCGAAGGCAGTTCGATATCCAGGTCGTACAGCCGCTGGCCGTCGACCATGGCGACCCGCAACTCTTCCGGCTGCGTGGCATTGATCAGGATGCGTTTCATGCATTGGACTCGGTAGGGCGTCCTGGCGTCCGGCGGGGAAGATCGGGGTCCGGGGTGCGGCGATCGAGCGGCGGCACGGCAACGCTTGCGCACGCGTGCTCGCAGCGGCGGCGCGTAGCACAAGCCAACGCGCCAGCCAGGTGTTCACCAGCAACCACGGGATCAGTCGCCTGCGGGAGGCGTAGCCGGGGAGACAGGACTGGGTTAGAAGAAATAGCGTCACAGTGTCGCTTTGTGGCGATGGCCCTTCGACCGGAGGCTGCTTTCAGCCTGTGGATCGAAGCGGCGGGTGATTCGAGGCGCGTTGCAGGCGTAGCACAGCAACGTACCGTGGGCCAATGTAGGGCATAACCCCCCGTCCGGGCAAGTTTTTCCGCCCGCAAGGGGGATGGGTGCAGTAGCCCGGTGAGCGCGGCTCCGGTAGCATCCCGCGCCATGAAAGCAACGCGCGAACCCTCCGGCCCACGTACCTTCCGGGTCACCGAGCGTGGTGACGGTCAGCGGCTCGACAACTTCCTGCTCCGCGAACTGAAGGGCGTACCCAAGGACCTGATCTACCGCCTGGTCCGTCAGGGCGCCGTGCGGGTGGATGGGCGCCGGGCCAAGGCGCACAAGCGCCTGGCTGTCGGGAACGAGGTCCGGGTGCCGGATCTGGATCGACCGGAGGCGGCCAGCAACGAAATCCCGCCAAAGGTGCTGGATCGGTTGCGTCGGGCGATTATCCACGAGGATGACGATGTGCTGGTGCTGGACAAGCCGTCCGGCCTGGCGGTGCACGGCGGGAGCGGGCTGGCGTTCGGCATTATCGAGGCGATGCGCCAGTTACGGCCTGATATCGAGCTGGAACTGGGGCACCGCCTGGATCGGGAGACCAGTGGCTGCCTGCTGCTGGCCAAGCGCCGTTCGGCGCTGCAAGAGTTCCATGCCGCGTTGCGTGAAGGGCGGGTCGAGAAGCGCTACCTGGCGCTGCTGGTGGGGCAGTTCGCGGGCGGACAGACCATCGAATGCGATGCCCCGGTCGCCAGTGGCCGACAGGAAGACGGCCGCCGCCGAATGCGTGCGGGCGAGACCGACAGCGACGGACCGCGGGCACGGGAAGCCCGGAGCGTCTTTGTTCCGCTGGAGGTGCACGGTGCCTTCCAGTTGGCGGAGGTGAAGATCGGGACCGGCCGCACGCACCAGATTCGCGTCCACGGCCAGTCGATCGGCCATCCGGTGGGGGGCGATCACGACTACGGCTTGCCGGATGCCAATCGCAGCCTGCGGCGCCATGGGCTGAAACGGCTGTTCCTGCACGCACAGGCACTGGCATACCAGTCGGCGGACGGCGAGCGACATATCTTCTCCGCCCCGTTGCCGGACGAGCTGACCGCGGTGCTCGCGAGCCTGGATGCCGGAGGCGAGGACGACGCATGATGGCCTCGTTGCTGCCACCGGAGGAGGGCGACCTGCGCCTGGTTGTGTTTGACTGGGATGGAACGCTGATGGACTCGCCTCGCCGGATCGTGCACTGCCTGCAGCGTGCGGCGAAGGATACCGGTGTCCCGGTGCGGGACGAGGCGACGCTGCGCAATATTATCGGGCTCGGGGTTCAGGCGGCGGTCCGCGAGCTCTACCCGGACGCCGATGATGCCTTCGTGCAGCACTTTTCCGACACCTATCGCGAGTGCTATCTGGCGGCTGACGATGCCCCGGAGACCCCGCTGTTCGCCGGCGTGAGCGACCTGCTCGACTGGCTGGATACGCGCGAGATCCTGCTAGCCGTGGCGACCAGCAAATCGCGACGGGGACTGGACCAGGCCCTGGAGGCGACCGGTCTGGGCAGGTACTTCGTGGCAACCGCCACGGGCGACGAATACCCGTCGAAGCCGAATCCGTCCATGCTCCAGTCCGTGATGGGGCGCGCGGGGGTGGAACCGGCCCGGACGCGCATGGTCGGTGATAGCGTTTATGATCTTGAAATGGCGCGGCATGCAGGAGTACCGGCCGTGGCTGTCACCCACGGGGTGCATTCGCCGGAACGTCTGAGTGACGAATCCCCCCTGGCCTTGCAGCCGGATCTGGAATCGCTGCTTGAGGCGTTCCGGCGGGCTGAAGGTACAACTTAGAAAAGGAATGACGATGGGCTGGGCGAACGAGAACAAACCGGGCTGGGAACGCGAGGCCCTGGAGAACCTGGTCCAGGCACAGGTGATCGAGCAACGCCGGGCCCGACGCTGGGGCATCTTCTTCAAGCTGTTGTTCTTCTTCTACCTGGTCGCGCTGCTGATCCTGGTGCGCGGCGGCGATCTGGGCCTTTCGGGGATGTTCGAGAGCGAACGCGAGCCCACCGAACACGTGGCCGTGGTCAAAGTCGAGGGGTTGATTGCCTCCAGCGCGGCGGCCAATGCCGAGGACATCTCCAAGGTTCTGAAAGAGGCCTTTGAGGCGGATGGCACCCAGGCGGTAATGCTGCGTATCAACAGCGGGGGCGGAAGCCCGGTGCAGGCCGCCAACGTGCACGACGAGATCCTGCGGCTAAAGGAGAAGCACGCGGATATCCCCGTGTATGCGGTCATTGGGGATGTGGGCGCCTCGGCGGCCTATTACATCGCGGTAGCGGCGGACGAGATCTATGCCAGCCAGGCCAGCATGGTGGGTTCGATCGGCGTGCGCATGGACAGCTTCGGGCTCGTGGATCTGATCGACAACATCGGTGTGGAACGACGTCTGTTTACCGCCGGCGAGAACAAGGGGTTCCTGGACCCGTTCCTGCCGTTGGACGATGACCATGTGAATCACCTCGACGGGGTGCTGCAGGGCGTGCACGAGCAGTTCGTGGACGTGGTGCGTGCCGGTCGTGGCGATCGCCTGGTCGAACGCGACGATCTGTTCAACGGCCTGATCTGGACGGGCGACCGATCGGTAGAGCTCGGCCTGATCGATGGCATCGGCACGGACCGCAGCGTGGCGCGCGACGTGATCGGTGTGGAGAAGATGGTGGAGTTCAAGCCGCGGCGCAGCGCGCTGCAGTTGCTGTTCGAAGACCTCGGCATGGCGGCCTTCCAGCAATGGATGAGCTGGGAGACCACGCCGCAGTGGCGCTGAGGCGCGCTGCCCGGCCTCCCAGTCTGCGGGTCAGCTGCGATCGATGCGGGTGACGCGGGCGATCATGCCGATCACCGGATGGTCCAGGTAGAACAGTTCGTCGCCGGAGTTCATGCGCTGGCTGCCGCGTACCGTTATCGCGCGCGGCGGCTGGTCTCCCTGCGGTTCCTCGACGTGGTAGATCAGGTCGGTCTCCAGGTGCAGGAATCGCCCCACCCAGATACGCAGTCGGCCCTCCAGCTCGAAGCGTTCGTCCTGTTCCTCCATGAGCGGACGCGGCATCCGGTCGGCCTCGTCGTGCAGAAGATCACGCGTACCGATTCGCCGTCCCTGCTGCACTCGCAGCCAGGGGGCGGAGGCGTGGTCGCGTCCAGTCTGATCCCAGGCCAGGCTCGCCAGGATGCGCCCGGCGCCGGAGTCCTCCACACGGCGTACCACGCGCTGCAGTTCAAAGCCCCTGCGTGAGTCGCGATAGATCCGCCCGCCCAGTTCGGATTCGCCGAGCATGGCCTCGCGCGGCGCGGCGAGCTCCATCTGCAGCCGACGGCTCTCGTCCGTGCGATGCTCGAAGATCACCAGTTCGATGCGATACTGGCGTCCAGCCTGTGCCAGGGCCGGCCCCGTGGCGCCGGCCAGGGGCAGAGCGGCCAGCCCGCCCAGCAGGCGGCGGCGAAGGGGGTTGTGGGATTCGGATGGGTCGTTGCGCATTCAGGCGGCCTGTTGTTCGGGGCTGATGGTGTTCAAGAGGCGCAAGACGGCCTGCGCCCGAGCCTCCAGTGTCTCCATCGGCGCAAAGAAGCGGAAGGCCTTCTGGCCATCCAGTTTGTACATTTGTGGATCGGATTGCACCAGCTGGATCAGGGCCGCGATGTCCAGATTGGGACTCGGGCCAAAAACCAGGCGTCCGCCGGCAGGGCCCAGCTCCAGCTTGCGAATCCCGAGCGGGGTCAGCTTCAGCCGCAGACGGGCGGCCTCGAACAGGGCCTTGGCCGGGTCCGGAAGCAGGCCGAAACGGTCCACCAGTTCGACTTCAAGCTCGCGAAGGGCATCGGAGGTCGGTGCGCTGCTGATGCGCTTGTAGAGGATCAGCCGGGTGTGCACGTCGGGTACGTAGTCGCCCGGGAGCAGGGCGGGAAGGCCCAGTTCCACCTCGGTCCCGGTGGCCGCGGGCCCTTCGAGTTCCGGCATGTTGCCGGAGCGCAGGGCATTCACGGCGCGGTTTAGCAGGTCGTTGTACATCGAGAATCCGACCTCGTGGATCTGCCCGCTCTGCTCGTCGCCGAGCAGCTCGCCGGCACCCCGAATCTCCAGGTCGTGGCTGGCCAGGGTGAAACCCACGCCCAGGTCCTCCAGCGATGCGATGGCCTCCAGCCGTTTCTTGGCATCGGCGGACATGGCCTTCTCAGGCGGCGTGATCAGGTAGGCGTAGGCGCGGTGGTGTGAACGCCCGACGCGGCCACGCAACTGGTGCATCTGTGCCAGGCCCAGCTTGTCCGCACGGTTCATTATGATGGTGTTCGCGGTGGGGACGTCGATGCCGGTCTCGATGATGGTGGTGCACACCAGGATGTTGTAGCGCCGGTGATAGAAGTCGAGCATCACCTGTTCCAGTTCGCGCTCGCGCATCTGCCCGTGGGCAATGCCGACCCGTGCCCCGGGCAACAGATCCTGCAGGCCCTGGGCAGTGCGTTCGATGGTGTTGACCTCGTTGTGCACGAAGTACACCTGGCCCCCGCGCCGGATCTCGCGCAGGCAGGCCTCCTGGATGATGGCGTCGTTCCATTCGTTGACGAAGGTCTTGATCGCCAGACGGTCGCGCGGCGGCGTGGTGATCACCGACAGGTCGCGCAGGCCGGCCAGGGCCATATTCAGGGTGCGCGGGATCGGCGTGGCGGTCAGCGTGAGCATGTCGACCTCGGCGCGCATCTTCTTCAGCGCCTCCTTGTGGCGTACGCCAAAGCGCTGTTCCTCGTCGACGATCACCAGACCAAGGTTGGAGAAGTCCAGGTTGGCCTGCAGCAGCTTGTGGGTGCCGATCACGATGTCGACCTTGCCGTCTTTCAGGCCCTCCAGTACCCCGGCCTGTTGCTTGGCGCTGCGAAAGCGTGACAGCGACTCGATGTGGACCGGCCAGTCGGCGAAGCGGTCGGTGAAGTTCTGGTGGTGCTGCTGGGCGAGCAGGGTGGTGGGGACCAGGACCACGACCTGCTTGTTGTTCTGCACCGCGACGAATGCGGCGCGCATAGCGACTTCGGTCTTGCCGAAGCCCACGTCGCCGCAAATCACGCGATCCATGGGTCGGCTGTCGGCCATGTCGGCGAGTACGGCATCGATCGCCTGTTGCTGGTCCAGGGTCTCCTCGAACGGGAAGCCGGCGGCGAAAGCGTGATACTCGGCGGTGTCGGTAGCGAAGACCGTGCCCTGTTTCGCCGCGCGCCGGGCATGAATATCGAGCAGTTCGACGGCCACGTCCCGCGCCTTTTCCGCCGCCTTCTTGCGAGCCTTGCCCCATTGCTCGCTGCCGAGCCGGTGCAGGGGGGCGTGTTCGGCATCCGCGCCGGTATACCGGCTGATGAGGTGCAGCGAGGACACGGGGACATAGAGCTTGGCCTCGTCGGCGTATTCCAGCGTCAGGAACTCCGAAGGCTGGCCGTTGAAGTCCAGGGTCTGCAGCCCGAGATAACGGCCTACGCCCTGTTCCTCGTGGACCACGGGTGCACCGATGGTCAGGTCGCTGAGGTTCTGGATGACTGCGTCTGCATCCCGTGTGGTGCGGTTGCGTCCACGGGTCTGGCGCGCGCGTTCTCCGAGCAGGGCGGCCTCGGGGGCGACGGCCACACCCTCGGGCAGCACGAAGCCCTCGCCGAGCGCGGCCACGGTGACGTACAGGCCGGGTTCGGCGGTTAGGAAGGCGTCCCAGTCGTCCACGGCATGATGGGGTACGGCCTGGTCCCGCAACAGCGTTAGCAATGCCTCGCGGCGACCGGCGGATTCTGCAGTCAGGAGCACGCGCTGTTGCCCCTCGACAAAGACCTTCAGGGGATGGGCTGGATCGTCGCGGCCCTGCTGCATGCCCAGCTCCGGCAGCGCGTCGCAGGCAAATGCGATATCCGCGCCGCGTCCCGCGGGGAGCGGAGCGGCCGGGTCGCCCAAGGCAATGCCGGAGTGCTCGCGCAGCGCGCCGGCCAGGCCGTCGACGTCCAGGTAGAGCCGTTCGGGCGGCAGCAGCGGTCGATCATACTGATGGCTGAGCTGTTCGAAGCGCTCATGGATCTCCTGGGCGAACTCCTCGGCCGCCCCGGCGATGTTGCCGACCTGCACCATCTGGACCTCGGGGCAGTAGTCGAACACCGTGTCCATGCCCTCGAAGAACAGCGGTAGGTAGGCCTCGATACCCGGCGGGACCAGGCCCTCGCTGATGTCGCGGTAGATCGGGTGCTTGGCGGGATCGCCTGAGAAATGCGCCCGGTAGCGGGTGCGGAATTCGCTGATGGAGGTATCGTTCAGCGGGAATTCGTGGCTGGGCAGGATCTCCAGTCGCTCGACCTTTTCCGTGGAGCGCTGCGACTCGGGGTCGAAGCGGCGCAGGGAGTCGATCTCGTCATCCAGGAACTCGATGCGCACCGGTTCGTCCGCGCCCATCGGAAACAGGTCCAGGATCTCCCCGCGGGCGGCGAACTCGCCATGGCTGATGACTTGTTGTACGGAACTGTAGCCGGCCTCGGTGAGGTTCTCGCGCAGGGTCATGCGGTCCAGGCGCTGGCCGGTTTGCAGGGCAAGGCCCTGGGTGGTTAGCCAGTCGCGCGGTGGCAGGCGTTGCATCAGGGTCGAGACCGGCATCAACACGATGCCGCGTTCCAGCCCCGGCAGGTGGTACAGAGTGCGCAGGCGTTCGGAGATGATGTCCTCGTGCGGGGAGAAGACATCGAACGGCAGGGTCTCCCAGTCCGGCAGGCGCAACAGCGGGAGGTCGTGGTCGCCGGCGAAGAACTCCCACTCTTCCTGCCAGCGGTCGGCTGCCTCGTTGGATTCCGTGATCACCAGCAGTGGCCGGGCGAACTCGCCGGCGTTCCGCGAAAGTGCGAGCGTGGCCGCCGAGGCATTGAGCCCCGACCACACCTCGAATCCGGAGCCGGGGAGGCGGCCGGGATGGAGCGGGTTGCGCCGTTGTTCGGACATGGGCCTGTTGTTCGGTCGGGGGGCGGAAAGGGCCGCGATTATACGGATTCCGCCTGACGGGTGCGCGTGAGCCAGAGGACGCCCTGACGAATTGGTTTGTACCGTGTGAGGGTCAAGGGCGTTTTTGCGGCGGAGGGCATGGAGACCGCGGAGGAGGGTCTGGGGCTGATCGCGCTAGTGGATGTTGATCACCTCAGGAGGGATCGATGTAGCGGTGCAGGATCGGGCCGTAGGCATCGATGCGGCGATCGCGGAGAAAAGGCCACTGGCGGCGTACGGCCTCGGTCCGGCCGCGATCCAGCTCGACGGTGAGGATCTCCGGCTGCGCTTCGCCGGCGCGGGCCAGGATCTCGCCCTGGGGCCCCGCGACGAAGCTTGTGCCCCAGAAGTTCGCGCCGGGCGTGTGTCCGGAGGGGTCCGGTTCGTGACCTGTGCGGTTACAGGCGATCACCGGCAGGTTGTTGGCAACGGCATGGCCGCGCTGGACGGTCATCCATGCGTCCTGCTGCCGGGCCTGTTCCTCGGGCGTGTCCTGCGGGTCCCAGCCGATGGCGGTGGGATAGATCAATAGCTCGGCGCCGGACAACGCCATGATGCGGGCGGCCTCCGGGTACCACTGGTCCCAGCAGACCAGGACCCCAAGGCGACCAACCGAAGTGTCGATGGGGACGAAGCCGGTGTCCCCCGGCGTGAAATAGTACTTCTCGTAATAGCCGGGATCGTCCGGGATGTGCATCTTGCGGTAGGTCCCGACCGGGCGGCCGTCGGTTTCGAAGACCACTGCGGTGTTGTGATAGAGGCCCGGGGCGCGACGCTCGAACAGGGAGCCGACCAGGACCACGCCGTTGTCCCGTGCCATTGCGCCCAGGCGCTCGCAGCTCGGGCCGGGGATCGCCTCGGCACGGTCGAAGGTGGCGAGATCCTCGGTCTGGCAGAAGTAGGGGCCGGTGTGCAACTCGGCCAATACAACCAGGCGGGCGCCGTTCGCGGCGGCCTCGGCGACCGCGGCCGCGGTGGCGTCGAGATTGGCGTCGACGCTCCCGGCATCGCGGTGCTGGATCAGGGCGACGGACAGGGCAGTGCTGGACATGGCGCGGGCTCGATCTGGTGATTATTCCTGCGGGATGCCAAGGGCGGCCGCAGGGTATTGCATGGTCAGGCAATGCAGGCTGCCGCCTTGGCGGATGATGGCCCGGCAGTCGATCTCCACGATGTCGCGCCCCGGAAAGCCTCCGGCGAGACGGTCGCGGGCGATGGCATCCGCGGGATCGTCGTAGACGGGCAGGAGTACGGCGCCGTTCAGGATCAGGAAATTGGCATAGGTGGCGGCCAACCGCCGGCCGTCCTCAACGATCGGCGCCGGCCACGGAAGCGGAATCAGGTGATAAGGCTCGCCGGAAGCTTGGCGCAGGGCGTGGAGTTCCTGCTCCATCGCCTGTAGCTCCGGGTAATGCGGGTCTTGCGGATCATCGCACTGGACGTAGGCGATCGTATCGCGGGCGCAGAAGCGGGCCAGCGTGTCGATATGGGCATCCGTGTCGTCGCCCTCCAGCTGCCCGTGTTCCAGCCAGAGGATCCGCTCCGCACCTAGCCATTCGCCGAGGTGCTGTTCCAGCCCGGTGCGATCCAGATCGGGGTTGCGGGTGCTGGAGAGCAGGCAGCGCGCGGTAGTGAGCAGTGTGCCGGCGCCATCGGATTCGATGGACCCGCCTTCGAGGATCAGCCCGGTGGGTTCCGGTACACAGCTGCCGAATACGCCCTGGCTGGCCAGGGCCCGAGTGATCGCATTGTCCAGGTCGGCGGGGTATTTGCCGCCCCAGCCGTTGAAGGTAAAGTCCAGCAGGCGTGGCTGATTGCCGTCGAATACCGTGATGGCGCCATGGTCGCGCGCCCAGGTGTCGTTGCTCGAGGCCAGGGCAAACCACAGCCGGTCGGGCCGGATGGCGGTCTCGGTCAGGAAGCCGGAGATCTCCTCGATGTGCTCGGGATCGCGCGCGACGATGATGACCGGCTCGTACTGGCTGATGCTCGCGGCAATGGTGGCAAATACCGGGTGCACCTGATCCAGGATGGGTGCCCAGTCCGTGGCGTCATGCGGCCAGGTCAGCTGGATCGCACCCTGGGGCTCCCACTCGGCGGGGAGGCGGCGTTTGGGCGGCACCGGGGTGGCGTCCCCGGTACTCATGGACGGTCGGAGCGGGATCCGTTGCGCACTGCGCTGTGCAGGACGAACTCGCCCTCGAAGAACACAGAGAAGTCGGCATAGTCCCAGCGTGTGATCGGCGGATCGCCCACGGTGGCGTGGCGTTGTTCCGGCTCGCCGTGCTGGCGGATGACCGCTGACTGGCTCTGGCCACGGGTTGGAGCCCCTTCACGTTCCTTTACCGTGAAACCCCCTTCGGGGCTGCGCAGGATGTCGGCCGAGGCGGTGGCCATGGCCCCGGTGAAAAGCGCCAGTACAAGGGCGCTGGCCGCGGTGCGCACGGTGCTGCCCCGGCGCGCGCCGGACTTCAAGGTGGGGTTCGTTGCGTAGCATTTCCCTGGCATGGCCAACTCTCCGTTTGCTGGATGGCTCCATGTTAGCGTCAACCGCGACGCCATGCCTCCCCCGAGGCTTCCCCTATAGGCGCGACCCGGTATCTCTGGCATGCTTTCGCGATGTTTCGCCCCCTGACCCTTGCCATCGGCCTGCGCTATACGCGTGCCAAGAGGCGTAACCACTTCATCTCGTTCATCTCGGTGGTGTCGATCATCGGGCTGGTGCTCGGCGTGATGGCGCTGATCACCGTGTTGTCGGTGATGAACGGGTTCGAGCGCGAATTGCGCGAGCGCATCCTGGGGATGGCCTCGCATGCGACCATCGGTGAGGCCAACGGAGGGCTGCGTGACTGGGAGCGCCTGCAGCGCGAGGCGCCGGACATCGATGACCGGGTGGTGGCCGCGGCCCCTTATGTTCAGGGCGAGGCGATGCTGAGTGCGCGCGGGAACATCTCCGGGGCGCTGATCCGCGGTGTGGAGCCAGAGGCAGAGGAACGGGTGGCGCGCATCGGTGAACACATGATCCGGGGCGAGCTGGGGAGCCTGGAGGGCGGTCGCTACCGCGTCGTGCTCGGGCGCGAACTGGCGGCGGAACTGCGTGTGCAGGTTGGCGATTCGATCATCCTGATGGCTCCCCAGGCCTCGGTGTCGCCGGCCGGGGTGATGCCGCGCATGCGGCGCTTCGAGGTGTCCGGCCTGTTCGAGGTCGGCATGTATGAATACGACCGGGGGACTGCCTTCATCCATCTGGAGGACGCCCAGGCGGTGTTCCAGATGGGCGATCAGGTCACCGGGCTGCGGCTGCGGCTGACCGACATGATGCAGGCCGGGGTGATTGCACGTGACGTCGCGGCGCAGCTGGACGGGCTTTTCCGGGTGTCCGACTGGACCCGTCAGCACGCGAATCTCTTCCGCGCCATCCAGATGGAGAAGATGGTGATGTTCATCATCCTCTCGCTGATTGTGGCGGTGGCCGCCTTCAATATCGTCTCGACCCTGATCATGCTGGTGACCGACAAGCAGGGGGATATCGCGATCCTGCGAACGCTCGGGTTGTCGCCCGCAGGCATCATGGTGATCTTCATGGTCCAGGGGGTCGTGATCGGGGCGATCGGCATCCTCCTGGGTACCGCGGCCGGGGTCGCGCTGGCGTCCAATATCGATGTCGTCGTGCCCTTTATCGAGCGGCTGGTTGGCGTCGAATTCCTGTCCGCCGAGGTCTATTACATCAGTGACTTGCCATCTGAACTTAAACTGTCAGATGTTCTCCGGGTCGGCATCCTGGGCTTCCTGCTGACGGTCGTGGCCACCCTGTTCCCGGCCTGGCGCGCGGCCCGTACCCAGCCGGCGGAGGCGCTGCGCTATGACTGACCGCGAGACCCCGGTCCTCGAGGCGTTGGGCGTGGAACGCCGTTTCCGCGACGGCAAGCTGGATGTGGCCGTGCTGGACGGGGTTGATTTCGCCCTGCAGCCGGGGGACCAGACCGCGATCATCGGCGCCTCGGGCAGCGGCAAGAGCACGCTGCTGCACCTGCTCGGTGGTCTGGATCGCCCGACCGCCGGCGAGGTGCGCTTGCTGGGCACGGACTGGACTCGCATGAGCGAGGCGCGGCGCGGGCATCTGCGCAACCAGCATCTGGGGTTCGTTTATCAGTTCCACCACCTGTTGCCGGAACTGACGGCCGCCGAGAATGTGGCCCTGCCACTGCTGATCCGGCGGATGTCCAACCGCAAGGCGCGGGAGGAGGCCCGACACTGGCTGCAGCAGGTGGATCTGGGCCACCGCCTGGAGCACAAGCCTTCGGAACTCTCAGGTGGCGAGCGTCAGCGAGTCGCGATCGCCCGCGCGCTGGTCACCCGACCCTCGGCGATCCTGGCGGATGAGCCGACCGGGAACCTGGATCAGGAGCGGGCGGCGCAGGTGTTCGAGCTGCTGCGCGCGATGAATCGCTCTACTGGCACCGCGCTGGCCCTGGTCACCCACGATATTACCCTGGCGCGCGAGCTGGACCGCTCGGTGCAGCTGGTCAAGGGGCACCTCGAGCCGGAGGTGTTCGACGGCCAATTGGCGGCGGTCCACGAATAGGCCCCCGTGCAGCGCGAATCCGCGCGCCTGGCAGCATCGGACCCTGAACGGGCTCGGTTGATCAGTCCAACGGCGGTTGCTTCTTGTTCGATTTTTCCTCTTCGCTGCGTTCCGCGGCTTCGCGTTCCGCCAGTTCCTTGCGCAGGCGCCGCAGATAGCGGCGGCTGCGCACGCGCTGGACCACGTTCAGCCGCCACAGGAAGCGCACGAGCAAATAGCCCGACAGGCTTGCGACCGACCCGAGCAGGACGCTGCCGAGGAGCAGGGGCTGCCAGATGGTCAGTAACTCCGTGCTGAACCACTCCCAGCTCCAGTCCAGGCGGATATCGCGACGGGGTTCGCCCAGAAGCTTGCGCCCGATCGTGTAGGCCGTATACAACATGGGCGGCATGGTGATCGGGTTGGAGATCCAGACCAGGATCACCGAAATCGGCAGATTGACGCGGACGATAATAGCCACGGCCGCCGCGATCAGCATCTGCATGGGCAGTGGCAGGAAGGTCACGAAGAGCCCTACGGCAAACGCACCAGCCACGGAGCGGCGGTTCAGATGCCACAAATCCGGCGACCCCAGGCGCGGCCCCAGCGGGGCGAGCGCCTTGTGCCCACGCATGCGCTCCATGCCGGGAAACATCTTCTTGATGATGTGTCTTGCCATGTTCCGGGTTGCCGATGGTGCGCCTGGCGCGGGTTCGCGACCGCGCATGTGGGTTCCATTCTCGCTGATTTGGGCCGGCGAATGCCCGTGTCGGCGGTCACGTGGATCTTGGGCCGCGCAGTAGGCCGATCGTTCAGGGCCCCAACGTGACCGCTTTCACCCTCGGGCTGCTGGTCACGGGTTGGTGGCTGCACCGGCTGCCGGAGCCGCTTCCGATGGCCCCGGGTCTGGTGCTCGCCCTGCTGATGGTGACCGCCGGTGCCAGCGCCGGCCTGCGACGATTCGGCTACCGGGCTACCGTGCCGTGGGCGATGGCCCTTGGCGTGGTGGTCGCCTGGGGGATCGTCTCCGTGACCGCGAACACCTGGCTCGAGGAGGCCTTGGCGCCTTCGCTTGCGGGAGAAGAGGTCACGGTTCTCGCCACGGTCACCAGTTTGCCGGAACACACGGGGCATCGCAGCCGTTTCCGGGTCACGGTGGAGGCGGTAATCGCAGGGCCGGAGGCATTCCGTGCCCGCGAGCTCCTGGTGGCGGCGTATCCAGCGCGGCCGGAGGTCGAGGCTGGCACACGCGGCCACATGGCCCTGCGCCTGCGCCCAGCCGAGGGGCCCGCGAATCCCGGTGGGTTCGACCGCGCAGGGTGGTTTTACCGCGAGGGCCTGCATGGCTCCGCGACGCTGCTTGATCTGGAGCTCCTCGGGAAGGGCGGGAAGGGAGTGCCGGCCGCACCGGCACGGCCTTGGCGGGCCGAGCTGCACCGCGTCCGCGGCGGGCTGCGCGAGCGGCTGGAAGTCGCGGCCCCGGAGCTCCGCCATCCGGGGCTGGTACAGGCCCTGGTGATCGGCGACCGTCAGGGCATGACCGCGCAGGAATGGCAGGCCTTTCTACGCACCGGGACTAATCATCTGATGGCGATTTCCGGGCTGCATGTGGGCCTGGTCGCTGGTTTTGTCGGGCTGCTCTCGGGGTTCATCTGGAGCGGGTTGGTGCCGCTGCAACGGGTAATGCGGAAGGCGGCCTTCATGGCGCTGGCCGGTCTGGCGGGGGCTGCGGTGTATGCCGCGCTGGCCGGGTTCAGTATCCCGACCCAGCGCGCGTTGATCATGCTCGCGGCCTTCATGGCGGCCCTATTGTGGCGCCGCGAGGCCTTTGCCTGGCGAGGTCTGATGCTGGCCGCGATCGCGGTCGTGCTGTGGCAGCCGACGAGTGTGCTGGCCCCCGGTTTCTGGTTTTCGTTTGGTGCAGTCGCGGTCATTCTTCTGTTGTTGCAGGGGCGCTCGGGGCGTCCGGGCTGGCGCGAGGCGGGGAGTATCCAGGTGATGCTGGCGCTGGCGATGCTTCCGCTCAGTCTCGCCTGGTTCCATTTGGGTTCGTGGGTCGCGCCGGTGGCCAACCTGGTGGCAGTGCCAGTGATCAGCCTGCTGGTGCTGCCGGTGTTGCTGGTCGGGGCAGGGCTGGCCGCCTTGTGGGCACCCTTGGGTCAGCCGTTCCTGCACGCGGGCGACGGCGTGCTGGCTCTGCTCGTCGGATTGCTGGATCTCCTGTCCGGATTGCCCGTGCTGGTGGACGAGCGGCGGGTCCCGCTGGTTGCGAGCCTGCTGGGTGGGGTCGCGGTGCTCGTGGCCCTGCAACCACGGCTGCGTCTGGGTGCCGTTTGGGTCGTGCTCGCCGGCATGGCGCTGGCCTTGCCCATGCGACCGGATATCGAGCCGGGTGCCGTGCACGTGCTCCTGCTGGATGTCGGGAACGGGCAGTCGGCCTTGCTGCAGACGCGTAACCACAACCTGTTGTTCGATGCGGGTCCCGGGCGTGCGGGTGGCTACAGTGCGGGTGAACAGATTGTGGTCCCGACCCTCCGGGCGGAGGGTGTGCGGCGGCTGGATCGCATGATCCTCAGCCACGAACACGCTGCGCACGCCGGAGGCAGCGCCGGGGTCCGGGGTTCCATACCCGTGGTCGAGACCCTGCGACGGGTGCCGGCAGAAGCCGATGAGCGGGCGTGCGAGGTCGGAGAGCGCTGGGAATGGGACGCGGTGCGATTCGAAGTGCTGCATCCGCCGCCCGGATGGGATGGCAGCGCCTCGGCCTCCTGCGTGCTGGCGGTGGAGACGGCCGGTGGCGTCCGTCTGTTGCTGTCGGGCGGGCTTGGAGGTCTGGGCGAGGCAGTGCTGATGCGTAATGTGCCGGACAGGCGTGCCAGTGACCTCCTGGTGCTGCCGCGCGGAGCTGGCGCGGACAGCTTGAGCCGGGGCTGGCTGGAGGATGCGCCGCCGCGCATCGCCTGGGCGAGTACCGATGGGCGCGGGAGGGGCCTGGAGGGCGATGTGCGTGAACGTCTGCAGGCTGCCTGCGTTCCACTGCAGGAGACCGGGCTGCATGGCGCATTGCGGCTGGAGGCGAACTCGGTGCTGGAGGTGGGGCCCGGTCATCGGGCCCGCCACCGGAGGCTCTGGCAGCCTGCGCTCTTGCCGCCCTCCCGCGAGCAGGAGGGTTGCATCCCAACGCCGACGGACGAGACACGCTGGTAGAATGACCGGATGAGTCTCGAACATTCCGACAGTATCCGCCCCATCCGCTTCCGCGAGGGCGCGCTCCAGTTGCTGGACCAGCGCCGCCTCCCGCAGGAGAGCGTCTGGCAAACCTATCAGGACGCGCCCGCCGTCGCCGTAGCGATCCGCGACATGGTCGTGCGCGGGGCCCCGGCGATCGGCATCACGGCGGCATTCGGTGTGGTGTTGGCTTGCCAGCGCGCGACAGGTCAGGGCGACTGGCGCGCGCGGGTGGCCGCCGATATCGAGACCCTGCGCGGTTCCCGTCCCACCGCGGTGAACCTGTTCTGGGCACTGGATCGCATGCAGGCGGTCGTGGCCGCCAGCCAGTCGGTAGATGCGGCCGCGAGCGAGACCCGGGCAGTAGCCGAGCAGATGCTGGAGGCGGACATCGCGGGCAATCGCCATCTGGGCGCCCTGGGTGCGCAATTGATCGAGCCGGGCCGCGGCGTGCTGACCCACTGCAACACGGGTTCGCTGGCAACCGGTGGATATGGCACCGCGCTCGGCGTGATCCGTGCCGCCTGGGACGCCGGGCGCATCAAGGAGGTGTTTGCGGACGAGACCCGACCCTGGCTGCAGGGCAGCCGACTGACCGCCTGGGAGCTGGTGCACGACGGCATTCCGGTGCAGGTGCTGTGCGAGGGGGCGGCGGCCAGCCTGTTGCGCTCCGGCCGGGTGGGCTGGGTGATCGTCGGGGCGGACCGAATTGCCGCCAACGGCGATACCGCCAACAAGATCGGCACCTACGGCCTGGCGCTGCTGGCGCGTGCCCACGGCGTGCGGTTCATGGTGGCGGCACCGGTGGCGACGATCGACTTCGAGATGGCGGACGGGTCGGGTATCCCCATCGAGCAGCGCGGGGAGGACGAGGTGCTGGCGCTGGCCGGCCAGCGGGTGGCGGCCGAGGGGGCACGCGGATACAACCCGGCCTTTGACGTGACGCCGGCGGACCTGATCGACGCCATCGTCACCGAACGCGGTGTGGTCGAGGACCCGACGCGGGAGCGCCTGGCCACCCTGCGCGCGTCGGCTGACGCGGAATCGGCCACGACCGGGGCCTGACACCCGGGAAAATGGGGCCGGCACAGGCCGGTGTCGGGCCTGAGAGCCTCGGAGAACCGTTTTGAGGGGAGAAAAGGGCGCCCCCAGTGGTTACCCCTGTGGTATCATCGCGAGCTTGTTCAGACGGACGGCGTAACCCTCGATGGCTGAATTTGCCAAGGAAGTTTTTCCGGTCAATCTCGAAGACGAGATGCAGCAGTCTTACCTCGATTATGCGATGAGCGTAATCGTGGGCCGGGCCCTCCCCGATGTCCGTGACGGCCTCAAGCCGGTCCATCGCCGCGTGCTCTACGCGATGCGCGAGTTGGGCAACGACTACAACAAGCCGTACAAGAAGTCGGCGCGTGTGGTCGGTGACGTCATCGGTAAATACCACCCGCATGGCGACTCCGCCGTCTACGACGCCATCGTGCGCATGGCGCAGCCGTTTTCGATGCGCTACATGCTCGCGGATGGGCAGGGCAACTTCGGTTCCATCGACGGGGACTCGCCGGCGGCCATGCGCTACACCGAGGTGCGCATGGCGCGCATCGCGGCCGAGCTGCTAGCCGATATCGACAAGGAAACCGTCGATTTCATCGACAACTACGATGGTTCGGAGAGCGAGCCGACCGTCCTGCCGAGCAAGTTTCCGAATCTTCTGGTCAATGGCTCCGCCGGGATCGCGGTGGGGATGGCGACCAACATCCCGCCGCATAACCTGCGCGAGGTGATCAACGCCTGCGTGGCGCTGATCGACGACCCCGACATCTCCATCGAGGGCCTGATGGAGCACGTGCCGGCGCCGGATTTCCCCACCGCCGGCATCATCAACGGCATCGACGGCGTGCGCGAGGCCTATCGCACCGGTCGCGGCCGGGTCCTGATCCGGGCGCGTTCGCACGTGGAGCCGCTGGAAGGCGGCCAGCGCGAGGCGATTGTCGTCACCGAGCTGCCCTACCAGGTGAACAAGGCGCGTCTGACCGAGAAGATCGCCGAGCTGGTGAAGGAAAAGCGCATGGAGGGCATCTCCGAGTTGCGCGACGAGTCGGACAAGGACGGCATGCGCCTGGTCATCGAGCTCAAGCGCGGCGAGATGGCCGAGGTGGTCCTGAACCACCTGTACATGCACACCCAGATGCAGAACGTCTTCGGCATCAATATGGTCGCGCTGGTGGATGGCCAGCCGAAGGTGCTGGATCTGCGCCAGGTGCTGCGGGCCTTCCTGCGTCATCGCCGTGAGGTGGTGACCCGGCGCACGATCTTTGATCTGCGCAAGGCGCGCGAACGCGCCCATATCCTGGAAGGCCTGGCGATTGCCCTGGCCAATATCGATCCGGTGATCGAACTGATCCGGGCCGCCCCGAGCCCGGCCGAGGCCAAGGCGGGGCTGCTGGCGCGCGCCTGGCCACTGGGCGTGGTCAGCGACATGCTGGATCGCGCCGGGGCCAGTGCGTCGCGTCCCGAAGACATGGCGCCGGAATACGGCGTGAGCGAGGACGGCTATCGCCTGTCCGAGGGCCAGGCCCAGGCAATCCTGGATCTGCGTCTGCACCGCCTCACCGGGCTGGAGCAGGACAAGATCCTCGACGAATACCGCGACTTGCTGGAGTTGATCGAAGACCTGCTGGATATCCTCGGTTCCGGTGATCGCCTGCAGCAGGAAATCCGCAACGAGCTGCTGGGCGTGGCCGAGCAGTTCGGCGACGAGCGCCGCAGCGAGATCCGCGAGCGCCAGGCCAACCTGACGCTGGAGGATCTGATCGGCGAGGAGGACGTGGTCGTCACGCTGTCGCACGCCGGCTACGTGAAGTACCAGCCCGTGGCCGACTACCGCGCCCAGCGCCGGGGCGGTCGCGGCAAGGCGGCGACCAGCTTCAAGGAAGAGGACTTCATCGACCGGCTGGTGGTGGCCAATACCCATGACACGATCCTGTGCTTCTCCAGTCGCGGCCGGGTGTACTGGCTGAAGGTCTATGAGCTGCCGCAGGGCTCGCGGGCCGCGCGCGGCAAGCCGATCGTCAATCTGCTGCCGCTGGAAGCGGATGAACGCATCAGCACGATCCTGCCGGTGCGTGAATACGATCCGGATCATTACGTGTTCATGGTGACCACGCAGGGGACCGTGAAGAAGACCCCGCTGACGGATTTCTCGCGCCGCCGTGCCTCCGGCATCATCGCGGTGGATCTGCGTGAGGGCGACCACCTGGTGGATGTGTCCCTGACCGATGGCACCCTGGATGTGATGCTGGTGACTACCGCCGGCAAGGCCGTGCGGTTCCACGAGAGCGACGTGCGGGCCATGGGGCGGACCGCCTGTGGCGTACGCGGCGTGCGCATGGAGGATGAACAGCGAGTCATCGCGCTGCTGAATGTCGACGAGGGATCGGCGCTGCTGGCGACCGAACACGGCTACGGCAAGCGCACCCGTTTCGACGAGTTCCCGGTGCATCGCCGTGGCGGCCAGGGCGTGATCGCGATCCAGACCGAGGGCCGGAACGGCTTGCTGGTCGGCGCGGCGCGCGTGCTGGACGACGACGAGGTCATGCTGATCACCAATGGCGGGACACTGGTGCGGACACCGATCGACCAGATTCCATTGATCGGTCGCAACACGCAGGGCGTGCGTCTGATCCGTCTGGATGAAGACGAAAACCTGGTCGAGCTCGCCCGGGTTGCCCAGTTGCAAGGCGAGGACGGCGTCGAAGACGATGAAGAGCCCGGTCAATCGGAAATCGGGACGGACCCGGACCCGGAGACGGGTCCCGAATCCAGTGACGATGGAGAACAGGCATGACGCGAGTGATGAACTTCAGCGCGGGGCCGGCGGCCCTGCCTCAGGCGGTGCTCGAACGGGCGCGTGACGAGCTGCTGGACTTCCGCGGGTCCGGGATGTCCGTGATGGAGATGAGCCACCGAGGCAAGCCCTTCATGGCCGTTGCCGAGAAGGCGGAGCAGGACCTGCGCAAGCTGATGGACATCCCCGAAAACTACTCGGTGTTGTTCCTGCAGGGCGGGGCGACCGGGCAGTTCGCCGCCATCCCGATGAATCTGGCCAACGGCCAGGGCATGGACTACATCGATACCGGGGCCTGGTCCGGCAAGGCAATCAAGGAGGCTCAGAAGTACGGGCCGGTGAATATCGTGGCCAGCTCGCAAGCGAGCGGGTACGACTCGATCCCGGATCGCGCCTCGTGGAAACTGGACCCGAACGCCGCCTACGTGCACTACACCCCGAACGAGACCATCGGCGGAGTGGAATTCCCGGATATCCCGGATGTGGGTGACGTACCGCTGGTGGCGGACATGTCCTCCACCATCCTGTCGCGTCCGATCGACGTCTCGAAGTTCGGCGTGATCTATGCCGGGGCGCAGAAGAACATCGGCCCGGCCGGCCTGACCGTGGTGATCGTGCGCAATGACCTGCTGGAGCGCGACAAGGGCAACGTGCCGGCGGTGCTGGACTGGGCGCTGCAGGCCAAGAACGATTCGATGTACAACACCCCGCCGACCTTTGGCTGGTACCTGGCCGGGCTGGTGTTCGAATGGTTGCTGGAGCAGGGCGGCCTGGAGAGCATGGGCAAGATCAACCAGCGCAAGGCCGCCAAGCTGTACCAGTACATCGACAACTCCGCCTTCTATCGCAACCCGGTCGAGCCCTCGGCCCGGTCGTGGATGAATGTGCCGTTTATCCTGGCGGATGATTCCCTCGACGGGACGTTCCTCAACGAGGCGGATGCGGCCGGCCTGTCCTCGTTGAAGGGACATCGCTCGGTGGGCGGGATGCGCGCAAGTATCTATAACGCCGTGCCGGAAAGCTCCGTGGATGCCCTGATCGATTTCATGGCGGACTTCGAGAACCGCCACGCCTGATCCTGTTGAATCGTGGTTGCCGGGCATAGCTACCGGGCCAGGAGGTCGTGATGTACCGAATTCAGACCTACAACAACATCGCCGTGCGTGGGCTGGACCGCTTCCCGCGCGACCACTACGAGGTCGCGTCGGACATCAACCAGCCAGACGCCTTGATGCTGCGGTCGTTCGACCTGCATTCGGTGGAGATCCCGGATTCCGTCCTGGCCGTCGGACGCGCCGGCAGCGGGGTGAACAACATCCCGGTGGAGGCGCTGTCCGAGCGCGGGGTGGCGGTGTTCAATGCCCCGGGCGCCAATGCCAACGCCGTGAAGGAACTGGTGATTGCCGGTCTGCTGTTGGCCGCGCGCAATCTGTTGCCGGCGGCAGGCTACGTGCAGGGGCTGGACCCCACCAAGGAGGACTTCATGTCCTCGGTGGAGCACGGCAAGAAGAAGTTCACCGGCTTCGAACTGCCCGGCCGGCGCCTGGCCGTGCTCGGCCTGGGTGCGATCGGTGTGGGTGTGGCCAATGCCGCGCGGGCGCTCGGCATGGAGGTGGTGGGCTTCGACCCGAAGGTGACGGTCGAGAACGCATGGCGTCTGGACTCCGGCATCGAGCGCGCGCGCTCGGTGGAAGCCGCGATGGAGGGGGCCGATGCGGTCACCGTGCATGTGCCACTGACCGAGAACACCGCCAATTTGGTCAACGCGAAGAACCTGAGCGGGATGAATGCCGGGGCCATGGTGCTGAACCTGGCGCGCGAGGGCATCGTGGACGACGCCGCGGTGCGCGAGGGACTGGACGCCGAACGCCTGCACGCCTACATCACCGATTTCCCGGTGCAGGGCATGATGGGGCACCCGCGGGTAATCACCCTGCCGCATCTGGGGGCCTCGACGACCGAGTCAGAGGAGAATTGCGCAGTGATGATCGCGGATCAGCTGCGTGACTACCTGGAAAACGGCAATGTGGTCAATTCGGTGAATCTGCCGACCCTGGTGCTGGACCGCAAGGGGGATACCCGGATCGCCGTCGTCAACCGCAACCTGCCGGATCGGGTCGGGCGCATCTCGCATACCCTGGGTGAGTCCAACATCAACATCCTGCACTTGATGAACGACTCCCGCGGCGACATTGCGTACACCCTGCTGGATGTGGATGGCCAGCCGGACCAGGCGACCCTGGATGCACTGCATGAGATCGATGGCGTGCTGCGGGCGCGGGTGCTGTAGATCGTGGCCGGGGACCCGCATTCGTCGCAGCCCGCCGACGGCCAGGAAGATCTGGCTGGCCTGCGGGCGCGCATCGACGCGCTGGACGCCGAGCTGCTTGAGCGGCTGAGCGAGCGTGCCCGCTGCGCCGAGGCCGTGGCCCGGGTGAAGCGCAGCCAGGAGAACAATCCGGTGTTCTATCGTCCGGAGCGCGAAGCCGAGATCCTGCGCCGGGTGCGTGAGCAGAACCCCGGCCCGCTGTCCGGCGAAGCGATTACCCGGCTGTTCCGCGAAATCATGTCCGAATGCCTGGCGTTGGAGCATCCGCTCCATGTGGCCTATCTGGGACCGGTGGGCACCTTTACGCATCTGGCGGCGCGCAAGCATTTCGGCCATGCGGTCGAGACCCAGCCGCTGGCCTCTATTGATGCCGTGTTCGACGCCGTAGAGACCGGTCGCGCGCAGTTCGGCGTGGTGCCCATCGAGAACAGCTCCGAGGGGGTGGTAACCCACACGGTCGACTGCTTCATGGATTCTTCGCTGCAGATCTGCGGTGAGGTCGTGACCCCGATTCACCACCATCTGCTGACGCACGCCGAGGACCTCGGTCAGGTCCGGCGCGTGCTGGCCCACGCCCAGGCGCTGGCGCAATGCCGCCAGTGGCTGGACGCGGAGCTGCCGCACGCCGAACGCGAGGCGGTCTCCAGCAATGCCCGCGCAGCCGAGATTGCGGCGCAGGACCCGACCGTGGCGGCACTCGCCAGCCAGGCCGCGGCCGACCATTACCAGATCCCGGTGCGGGCGCCGCACGTGGAAGATCGCGCCGACAACACCACCCGTTTCCTGATCATCGGTTCCGGCACCACGGAGCCCAGCGGCGCGGATCGCACCTCGGTGATGCTGACGACCGCCAATCGCCCGGGATCGCTGTATGCGCTGCTCAAGCCGATTGCGGAGTCGGGTATCAGTCTGACCCGCATCGAGTCGCGCCCGTCGCGCTGCACGCCGTGGAACTACGTGTTCTTTCTCGACCTGGTTGGCCACCAGCAGGATCCGCTGATCCGCGAATGTCTGGAGCAGCTGCGCGCGAGCGCCGATACCGTCAAGGTGCTGGGGAGCTATCCCCAGGCCGCCACCTGAATCCCCGAGGTTTCCGCATGGCATCCAATCCTTCCGTATCCGCTACGGCCGGCCCGGCGTTTGATCCGGTGACTCTGGCGGTTGCTGGCGTCCAGGGGCTTAGCCCCTACCAGCCGGGCAAGCCCGTGGCCACGCTGGAACGCGAACTGGGGATTACCCAGGCGGTCAAGCTGGCCTCCAACGAGAATCCGCTGGGCCCGTCGCCCCTTGCGGTGAAAGCCGGGCGCGCGGCGCTGGCCGATGCGCATGTCTATCCCGACGGCAATGGCTTCGAGCTGAAGGCGCGTCTGGCCGAACGTCATGGCGTGACCCCGGAGCAGATCACCCTCGGCAATGGCTCCAACGAGGTGCTGGAGTTGGTTGCACGGACCTGGCTGGCGCCGGGGCGTGCCGCTGTGTTTTCCGCCCATGCGTTTGCGGTCTATCCCCTGGTGACCCAGGCGGTGGATGCCGAGGCACGGGTTGCCCCAGCGCTGCCTGCCGACCATCCGGAGCAGCCCTTCGGCCATGATCTTGATGCGATGCAGGCACGAGTGGATGGTGACGTGCGGGTCGTGTTCGTGGCCAACCCGAACAACCCGACTGGCACCTGGCTGGATGCTGCGGCGCTGGAGGCCTTCGTGGCCGCGATGCCGGCGACCACCGTGGTGGTGATCGACGAGGCCTATTTCGAGTATGTCGAGGAGGCCGAGTATCCGGACACCACGCAATGGCTGGATCGCTATCCGAATCTGATCGTCACCCGGACCTTCTCCAAGATCCAGGGCCTGGCCGGACTGCGGCTCGGCTATGCGGTCAGCTCGCCGGCCATCGCGGACCTGCTGAATCGAGTGCGCCAGCCGTTCAATGTGAATGCGATTGCCCAGGCGGCCGGCCTGGCCGCGCTGGACGACGACGAGCATGTGGAAAAGTCGGTGGCCATCAACCGGGAGGGGGTTCGCCAGGTGAGCACCGCCCTGCGCGAGCAGGGCTTGCGCGTGATCCCGTCGGTGGGCAATTTCGTGACGTTTGACACCGGCCGGGATCCGGGCCCGGTATATGACGCCATGCTGCGCGACGGCGTGATTACGCGCCCGGTCGAGAATTACGGTCTCCCCGGGCATCTCCGCGTCACGGTCTCGACCCGTGCGGACAATGACCGCTTTCTCGCGGCCCTGAAAAAGGCCCTGGCGTGATCGAACGGCTGGTCATCTTCGGCGTCGGGCTGATCGGCGGTTCGCTGGCCCTGGCCCTGCGCGAGGCAGGGGCCGTGCGCGAGATCGTGGGTTGTTCGCGCAATGCAGACAACCTGCGCGAGGCGCAGCGCCTCGGCGTGATCGATCGCTGGACCACCGATGTCGCCGAGGCCGCCGAGGGCGCGGACCTGGGCGTGCTCGCCGTCCCGTTGGGGGCGATGGAGCCACTGGCGCGCGACCTGGCTGCGGCGTGGCCCGAAGACAGCCCGCTGACCGATGTGGGCAGCAGCAAACAGGCCGTGATCGATGCGGTGGGTGCCGGGTTCGGCAAGGTCCCGCGCGCGTTTGTCCCCGGCCATCCGATTGCGGGAACCGAGAAGAGCGGGGTGGGGGCGGCCTTTGCCACCTTGTTCCGTGAGCGCCTGGTAATCCTGACACCGGTCGATGCCACGAATGCGATGGCGACCGACCGAGTGGCCGCGATGTGGCAGGCCGCCGGGGCCCGGGTCGAATACATGACCCCGGCGCACCACGATCGGGTGCTGGCCGCGACCAGTCATTTGCCCCATGTGCTGGCCTTCACGCTGGTGTCGTCGCTTGCGAACATGAGCGAGCGCGACGAGATCTTTCATTACGCCGCCGGGGGCTTTCGCGATTTCACGCGCATTGCCTCCAGCGATCCGGTGGTCTGGCGGGATATCTGTCTCGCCAATCGAAACGCCATCCTCGAGGTGATCGGGCAGTACCAGACCGATTTGGAGGGTTTGCGCAGCGCCATCGAGCACGGCGATGCCGCGACCATCGAAAAGAGCTTTGAACACGCCAAGGAAACCCGCGATCGCCTTTGCGACCCCGCGGACGCGCAACTGGATACCTGAAAATCGATGAATACCTTTACCGTACAGCCCGGAGGGCAGCTTTCAGGCCGCGCCCGCGTGCCGGGCGACAAGTCGATCTCCCACCGGGCGATCATGCTGGGTGCGCTGGCCGAGGGCGAGACGCGTGTGACCGGATTCCTCGAGGGAGCCGATTGCATTGCCACGCTAGAGGCGTTTCGCGCGATGGGCGTGGCGATCGAACGGACCGGTCCGGGCGATGTACACATTCAGGGTGCCGGCGTGCACGGGCTCAAGGCCCCGGCGGCGGCGCTGGACATGGGCAACTCGGGAACGGCGATGCGGCTGCTGTGCGGCGTACTGGCCGGTCAGGCGTTTGACAGCGAGCTGGTCGGCGATCGCTCCCTGAGCGGGCGGCCGATGCGCCGAGTCACCGACCCGCTCGCCCACATGGGTGCGCACATCGAGACCAGCGCGACCGGGACGCCACCGTTGCGGGTACACGGCGGGGCCCCGTTGCGGGGTACGGATCATGTATTGCAAGTCGCCAGTGCCCAGGTGAAATCGGCCTTGTTGTTGGCCGGTCTTTGGGCGGACGGCAGGACCTGCGTGACCGAGCCGGCGCCCACCCGCGATCACACCGAGCGGATGCTGGCCGGATTCGGCTATCACGTGGAGCGCGACGGTCCCCGTACCTGTGTCGAGGGCGGCGGGCGCCTGGTCGCAAGCGCGGTGGACGTGCCGGCGGACATCTCGTCGGCGGCGTTCTTCCTGGTCGGGGCCTCGATTGCCACCGGCTCGCGCATGCGCCTGGAGCATGTGGGGATCAATCCGACGCGCACCGGCGTGATCGACATCCTGCGTCTGATGGGCGCCGAGATCCGCGTCCTCGATGAGCGCGAGGCCGGCGGCGAGCCCGTGGCCGATCTCGAGGTCGAGGCAGCTGCTCTGAAGGGGATCCAGATCCCCGAGCATCTGGTGCCACTGGCAATCGATGAATTCCCGGCAATCTTCGTCGCCGCGGCCTGTGCTGAGGGCGAGACGGTCCTGACTGGCGCGGAGGAGCTGCGGGTCAAGGAAAGTGACCGTATCCAGGTGATGGCCGATGGTCTGGCCGCGCTGGGCGTGGACTGCGCGGTGCAGCCGGATGGCATTCGCATCCAGGGCGGTGACGGTTTCACTGGGGGCGAGGTCGACAGCCATGGCGATCACCGCATCGCCATGTCGTTCGCGATGGCCGGGCTGCGTGCCCGAGCGCCGATCCGCATCCGCGATTGCGCAAACGTGGGGACCTCTTTCCCCGGCTTCGTGGCGCTGGCGCGTGAGGCCGGGCTGCAACTGGAGGCAGCATGAGCACGCCCATTCCGGTACTGACCATTGATGGCCCCGGTGGTGCAGGGAAGGGCACGGTCTGTATGCGCGTGGCGGCGGCGATGGGCTGGCATCTTCTGGATAGCGGAGCCCTCTATCGGCTGTTGGGGCTGGCTGCGCGGCAGCACGGCGTGGAACTGACTGACGAGGAGGCACTGGCCCGCCTGGCTGCGGGTCTGGATGTGGATTTCGAGGTCAATCGGGATGCCACGGCCGTGACCACGCTGCTGGAAGGCGCACCCGTGGACCAACTTCTGCGCACGGAGCAGACGGGCAGTGACGCCTCGCAGGTCGCGGCGATTCCGGCGGTGCGCGAGGCGCTTCTGGAGCGTCAGCGCGGGTTCGCCAAGGCCCCGGGGCTGGTCGCCGACGGGCGCGACATGGGCACTGTCGTGTTCCCCGAAGCGGACCTGAAGATCTTCCTGACGGCCTCGGCCGAGGAGCGGGCCAGGCGGCGATATATGCAGTTGAAGGAACAAGGACTTAGTGCTAACCTCTCCGCCCTTCAGGACGAGATGGAGGCCCGCGACCGGCGTGATCGCGAACGCAGCGTGGCCCCCCTCAAGCCCGCCGAAGATGCCTGGGAAGTGGATACCACGGACCTGGACATCGTCGGCGTGGTGGACATGATCCTGGAACGCCTCCGGGACGTACTCCCGGAACAAAGCCCCCGCCCCGCGGAATAAGCCGTCGGAAGCGGGATCATAAACGTCTAGAACTGGTTGCAGGAAGTCTCTGCAAGCATTTGTTAAACCACAGGTTCACAAATCCATGAGTGAAAGTTTCGCGCAACTGCTCGAAGAGAGCATGGCCTACACCCAGATGCAGCCGGGTGCCATCCTCAGTGCCACCGTCATTGAGGTCACCCCGGAAGTCGTCGTGGTGAACGCCGGCCTGAAGTCCGAGGGGGTCATTCCCACCGAGCAGTTCATGAACGAAGAGGGTGAGCTCGAGGTCAAGGTCGGCGATGTCGTCGAAGTGGCCCTCGAAACCCCGGAAGACGGTTTCGGCGAGACGCGCATGTCGCGCGAGAAGGCCAAGCGAGCCAAGGCCTGGGACCGTCTCGAAGGTGCGATGGAAGAAGAGCAGTACGTCACCGGCAAGATCTCGGGCAAGGTCAAGGGTGGCTACACCGTCGAGCTGGGCGATATCCGGGCGTTCCTGCCGGGTTCACTCGTGGATGTCCGTCCGGTGCGCGATACCGCGTATCTGGAAGGCAAGGAGCTGGAGTTCAAGCTCATCAAGCTGGATCGCCGTCGCAACAACGTGGTTGTGTCGCGTCGTGCCGTGGTCGAGCAGGAATACAGCGCCGAGCGCGAAGAACTGCTGAAGAACCTGCAGGAAGGCGCGCAGGTCAAGGGTATCGTCAAGAACCTGACCGACTACGGGGCATTCCTGGATCTGGGCGGCATCGACGGCCTGCTGCACATCACCGACATGGCCTGGAAGCGCGTGAAGCATCCGTCCGACGTGGTCGAGATCGGCCAGGAAGTCGAGGTCAAGGTCCTGAAGTTCGACCGCGAACGCATGCGCGTATCGCTGGGCCTGAAGCAGCTCGGCGAGGATCCGTGGGAAAACATCACCCGCCGTTACCCGACCGGCACCCGGATCTTCGGCAAGGTCACCAACATCACCGATTACGGCTGCTTCGTGGAGATCGAAGACGGCGTGGAAGGCCTGGTGCACGTGTCCGAGATGGACTGGACCAACAAGAACGTCAACCCGGGCAAGATGGTTGCCATCGGTGACGAGGTCGAGGTGATGATCCTGGACCTGGACGAAGAGCGCCGCCGCATCTCGCTGGGTATGAAGCAGTGCCAGTCCAACCCGTGGGACGACTTCGCCGCCAACCACAACCGGGGCGAGAAGGTCAGTGGCCAGATCAAGTCGATCACCGATTTCGGTGTGTTTGTTGGCCTGGAAGGCGGCATCGACGGACTGATTCACCTGTCCGACCTGTCCTGGCACGAGGCCGGCGAAGAGGCGATCCGCAACTTCAAGAAGGGTGATGAGGTCGAGGCCGTGGTCCTGTCCGTGGATCCCGAGCGCGAGCGCATCTCCCTGGGTCTGAAGCAGCTGGACCGCGATCCGTTCGCCAACTTCGTGGCCGAGCACAGCAAGGGCAGCATCGTGTCCGGTACCGTGAAGGAAGTGGACGCCAAGGCCGCGGTGATCGAGCTGGCCGACGGCATCGACGGCATCCTGCGTGCCGCCGACATCTCCCAGGATCGTGTGGAGGATGCCAGCACCGTGCTGAAGGTTGGCGAAACCGTCGAAGCCCGATTCATGGGCGTGGACAAGAAGACCCGCGCCATCAGCCTGTCGATCAAGGCCAAGGATCGTGCCGAGGAAGCCGAGATGGTGTCCGATTACGGCAGCAATGCCGGTAGCGGTACCACCCTGGGCGATCTGCTCAAGGAGCAGATGGACAAGAACGACTAAGTCCGTTCTGCGGCGGCCCACGGTGCCGGAAGGTGCCGTGGGCCATTTTGTTCCGGGAAACCGGGTTTCCTTCCTGTCTGTGACGAGTGCCTGATGACCAAATCGGAATTGATCGAGAACCTCGCCCGGAAATCGCCCCATTTGCCTGCCAGGGATGTCGAGATGTCGGTCAAGGCATTACTCGAACGGATGAGTCATGCGCTGGCCAATGGGCAGCGGGTAGAGATTCGCGGCTTCGGCAGTTTTTCCCTCCATTTCCGGCCCCCAAGGCTGGGACGTAACCCCAAGACCGGTGAAAGCGTTGCCTTGCCCGGTAAGCATGTCCCCCATTTCAAGCCCGGCAAGGAATTGCGCGAACGGGTAAACGGCTCCATCGACGGGAACGACTAGGGACCGTCCGTGGACGACCGACGTCGACAGCAGATTCGCAATGCCGTGGCCTTTGCCGCGCTTATCGTGATTTCGTCCGCTGTTGGCATTCTTGTTGTATTGAACGAAGACCTGGTGACCCTTGCGTTACCCGGTGTACAGATCGAGGCGCCGCTCGTGGTGTTCCTCGGGATTGCGGCCCTGTTCGGGGTCGTTTTGGCTTCGCTTGTACTCTGGCTGCGGCTGCGCCGGTTGCGTCAAAAGATTGCAGACCTGCGCGAACAGAACCATGCCCTCAAGGTCGAGGTCGAGCAGTTGCGTACCGCGCCCATGCGGGATTTCTACTAGTCACGTGGCGCGCATGCGGCCACTGACGCCCCACACGTTTCTTTTCTCATCCGGGAACCATTCTCGCTCATGATCGACGACTGGTTCTGGTTGCTGCTCCCTATTGCGGCTGCGAGTGGCTGGTGGCTCGCGCGTTACGGCGTGCCGGAAGACCGTGAGGAACGGGAGCCGTCACTGGATCGCTACCTGGAAGGTGTGCGCCACCTCCTCGACGACCGCACGGATGATGCCCTTCAGGCCTTCATCGAAATGGTGGAAGTCGATCACGAAACCTTCGAGACCCATGTAATCCTGGGCCGGCTGTTCCGGCGCCGGGGCGAGGTCGATCGCGCCATCCGGATCCATCAGAACCTGGTCGCACGGCCCACGTTGCCCGCGGCGCAGCGGGCGCAGGCCCTGTGCGAACTGGGTGAGGATTTTCTCCTGGCCGGCGTATTGGATCGGGCGGAGGCGGTGTTTCGCGAATTGGCGGATTCGCCGCATCAGGCGGTCGCCGCACTGGAAGGCCTGCGTCAGGTCTACGAGACCCAGCGGGAATGGGAACGTGCGATCGAGGTGGGCGACCGGTTGAAGGAACATGGGGTCGCGCACGAGCATCAGAGGATCGCGCATTATCATTGCGAACTGGCCCAGCTCGCGCTGGACAAGGGTGACTGGGAAAGCGCCAGAACGCGGGCGGAACAGGCCGAGGGCCTGGTGCCGGGGCTTTCGCGGGCACTGCTGATTCAGTCGGAGATCGCGGCACGCAGGGGCGAGATCCGTGATGCGATCGGATTCGGACGCGACGCGGTGGCGCGTACCCCGCAGCTGGCGCCCTTGCTGGTACCGCGTATCGAGCGGTTGCATCAGGAGCTGCCTGGGGAGAATCGTCTGGGGCAGCTCGAGGAGCTCCTCGACGATCTTGCGCGCAACCGTGGGATCACAATGGCGCGCATTGCCCTGATGCGTCTATACCGACGTACGGGCCGGCTGGATGCCGCGCTGATGGAGCTGGGTTCGATCCTGGCACAGCGTCCGGTGCCGACCTCGGGATTGCTGGAGGCGGTACGCTGGATGAAGATTCTCCCGGCGGTCCAGCAATACAGCACCGAGTTTGCGGCATTCGAAAAGGCCCTGGCGGACCAGCTCGGGAGCCAGCATCTATACCAGTGCGTGAACTGTGGCTATCAAGGGCGTGCGCATGTGTGGCAGTGCCCAAGCTGTCGTCGCTGGGATACGCTGCGCGGTCTCGACTTCGACATTGATCAGACGACGGAGGCCGCCGAGGAGGCGCTCATCCGCGAAGGGAGTCCCCGTTCATGAATCCGATTCCGGAACCTTCAACGCGCCTGATTGTGGCGCTCGATTTTTCCGAGGCCGAAGCCGCACTGGCGTTCGCCCGAAAGCTCGATCCAGCCCAGTGCGCGCTGAAGGTCGGGTTTGAGCTGTTCGTGGTCGCCGGGCCCGAACTGGTGCACCGTCTGCACGGCCTGGGTTTTCGCGTCTTTCTGGATCTGAAGTTCCACGACATCCCGAATACGGTGGCGGCGGCTTGTCGGGCCGCGGCGCGGACCGGTGTCTGGTTGATTAACGTGCATGCCAGTGGCGGTGAAGAGATGATGCGCGCCGCGCACGCGGCGGTGCGCGAGACGAATGACACGACGGCGCTTCTGGCCGTAACGGTGCTGACCTCCAGTGACGCCGGTACCTTGCGTGAGATCGGCGTGAATCGCAAACCGGCCGAGCAGGTGCGTCTGCTGGGCGAACTGGCGGTGCGCAAGGCGGGCCTGGAAGGGCTGGTCTGTTCGGCGCAAGAGGCCGCCATGCTGCGCCGTCTGCTCGGCGAGGAACCGCTGCTGGTAACGCCCGGAATTCGGCTGGAGGACGCGGGCGGGGACGATCAGAAGCGGGTGATGACCCCCGAGCGGGCGATCGCGGCCGGGGCCAGCGCCATCGTGGTCGGCCGGCCCATCACGCGCGCCGCGGACCCGGGCATGGCCATGGAGGCCTTCGTCACACGATTGGGGAAGAGCGAATGACGTCGTGGATTGGAGGGGTTTTCGAAGGGCATTAATCCCGCTAGGATGCCGTTGGTGCATGGATGCACCGATCGTTCAATGAAGATAAGGAGCGTTTTCATGAAGAAGCTTTTTCAATGTGCGAAGTGCTGGGCCCTGGCGGGCCTCTGCGTCCTGCCGTTGGTGATGGTGACGGCCTCGGGTGGGCAGCCGCTCAACCTGAATGGCGCATCCGCCGAAGAGCTGGCCGCGCTGGACAACGTCGGTCCGGTGAAGGCCCAGGCGATCGTGGAGCACCGGGAGGCACATGGTGAGTTCGCTTCGGTGCAGGCACTGACCGAGGTCTCCGGGATTGGTGAACGCACCGTGGAGATGAATCTCGACCGCATCGTCGTCGAGTAACGTTGTAGCGTTATGGATGGCGGCGCGTGCCGCCATCCGGTTCCAGCCCCTGGTCAATGGGTCCGGCAGGACGCGTGGGCCAGGGGTTCGTTATTGAGCGCCCAGGAGATGGAATGAGCCAGAACCACGCCCCGATCCGTACCGCCGTGTTCCCGGTTGCCGGCATGGGTACGCGCTTTCTGCCGGCCACCAAGGCGAATCCGAAGGAGATGCTGCCGATCGTGGACAAGCCGCTGATCCAGTACGCAGCGGAGGAGGCGGTGGAAGCGGGGATCGAGACCCTGGTGTTCGTGACCGGGCGCAACAAGCGATCCATTCCGGACCACTTCGACAAGGCGTACGAGCTGGAACACGAGCTGGAGGAGCGAGGCAAGACAGAGCTCCTGGAGCAGGTGCGCAATATCGTTCCGCCGAATGTGACCTGTGTCTATGTGCGCCAGTCCGATGCGCTGGGTCTCGGCCACGCGGTGGCCTGCGCCCATCCGATTGTGCGTAACGAGCCCTTTGCCGTGATCCTGGCGGACGATCTGATCGAGTCAAGTAATGGTGGGGCGACGCGGCAGATGGTCGAGCAATATGCCGAGCACGGTTGCAGCGTGCTCGGGGTGGAAGAAGTGCCGGGTGACCGCACACATCAGTACGGGATCATCGATCCAGTGAAGACCGGCCCGCGCAGCTGGGATGTGAAGGGGATCGTCGAGAAGCCCGATCCGGACCAGGCCCCGTCGAACGTGGCGGTGGTAGGGCGTTACATCCTGACACCGAGAATCTTTGAGATGCTGGCCACGCAGAAGCCAGGGGCCGGCGGCGAGATCCAGCTGACCGATGCCATCGCGCGGTTGCTGGAGCTGGAGCGGGTAACGGCCTTCAACTTCGAGGGGCGCCGCTTCGATTGCGGTTCCAAGCTGGGCTATCTGGAGGCGACCGTGGAGCTCGCTCTGAACCACCCGGAGCTGAAAGACGACTTCGCCGAGTATCTCCGCAACCGCTAGGGAAACACTGATCAATGAACGCGTTCGCGTTGGTACCCCAGGTTTTCCGAGACAAGGCGCGTCGTGCAACAGGTAGTGGTTCTACCTGTAAGCGGCGCAACGCAGGATCGGGGAACCTGGGGTGCCAACCCCGCACGTTATTGAAAGCAGGGGATCGGCCGCCCGTTGTTGACGAAAACGGGCGCGCGCACAGCCTTGCGGCTCCCTTGTGCAGAATGACTGCACGGCAGTCACCGCGCCTTGTTCGCACGCAAAAGCGACTCGAGCGCGAACGCGTTCATTGATCAGTGTTTCCCTAGAGAGACGCCGAGCCTAGGCGGGTCCTGTTACCACCAGAAACGGCGCTGACGCGGCCGGATCGGCAGGCGCCCGCGCCAGTACTGGATCAGCAGGAAGCCGAAGGCCATCCCGCCCAGGTGAGCGAAGTGGGCGATGCCGGCGAGCGTGCCGGAGATCCCCAAGTAAAGCTCCAGCGCACCGTAGCCGATCACGAAATACTTGGCCTTGATCGGGATGGGCAGGAAGATCAGGAACAGGCGCTGGTTGGGGAACATCATCCCGAACGCAAGCAGAACCCCGAATACCCCGCCCGATGCGCCGATGGTGGGGTAGATCATGTCACCGTTGCCGTGGGCAGTGATGACCAGCTGCACCAGCCCGGCGCCGACCACGCACACCAGAAAGTAGATCCCGAAGGTGCGTGAACCCCACGCGTTCTCGATCTGCACGCCCAGCATCCATACGGCGAACAGGTTCACGAACAAATGGACTGGACCGCCGTGCAGAAAGCCATAACTGACCAGCTGCCAGAGCTGGAAGTCGGGCACCCGCATCCAGCTGCCGTCCTGATGGACGGTGGCCGGCGTGCCGATGGGCCAGAGCCCAAAATGGGTGATCAACCAGTCACCCAGCCACGGCATGGTGAGGAACAGGCCCACGTTGGCGATCAGCAGGAAGCCGATCACCGGCGGCATCATGCTGAAGTCGGGGTGCCGGGGGTCCGGGTGCGTCATCGGACTCTTTTGCTCCCCGCCGTCAGGTGAAATCGTCGGTTACGGCACCGCGACTGGCCGAGCCCACGATGCGCGAGTATTTCGCCAGGACCCCGCGGTTAAAGCGGGGCACCGGCGGCTCCCAGGCCGCGCGGCGGTGTTCCAGCTCGGCTTCGTCGACCTGCAGCGTGAGCCGGTTTTCTCCGGCGTCGATCTCGATCGTATCCCCGTCCCGGACCAGCGCAATCGTGCCGCCGGTCGCCGCCTCGGGGGCGACATGTCCAACCACCATTCCGTATGTCCCGCCGGAGAAGCGCCCGTCGGTAATCAGACCAACGGAATCGCCCAGGCCCGCACCGATAATCGCGGCGGTCGGCGCGAGCATCTCGCGCATGCCGGGACCCCCACGCGGCCCCTCGTAGCGGATGACGAGGATATCGCCGGCCTGGATCTGGCCGTCGAGGATGGCATCCAGGCAGGCCTCCTCGGAGTCGAAGCAGCGCGCGGGGCCGGCGATGGCGGTCCGCTTGAGTCCAGTGATCTTGGCCACCGCGCCTTCGGTCGCGAGATTGCCCTTGAGGATGGCCAAGTGCCCGTGCGGGTACAGGGGCCGCTCCAGCGGGCGGATGATTTCCTGATCCGGGGAGGGCGTATCGGGGATCTCCGCCAGGGTCTCGGCCAGGGTGGCCCCGGTAATCGTCAGGCACTCACCGTGCATCAGCCCGGCATTCAGGAGCATCTTCATCACCTGGGGCGTGCCGCCCACCGCATGGAACTGGGTGGTCACGTAGCGCCCGGAAGGCTTCAGGTCGCACAGCACGGGGATCTTGCGGCGGATGCGCTCGACGTCGTCGATGTCCAGGGGGACCTCGGCGGCATGCGCAATCGCCAGCAGGTGGAGTACTGCGTTGGTGGAGCCCCCGATGGCCATCACCACTGCGAGGGCGTTCTCGAAGGCCTCGCGGGTCAGGATGTCGCGCGGGCGCCGGTTCGCGTGGATGGCCTCTACCAGGACCTCGGCCGACAGGGCGGCCGAGTCGCCCTTTTCCGGGTCCTCGGCGGCCTGGGTGGACGAACCGGGGAGGCTCATGCCCATGGCCTCGAAGGCACTCGACATGGTATTGGCGGTGAACATACCGCCGCAGGAGCCGGCGCCGGGGCACGCGTTGCGTTCCACGCCCTGAAGGTCCTCGTCGGACAGATTGCCGGCACCATGCTGACCCACGGCCTCGAAGGCGCTGACGATAGTCAGGTCCTGACCCTTGTAGTGCCCGGGCTTGATGGTTCCGCCGTAGACGAAGATGCCCGGCACGTTGAGACGGGCCAGGGCAATCATCGCCCCGGGCATGTTCTTGTCGCAGCCGCCGGTGGCGAGAATGCCGTCCAGGCTCTGGCCGTTGACTACGGTCTCGATGGCGTCGGCGATGACCTCGCGCGAGACCAGCGAGTACTTCATCCCCGGCGTTCCCATGGAGATGCCGTCGGAGATGGTGATGGTACCGAAGGTCTGCGGCATACCACCGGCCTGGCGCACCGCCTGTTCGGCGCGGGCGGCGAGGGCACCAATGCCCATGTTGCAGGGCGTGATCGTGCTGTGCGCGTTGGCAATGCCCACGATCGGGCGCTGAAAGTCGTCGTCGCCGAAGCCGACTGCGCGCAGCATGGCGCGATTGGGCGTGCGGCGGGGGCCTTCGGTGACGACGCGGCTGCGGCGGTTGTCCTGTGCCATGGTCTTCCCTGCGGTTGTGGGTTAGTGGGCGCCGGGCTCGCCGTGGCGCGAGTAGCGGCCGTTCATGAAACGATCGAAGAACTGCCCGAGGGCGGGGTGTTCGATCTGTTCGCCGCGAGTATCCGGCTCCAGGTGGCGTTCGGCCACGTAGGTGCTGTGCGCATAGCCGTCCACCAGCACGTGATACCACGGCTGGTCCTTGGGTGGGCGGCTCTTGGCCACGGTTTCGTACCATTCGTCCGACCCGGCGTACACCGGATCCACATCGACGATCACACCCCGGTAATCGAACTTGGTATGGTGAATGAGCTCACCAACGGTAAAGCGTGTGCGTGTGGTCATGTTCGCCTCTGTACTGCCTCGGTGCGCAAGCCTCTATTGTGGACCGCGGCCACCGGCGCGTGTTCGAGCTCGGCTCTCGGGTGCACCGCATGGCACTGTATGACTTTGTATTTAAAGCTATAAAGCCCCTAACGGTACCGCCATGAGTCGCAATCAAAACAGGCTGGATGCCAGCTTCCACCACCATATCCCCGAAGGCGATGATCGCGAACGGCGTGTTTGCGACCATTGTGGCTTCGTTGACTACGAAAACCCGCGAATCATCGTCGGCAGCGTGGCCATCTGGGAAGACCGCATATTGCTTTGCCGCCGGGCCATTCAGCCGCGCAAGGGTTTCTGGACGCTGCCGGCGGGGTTCATGGAAAAGGGGGAAAGCCCGGCCGAGGGGGCCCGCCGCGAGGCCTGGGAGGAGGCGCGGGCCGATCTGGAAATCGGTCAGTTGCTGGGCGTTTATAGCGTCCCGCACATCGGGCATGTGCAGATGATCTATCGGGCGCGCTTGCTGAGCGATGCGATTGGGCCGGGCCCTGAATCGGAAGAGGTCGGCCTATTCCGATTCGATGAACTGCCGAAGGAGCGCGCCTTCCCGTCGGTGACCTGGGCCCTGCAGCACTATCTGGAAACCCGTGATCGGGCCGACTTCGCCCCGCGCTCGGCCCCGCTGGCCGATGGAGAAGGTGTCACCCCCGGTCTTTGAGGGTGGCGCGCTCCACGCGTGTCTATTTCCTGTCGCGCTGCGGCCCGTAGTGGCGAAACTTTTCCAGGACGCGATCCATCTCCGCGTCATCCAGCAATTGCGGCCCTCCGATCTGCAGGCTCAGCACATATTGCCGTGCCAGGAGTTCAACCTCCTCGGTCAGCCACAGGGCGCGCTCCAGGTCCGTCCCGGTGGCAATCATCCCGTGATTCGCGAGCAGACAGGCCGTGCGGTCCTGCAGGGCCGCCACCGCGAGCCGCGAGAGGGTCTCCGTTCCAAACGTGGCGTACGGGGCGCAGCGGATGGAGTTCCCGCCGGCGGCGGCGATCATGTAGTGCAGCGCGGGGATGTCACGTCCCTGGATCGCCACGACACTGGCATGGACGGAATGGACATGGACGACCGCTCCCAGCTCTGGTCGCGCCTGAAGGATGGCGCGGTGGAAGTGCCACTCGCTGGAGGGCTTGCGGCCTGGCGCCCATTGTCCGTCTGCAGCGACATACACCAGGTCGTCCGTTTGTAACGCCTCGTACGGGATGCCAGAAGGGGTAATCAGTATGCCGTCGCCGAAGCGCGCGCTGATGTTGCCCGAGGTGCCCTGGTTGAGCCCCCGACGATTGGTCTCCAGGCCGGTGTTGATGATGGCTTGGCGAAGGGCGGTCTCGTCAGTCATGTTGGGGGAGTTCAGGGTCATCTTCTCGGAAGCGCTTGGGCGTAATGCGATTGTACCGGGTTCGCCCGGGAACCCCGCGCACGGGTTGTGGTCAATCGGGAAAGCCCGCAATCGTGATGGGTAATCCATTTCGCTCATGGAAATGGGGCGGGCCCGCCGTTTATAGTGGCTTCGCATATCCGGTTCGCCAGATATCCGCGAAGTTTTGATTGTTACAGGGAGGAAGCACCATGAAGAACGTCGCACGCCTGATTACCGCCACCTCCGTGGCCGCCGCACTGACCTTGGGGTTGGGTGCCGGAAGTACCGTTCACGCATTCGATGAGCACGAGGCCACGATCGACTACCGCCAGGGTGTGATGCGCGCCATTGGTGGCAACGTGGGCGCCATTGCCGCCGTGGTGGTGGACGGAGCCGAGTTCGGCGATAACCTCGAGATGCATACCAGCCAGCTGGTAGCGCTGAGCCAGGACATCCCGGGCCTCTTTCCGGAGGGGAGCGATTTCCCGGATACCGATGCCAAGGAAGAGATCTGGGATGACTGGGAACGCTTCGAGGAGCTCTCCAATGACACGCTGGAGGCCGCCGAGGCCCTGCACGCGGCCGTGGAGGCCGGTGACGAAGACGAGTACGCCATTCGCTTCCGCAACCTCGGGCAGTCCTGCCAGGCTTGCCACGACGACTTCCGCCGCGAGTAATCCGCAGTGCTAGCAGGTAACAAGGGGCTGACAGCCTGTCTGTCAGCCCTGTTGTTTCTCGGCTCGACGGCCTCGGTACAGGCCGAGGTGCGGATCGGCGAGCACGATCCATCCGTCGGCCCGGACGAACAGATTGCATACGGTGAGTATGTCTTGCGCGCTGGCGGTTGCGTGACCTGCCATACAGCGGAAGAGGGAGAATTCCTGGCCGGCGGGCGTCCGATCGAGAGCCCGTTTGGTGCGTTTTACGGACCGAACATTACGCCTGATGCGGAACACGGTATCGGGGGGTGGTCGGAGGAGGACTTCAAGCGCGCCCTGCTGGAGGGTCGCAATCCGGACGGGCGCCACTACTATCCGGCCTTTCCGTATACGTCCTACACCCAGATGCAGCCGCGTGACGTGGAAGCCCTGTGGGCCTTTCTGCAATCCGAGGTGGAGCCCGTCGCTCGAGAAAACACGCCGCATGACCTGGTCTGGTATGCCCAATTCCGGTCATCCCTGATGGGCTGGAAGTGGCTGCATTTCGAACCAGGCACCTTCAAGGCTGACCCCGACCAGTCGGACGAATGGAACCGTGGGGCCTACCTCGCCAACGCCCTTGGACACTGCATGGAATGCCATACTCCGCGCACGCGGACCGGTGGTCTGGACCTCAAGCGCATTGGGGCCGGCGCCCGACTGCCCGACGGGGACGTTGCCTCCAATATCACGCCGGATCGCGAAACCGGCATCGGACGCTGGGGGGAGCGGCATATCGCGCGCTATCTGGAGATGGGCCTGACCCGCGACGGTGATTTTGCCGGCGGCGGTATGGCGGACGTGATCGACCACGGTACTGCCCACCTGACCGATGCCGATCGCCGCGCCATCGCGATCTATATCGGTTCTCTGGAGCCCATTGAACACGATCCCGGGTGATAGGTACGCCGTACGCATCATGAAAAAAGGGCCAGGTCATGCCGACCTGGCCCTTTTTCTTTATCTGGCTCCCCGGGACGGGCTCGAACCGCCGACCTAGTGATTAACAGTCACCCGCTCTACCGACTGAGCTACCGGGGAATTGGGCGCAAATCCTAATGGGGCGGGGCGGGGGCGTCAAGGAAAATCTGGCCACCCTTCGCGTTTTACCGCCGTTCGCGGCCTTAACTGTGGTTGGCCACGAACTGGCGCAGCCGTTCCAGGGCCTTGTCGAGCTGATCGACGCTGGTGGCAAACGAGACGCGGACATGACCAGGGGCGCCGAAGGCGCTGCCCGGCACCAGGGCCACCCCCACCTCGTCCAGCAGCTGCTTGGTCAAGGCCACATCGGTATCGATGTCTGCGGCCTGCATCAATCCGGTGACGCGCGGGAAGCAGTAGAACGTACCATCTGGCATCAGGCACTCGATGCCGTTGATGGCATTGAGGCCGTCCACCACACGACGTGCCCGCTCGGCAAAGGCGGAGCACATGGCGACCACGCAGCCCTGATCGCCATCGAGTGCGGCCTCGGCCCCGGCCTGGGCAATGGAAGTCGGGTTGGAGGTGCTTTGCGACTGGATCTTCTTCATCGCCGCGATCAGGTTCTTGGGTCCACCGGCGTAGCCGATACGCCAGCCGGTCATCGCGTAGGCCTTGGAAACGCCGTTCAGGACCACAGTACGGTCCAGCAGGTCCGGGGCCACGTTGACGATGTTCACGAACGGCGTGGAGCCGAACAGGATGTGCTCGTACATGTCGTCGGTGGCGATGACGACGCGCGGATGGCGCCGCAGGACCTCGGCCAGTTCCGTCAGTTGCTCGGCCGAATAGGCGGCACCCGTGGGGTTGGACGGGCTGTTCAGGAACACCAGGCGGGTGTTCGGAGTGATCGCCGCTTCCAGCTGTGCGCCGGTGATGCGGAAGCCGGCTTCTTGCTCTGCGCTGACGACCACCGGGCGGGCCCCGGCGAGCAGCGCAATATCCGGGTAGGAGACCCAGTAGGGGGCGGGGATCACCACTTCGTCGCCCGGGTTCAGCAGGGCCTGGCAGAGGTTGAAGATGCTCTGCTTGCCACCGGAGGACACCAGGATCTGGTCGGGGGTGAACGTCAGGCCGTTGTCGCGATCGAATTTCCGAATGATGGCGGCCTTGAGACTGACCGTTCCGTCCACCGGAGTGTACTTGGTTTCTCCGCGGGCAAGCGCGTCGACCGCGGCCTGCTTGATATGCTCGGGGGTATCGAAATCTGGTTCTCCCGCCCCCAGCCCGACAATGTCCCGGCCCTCGGCTCGCAGCTGGGCGGCCAGGGCGCTGACGGCGAGAGTGGGGGAGGGCTGGATGCGCTGGACGCGGTCGGAGAGCTCGATTTCCAAGGTGGGGCCTCTGTGTGATCGGGGCGAAGGGCCGCGCGGGCGGTCGGGTGCGAAATGATACTGAAATCAGGCGCGGAGGATAAGGTGCAGCCAGGCGAAGGCGAACAATTCCAGGTGGTGTCCGAATACCAGCCGGCTGGCGACCAGCCCGCGGCGATCGCGGCATTGACCGAAGGCCTCGAGGCGGGCCTGGCACATCAGGTCCTGCTTGGGGTCACCGGGTCGGGCAAGACGTTCACCATCGCCAATGTGATCGAGAATATCCAGCGCCCCACCATTATCCTGGCGCCAAACAAGACCCTGGCCGCCCAATTGTACGGGGAATTCAAGGAGTTTTTCCCGAACAACACGGTCGAGTACTTCGTTTCCTACTATGACTACTATCAGCCGGAGGCCTACGTCCCGTCCTCGGATACCTATATCGAGAAGGACGCCTCGATCAACGACCACATTGAGCAGATGCGCCTGTCAGCCACCCGTGCGTTGCTGGAGCGGCGCGATGCGATCATTGTGGCGTCGGTCTCCGCGATCTACGGCCTGGGTGATCCGCGCAAGTATCTCTCCATGGTGCTGCACCTGGAGCGGGGCGAGCGCATTGACCAACGCGACTTGCTGCGGCGCCTGGCGGAATTGCAGTACACCCGCAACGATGCGGAGTTGCGCCGTGCGACCTACCGGGTCCGCGGCGAAGTCATCGACATCCACCCGGCGGAATCCGACATCGAGGCGGTGCGCATCGAGCTGTTCGACGACGAGGTGGAACGCCTGTCGTATTTCGACCCCCTGACCGGCGAACAGCTGCGCACCGTCCCGCGCCTGACGATCTACCCGAAGACCCACTACGTGACGCCGCGCGAAACCCTGTTGGGGGCGGTGGACCACATCCGCGACGAACTGAAGGAGCGCCTGGACTTTCTGCGCAAGGAAGACCGGCTGGTCGAAGCACAGCGTCTGGAGCAGCGCACGCTGTTCGATCTGGAGATGATCCTCGAGATCGGCTACTGCAACGGCATCGAGAACTACTCGCGCTACCTCTCCGGCCGCGCCCCCGGCGAGCCGCCACCGACCTTTTTCGACTACCTGCCAAAGGATGCGCTGTTGGTGATCGACGAGTCGCACGTGTCGGTCCCGCAGGTGGGCGGGATGTACAAGGGCGACCGTTCGCGCAAGGAGACGCTGGTGGAATACGGCTTTCGCCTGCCATCGGCGCTGGACAACCGGCCGCTGCGTTTCGAAGAGTTCGAGGCCTTGCAGCCGCAGACGATTTACGTCTCTGCCACCCCGGGGCCCTATGAGCGTGAACATGCCGACGCGATCGTGGACCAGGTGGTGCGCCCGACTGGGTTGCTCGACCCGATCCTGGAGATCCGCCCGGCCGGTACCCAGGTGGACGATGCACTCTCCGAGATTCGCGACCGGGTCGAATGCAACGAGCGCGTCCTGATCACCACGCTGACCAAACGCATGGCCGAGGACCTGACGGATTATCTGTCCGAGCACGGGGTACGCGTGCGCTACCTGCACTCGGATATCGATACCGTCGAGCGCATGGAGATCATCCGCGACCTGCGCCTGGGCGAGTTCGATGTACTGGTGGGGATCAACCTCCTGCGCGAGGGCCTGGACATGCCCGAGGTCTCGCTGGTGGCGATCCTGGATGCCGACAAGGAGGGCTTCTTGCGCTCCGACCGATCGCTGATCCAGACCATCGGCCGCGCCGCGCGCAACGTCAACGGCAAGGCGATCCTGTACGCCGACAAGGTGACCGGATCCATGCGGCGCGCGATCGACGAGACCGAGCGCCGCCGGGCCAAGCAGATCGAGCACAATGAGGCCCACGGGATCACGCCCATGGGCATTCGCAAGAACGTTGCGGATATCCTGGAGGCGCGCAACGCGATGCCCGGCGCCGGCGGCCGACGAGGTCGCAAGGTGGCGGAGGAGGGCGCCGATTACGTGGGCGCACCGGACAACGCGGCCAAAGAGATCGAACGCCTGGAAAAGGAGATGTTTGCCAAGGCACGCGACCTCGAGTTCGAGGAGGCCGCCCGCATTCGCAACCGCATCGAGAAGCTCAAGGCACTCGCCTTTCTCCCCGAAGCCTCGCTATCCTGAAAAGATGGCTCCCGCGGGAGCGCCGAATCGAGCCCCTGAGTGATGTTCAAGAACGACTCCTTGCCCCTGGGTCCGGTGATGCTCGACGTCGCCGGTACCGAACTGACTCCCAAAGACCGTGAACGCCTGCGTCATCCTGCCACCGGCGGCGTCATCCTGTTCGCCCGCAATGTCGGCGCTGCGGAGCAGGTGAGCGCGCTGGTCGCCGCCATTCGCGCCGAGCGCCCCGGCATCCTGATTGCGGTGGACCAGGAGGGCGGGCGGGTACAACGGCTACGCGACGGCTTCACCGCCATCCCGCCGATGCGTCAGCTTGGCCACGTCCACGATTACGACCGCAACAAGGCGTGCGAGCTCGCGCATGCGACCGGCGAACTTCTCGGGCGTGAGCTACGATCGGTGGACATCGACTTCAGCTTTACCCCGGTGCTGGATCGCGACCTCGACATCAGCGAGATCATCGGCGATCGTGCCTTCCATTATGACCCGGACGTGATCGCGCGCCTGGCCGGCGAGTTGATCCGGGGCCTGTCCGCGGCCGGCATGGCGGCCGTGGGCAAGCATTTCCCGGGTCACGGGGCTGTTGCCGCGGATTCACATGTCGCCTTGCCGGTCGACGACCGTCCACTCTCCGAGATCGAGAATCAGGACCTGGAGGCGTTTCGCCCGGTGCTTGGGGACCTCGAGGCCATCATGCCGGCACACGTCGTATACCCACAGGTGGATGAACATCCCGCGGGCTTCTCGCGCGTCTGGCTGCAGGACATCCTGCGCCGCGAACTGCGCTATCGCGGGGCGATCCTCAGCGACGACCTTGCCATGGCTGGGGCGGAGGGCATTGGCGGGTCCGCCGAGCGCGCTGCGGCCGCACGTGCGGCCGGCTGCGACATGGTGCTGATTTGCAACCAGCCGGAACAAGCCGACATCATCCTTGCCGCCCAGGCGGATCAGCCGTTGTCACCTGATTCGCGGCGTCGACTGGAACGCTTGCGGGCGCGCCCAGTGGAGCCTGATCCACAGCGTCTCGTCGCACTGCGCGCGCAGTTGACGCACTGGACTCAAGCTAGCCAGATCGCCACTGCATAACCCCATGAAAAGGGCGCATTGGCACCCGCGTGCCGAGCCGCCTATAATGCGCCACCGGTTTGCAGTTGAGCAGCTAGTAATATTCACATTCACCACTGAAGTTGGAGATCCAAAATGGCCGATAAGCTCATGATCGTCATGGTCAACACCGACCCGAGCAACGCTTCCGAACTGGGTGCCCCGTTCTTCCAGGCCACCGTGGCTGCCGCCATGGAGTACGACGTTGAAATCGTGATGACCGGCCGTGCTGGCGAGCTCGCCAAGAAGGGCGTTGCCGAGAACCTGTTCGTGCAGGAAGGCTCCAGCAAGAGCGTCTACGACTTCATGAAGGACGCCCACGAAGCCGGCGTCGTAATGAAGGTCTGCACCCCGACGCTGGATCTGTGGGGCAACGACCTGATTCCGGAGATCGAAGAAACCGTGGGCGGCGCCTACGTCATCTCCGAAGCGATGGACGACGACACGGTCACCTTTACCTACTAAGGTCACCAACGTTCGTTAGGAACCGGCCGGCCCTTGTGCCGGCCGGTTGCGTTTCCGGGGTCCGAACAGGCGAGGCCAACCTTGCCGAATGTTCGGCGCTCGGACATGATTTCCCCGCATCGACACCCTCAGGATATGCCATGAGCCCGGAACAGGCCCGAGCCACGCTGCGCGACGCCGACTGCCTCTTCAGCCGCGATGCCGTCGAGACGGCGATCGACCGCTTGGCGGAACGCACGGCCAGCGCGCTGAAGGACCGCAATCCGCTGGTCATGGGCGTGATGAACGGGGGTGTGGTGCTGATGGGCGGGTTGTTGACCCGCTGGTCGTTTCCCATGCAGGTGGATTACCTGCACGCCACGCGCTATCGGGGCGGCACCCGCGGCGGCGAACAGCTGCACTGGTTGGCACGTCCGCAGGCGTCGCTCAAGGACCGAACCGTGGTCATCGTGGATGACATCCTCGACGGCGGGATCACCCTGGAGGGAATCAAGACGTTCTGCGAGGAGCAGGGCGCGGCGCAGGTGATCTCCATCGTCCTGGTGGACAAGCACAACCCGGAACGGGACCCGGCGATCACCGTCGACTACGCCGCCCTGGAGGCCCCGAACCGCTACCTGTTCGGGTACGGTATGGATTATCAGGACTATCTGCGCAATGCGCCCGGCATCTTCGCCGTGGCCGACCACTAAACCACTGACGCCCGAGGCGCTCATGTCCACACCCCGTATCGCCGTCATCGGCGGCACCGGCCTGACCCGGCTGAAGGATCTGGAGATCACCCGGCGTCAGGTAATGCACACGCCGTATGGCGAACCCTCGGGGCCGCTGGTGTTCGGCCGCCTAAACGACACCGAGATCGTGTTTCTGCCACGACACGGGGCCCGGCATACGATCCCGCCGCACGAGGTGAACTACCGCGCCAATATCTGGGCGCTGAAGAATGCCGGGATCGACAACGTTGTGGCCGTGGCTGCAGTCGGCGGGATTGGCGAAGAGATGAAGCCTGGTATGGTCGCGATCCCCGATCAGATCATCGATTACACCTGGTCACGGGCGAATACCTTCTTCGAGGGGAATGACCTGGAAGAGGTCACCCACATCGACATGACCTGGCCCTATAGCGACAGCGTCCGCCAGACACTGATCCGCGCGATTGACGACCTGGGTATCGAGGCCGTGGAGCACGGGACCTACGGGGCCACGCAGGGACCGCGCCTGGAGACGGCCGCGGAGATTGATCGCCTGGAACGCGACGGCTGCGATCTGGTGGGCATGACCGGCATGCCCGAGGCGGCACTGGCGCGTGAACTGGGTCTGAACTACGCCTGCTGTGCCGTAATCGCCAACTGGGCGGCCGGACGCGCCGAAGGCGAGATCACGATGGACGACATCGCCGCGAATCTCGATGTCGGCATGGCGCGGGTGAAACAGATCCTCACGCACGTCATCAGCAGTCTTTCCTGACGCCACGGCGTTAACAATCCGGGGACCGGCCGGGGAGAGAACCCGGGCCGGACGACCGCACGCGCATTGTCCATGGACTGGACTCACGCAGACGACCAACACAGTCCCTTATCCAGAATTTAACATAATATGTATTATGCGTCGTTTTGGATGAGGTGTGGTCGGGCGGTCAATGGGCTTAATGATCGGCAACGCCTGGGCCTACGCCGTGCCCCGGCTCGTCATTTGCCTCAGGCACGCACGGCTTTCTCGATGCCTTCAGTCATCACCTCGACCAGGAAATCGATCTGCTCCTCGCTGATCACGTATGGCGGCATCAGGTAACTCACATTACCCAGCGGCCGCAGCAACGCACCGCGGGTCAGGCCGTGGCGGTAGATATGCAGGCCGCGGCGCTCCTGCCATGGATAAGGCGTGCGCCGGGTCTTGTCCTGCACCAGCTCCACCGCCGCGATCATGCCGTGCTGGCGCACGTCGGCCACGTTCGGGTGTTCTTTCAATGGCTCGAGTCGTTTCTCGATATGAAGTGCAAGCTCCCGGTTTCTCTCGATAACTGGATCGGCCTCGAAGATATCCAGTGTGGCGAGGGCGGCCCTGCATGCCAGCGGATTCCCGGTATAGGAATGCGAATGCAGGAACATGTTGAGCTTTTCGTAATCGTCGTAGAACGCCTGGTAGACGGTATCCGTGGTGAGCACCGCGGCCATTGGCAGATAGCCGCCCGTCAGTCCTTTGGACAGGCACAGGAAATCGGGCGTGATCGGGCCCTGTTCGCAGGCGAACAACGTGCCCGTTCGGCCGAAGCCCACCGCGATCTCGTCGGCGATCAGGTGGACCCCGTGGCGGTCGCAGGCGGCGCGCAGCAGCCGCAGGTATTCCGGGTCATACATGCGCATGTGGCCGGCACACTGCACCAACGGCTCGATGATGACGGCGGCAGTTTCATCGGCGTGTTCCGCCAGGGCCTGTTCCATGTGCACGAATTGCCGCCGGGCCACGTCGGCGCAGCTCTCGCCGGCCTCGCGTTCAAAGCAGTCAGGCGCCGGGACGGTGATCACGTCCAGCATCAACGGTTCGTAAGTGGCGCTGTACAGTGGGACGTCGCTGACCGACAGCGCCCCCAGGGTCTCGCCGTGGTAGCTGTTCGACAGGCGGATGAACCGAGTCTTTTGCGGGCGCCCCACGTTGCGCCAGTAATGAAAGCTCATCTTCAGGGCAACCTCGACCCCGGCGCTGCCGTTGTCCGCCAGGAACACGCGATCCAGACCTTCGGGAGTGATGTTGATCAGGCGTTCGCAGAGTTCGACCACCGGCTCGTGGGTGCAGCCCGCGAGGATGACGTGCTCCAGCTGATCGAGCTGCTCCTTCACCGCATTGCCGATGCGGGGGTTGGCGTGACCGAACAGGTTGACCCACCACGAACTGATGGCGTCCAGATAGCGGTTGCCATCGAAATCGTAGAGCCAGACGCCCTCTCCGCGCTGGATCGGAAGCAGCGGGAGGGTCCCCTCCTCGCCGTAGTCCTTCATCTGGGTGCAGGGATGCCAGAGGGCGCGCAGGTCGCGGTGCTTGAGGGTGTTGTTATCCATAGGGCGCATTGTGCCAAACCCGACCAACAAAGGCGGGTTCAATGAGCGGATTCGGCCCTCATCGTGGCCAGCTCGTTCTCGAAGAAGAAGCGGTCTTCGCCAAAGGCGGGTTCCAGCTGATCGAGCCAGGTGGCGTGTTCGTCGTAGCGCGCAAAGAACGGCCGCTGGACCCAGTCGGGATTGCGCGCCTGGATGAAACGCAGGACGAAGACCTTCTCGCCCTGGACCTCGGCAACGCCCTGGATCTCCACCTTGCCGGGCTCGGCGCTCATTGAGGGTCCGCGGGCGGTGCGTCCGAGCCCCGAGACCTGCTTCATGGCCTCGCGGTAGATCTCCCAGGCGCGGGCCAGCGGTACCTCGAAGTAGCGTCGCGCCCCGGTGTCACGCTCTACGAACATGTAATACGGGATAATCCCGAGGCGCACCTGTTCGCGCCAGAGATTGGCCCAAGCCTCGGCGTCGTCGTTGATGTGCCGGAGCAGCGGCCCCTGGGCGCGAATCTCGGCGCCGGTGTCGCGCACACGGCGGATGGCTTCGTGGGCGATCGGGGTGCGCAGTTCGTTCGGATGGTTGTAGTGCGCCATCAGGGCCACGTGCTTGCCCGCCTCCACCAACCGTTGCAGTAGACACAGCAGTTCGTCCGCATCCGAGTCGGTCACGAATCGGTAAGGCCAGAATGTCAGGGCCTTGGTGCCGATCCGTACGGTCTGTATGTGGGCCAGCTCCGGCTCCAGCAAAGCCTCAAGATAGGCCTTCAGATGCTTGGTTTTCATTACCATCGGGTCGCCACCCGTCATCAAAAGGTCGCTGATCTCCGGATGGCCGCGCAGGTAGTCGTGCAGCAACGCGGCATCGGTGCTGGCGATGCGCAGCTCCTTGTCACCGACGAACTGGGCCCAGCGGAAGCAGAAGGTGCAATAACTGTGGCAGGTCTGGCCCTGGCCGGGGAAGAACAGCACGGTTTCGCGATACTTGTGCTGGAGGCCGTTGATGACCTCGCCCGCTTCCTCGCTCGGGCGGTTGAGCTCCATCTGCCCGGCTGGATGCGGGTTGAGCTCCTCGCGCAGCTCGCGCGCGAGGGCCTGGATCTCGGCCCGCCCTGCCCCATGGCGATGCAGAACGGCCATACGTTCGAAGGCCTCGGGGGCCAGCATGTCCCGTTGCGGAAAGGTCAGCTGGAAGATTGGGTCGTCGGGAACCCGGCTCCAGTCGATCAGCTCCTCGATCACGTAGTCGTTGACCCGGAACGGAAGCACGCTGGCAACTACCTGCATCTCGAAGCGTATGGACTCGGGCAGGCTGGCCAGGGCCGGGATGCGTTCGATCGAGCGTTCATTAAAGACGCGGAACTCGCGCGGCTCGACCGCACCAAGCTGGGGATCACGATAGAACTGGACAACGGAATTCATCCGCGACTCCTGTGCCGACAAACTGAAATTGGAGTGCCTCGCCGCAGCGCTGGGCGAGGATGCGCGTGTATCCCGGGACGTTCGGGGCGCTCAAGCTCTAGGGAAACACTGATCAATGAACGCGTTCGCGCGCGAGTCGCTTTTGCGTGCGAAAAGGCGCGGTGACTGCCGTGCAGTCATTCTGCACAAGGGAGCCGCAACGCTGTGCGCGCGCCCGTTTTCGTCAACAACGGGCGGCCGAGCCCCTCCTTTCAATAACGTGCGGGGTTGGCACCCCAGGTTCCCCGATCCTGCGTTGCGCCGCTTACAGGTAGAACCACTACCTGTTGCACGACGCGCCTTGTCTCGGAAAACCTGGGGTACCAACGCGAACGCGTTCCTTGATCAGTGTTTCCCTAGGAATACGGGATGACCATTCGCACACGAACGGCGTCCGCAAGAGCAGCGAGTAAGACGCTGACCCGTGCCGCTGTCGATGGGCGGGGTAGCGGGACCTTCAGAAGCCGGCAAATTAACAACTTGCCGACATTTTCACAACCATTCCCCGGGGATGGCTGATGCGCCGGGTGCGCAGGCGGACCACTTCATCTGCCTCTTTCCGGGTGTTCTAAGGCCCGCCTGACTGAGTTACCCTTTGGCTCCGGCCAAGGAGGATCGCATGCACCCGGAGTTTCCACAGGAAGGGATCATCCATCTCAATCATGCCGCCGTGGGGCCCTGGCCCCGGCGCACCGAGGAGGCCGTCTGCCGCTTCGCTCGGGAGAATGTGGCCCATGGCTCGCGTGACTACCTGCAGTGGCTGCAGCAGATCGACGCGACGCGGGAACTCGCACGGGCGCTGATCGGGGCGCCGTCCGCAGAGGACATTGCCTTCGTGAAGAACACGTCCGAGGCGCTGTCGATGGTGGCCTTCGGCCTGGACTGGCAGCCGGGCGACAATGTGGTGTTCCCGGCGCACGAGTTCCCGTCCAATCGTGTCGTCTGGCTGGCCGCCGCGGAGCGCTTCGGCATCCAGGCGCGCGAGGTCGCCATTGGCGAGGAACCGGAGCGCGAGTTGCTGGCCGCCTGTGATGCGCGGACCCGTCTGCTGGCCACCAGTGCTGTGCGCTATGACTCCGGGCTGCGAGTCGACATCCAGGCGCTGGGCGCGGAACTGCGCTCGCGGCGCATCCTGTTTTGTGTCGATGCGATCCAGCACCTGGGCGCCCTGCCCTTTGACGCGCCCGGCTGCCATGCGGACTTTGTGATGGCCGATGCCCACAAGTGGATGCTGGCGCCGGAAGGAATCGGGGTGTTCTACGTAAATCCGGAGATCCGCGAACGGCTGACGCTGCAGGAATATGGCTGGAATATGCTGGCGCATGCCGGCGATTTCTCGAACCCGGGGATCGAGCCCGCCACGAGTGCACGGCGTTTTGAACCGGGCAGCCCGAACATGCTCGGGATTCACGCCCTGCACGCCAGTCTCTCCCTTCTGCTGGAGATCGGGCTGGACAGCATCGACCACGAGATCCGCGAGCACTGGCTGCACCTGGAAGACGGGCTGCGTGCGCATGGCTGCCAAATCCTGACACCGCGCGGCCGGCGTGCCGGCATCCTGACGTTCCGACCGCCGGTGGATGACCTGGAAGCGCTATACGCGAGGCTTCAGGGGCGCGGCATCCTGTGTGCCATGCGAGGCGGCGGGATCCGCTTTGCGCCCCACTTCTACCTGACGCGGGCGCAGATTGACCAGGCGCTGGAAACGCTGGGCGAGGCCATCCGCGAGACCGGTGCCGCGAACGTGCGCTGACGGTTCCGGGCTCGTCGCGAAGGGGTAGCAAGCGGGTGTTCGTGCGCGATGCATGGTCCCGACGAGGTGTCGGTCAAGACAGCATTTTCAGACGTCTAGAAGGTATGCGTCTTGCGGTCGGAGTTCAGCATGCCGCCCAGGTGTTCCTCGATGCGGCGGTGGGTCACACCCTTGTCCGACTTGTTGAACTGCACGCCGATGCCCCGCAGCCGGTTGCCCTGGGCGCGCGGCGGCGTAATCCAGACCACCGTGCAGGGGGTCGGAAGGCGATCCGAATCCTCCAGCAGTGACAACAGCAGAAAGACCTGATCTCCGAGCTTGTAGGCCTTGTCGGTCGGGATGAATAGACCGCCATTGGTCACGAACGGCATGTATGCCGCATACAGCGCGGGTTTTTCCTTGATTGCCAAGGTGAGCATGCCCTGCCCGGCCATAGACCCTCCGTGTGACCTGAAATCGTACTGGGTCTGGCAGTATCGCCCATCGCACCGATACCGCGCCACCCCGACTGTACTCGTGGCAAGTGACGCCTTACTGCTCGAGGAAGCTCAATGCGATGTCTTCCATGCGCAGCTGCGGGTTGAGCTGGCGCGAGGCCTGGCGTTGCCAGCCGAGCGCTTGAGTCGACAGTTCGGCCAGCCGCCGCGGGCCCATGCGGCGCGCGAAGTCCTCGAGTCGATCGCGCGGGAACTGCCGGCCAAACGCATCCGGCTCGCCGTTGACGAGCAGGCGCTGGGCCGCAACCAGCAGGGCCTGGATTCGCGGGATCAGGGATTCCGGCAGGCTGCGTTGCATGGCACTGGCCATCGGTGTCACCCCGGGGCGACGCAGTAGCAGGGTCAGGGCCTCGCGGTCCTGTTCCCAGCGCGCCATACGGTCGGGGTCGGTCAGGATCTCGCGGGCGGCCAGCGGACGCCCGAGACTGGCGGCATAGGCCTCGTCCACTGCCGCAGGGTCATCGGCGGCCCCACGCAGCCAGTCCGTTGCCTCGGCCGGCCCTGGCGTGGCGATCTCGACCATCTGGCAGCGGCTGCGGATGGTCGCTGGCAGGCGCGCCGGCTGCGCCGCCTCGAGAATCAGCATGGCCCTGGGCGGGGGTTCCTCCAGGGTCTTCAGAAGCGCATTCGCCGCATTCGTGTTCAGGGCATCGGCCGGGCGGATGATCACGCTGCGCAGCCCGCCCGAACCGGACAGCGAGAGAAACTCGATCGCCTCGCGGGCCGCCGCGATCAGGATCTCCTTGCCCGCCTCCTCCGGCTCCAGCGTCATCACCTCGGGGTGTACACCACCAAGGAAGCTGCGACAGGCGTTGCATTCGCCGCATGGCGGCTCGGTGGCAGTCGCGCGCTGGCACAGCAGGGCCTGGACCAGCGCCCGCGTCAGCAGCGCCTTGCCAACGCCCGGAGCGCCATGAACCAGCAGACCGCTGGGCAGGCGGCCTTCGCGCCCGCGCCGAGCCAGCGCCTCCCACGGCTTTTGCAGCCAGGGCGGCAGCGTATCGTCGGTGACTGGCGCAGCCATGGCCATCTTAACCCTCCAGCGCGTGCAACGGCAGGCGCTCGCGAACGCCCGCGAGGATGCGTCCGGCTACCGTGTCCGGGTCCGCGGATGCATCCACGACCAGATAGCGCGCGGGCGCTCGCTCGGCGCGTTCCCGATACGCCTGGCGTGCGCGCTCGAAGAAGTCCAGCGCCTCGCGTTCGATGCGGTCTCGCCGGCCACGCTGGACGGCGCGATCGAGCCCGGTCTCTGGGTCGATGTCCAGCAGGATTACCAGATCCGGGCGGAGATCGCCCTGCAGCCAGTCCTCCAGCTGCGCGACCCGCTGGGAACCGAGTCCCCGCCCGGCCCCCTGGTAGGCAAACGAGGCATCGGTAAAGCGGTCGCTAAGCACCCAATCGCCGGCCTGCAGAGCCGGCCGAATCACCTCGTGCAGGTGCTGGGCCCGCGCGGCGAACATCAGCAGCAGCTCGGACTCGGCACACATGCCCGGCAGATCGGGGTCCAGCAGCAGGCCGCGCAGGCGTTCGCCGAGGGCGGTCCCGCCCGGCTCCCGGGTGTTGCGCACCGGGTGTCCGGCAGCGCGCAGCGCGGTATCCAGGCGCTCGATCTGGGTGGTCTTGCCCGAGCCCTCGATGCCTTCGAGGACCAGGAAACGGCCGGGATGGGGCGAGCGTTCCATGTGCAGGGCGTCTCCAGTTACCGGTTGCGTATGCCGTAGCGGCTGCCATCCCCGCCCAGCTGGTAGCGGATCACGGCCTCGCGATGTTCACGATAGGTCTCGGAGAAATGATGACTGCCGTCGCCGCGCGAGACGAAGAACAGGTCATTGGTTGCGGCCGGACGTGCAGCCGCCTGCAAGGCCGCGCGCCCCGGCAGGGCGATGGGCGTTGGCGGGAGCCCGGCACGGGTATAGGTGTTGTAGGGATGATCGCGGTCCAGTTCGGCGCGCGTCAGGCGTTGTACGCCGGGTTCCTGCGCGTACAGCAGGGTGGGATCGGTCTGCAGGCGCATGCCGCGCTTGAGCCGGTTCACGAACACCCCGGCTACCCGGTCACGCTCGTCCCCGCGCCCGGTCTCGCGTTCGATGATGGAGGCAAGGATCAGCAGCTCATAGGGAGAATTCACCGGGTGGTCCTCGATTCGATCCTCCCAGGCGCGGCCCAGGTGCAGGCGCATCGCCTGGTGGGCGCGTTGCAGCACCGTAAGGGCCTCGGTTCCGGACCCGAAGAAATAGGTGTCCGGCAGGAACCATCCCTCCGGGTGTCCCAGGTCCTCGAGCCCCAGTGCCTCCAGGAGGTTGTCGACCCCGACCGATTCGGCGGGCCCGATGAGTTCCGGGTGCTCGCGCAGGGCGGCCAGCGCCTGGCGGATGGTCCAGCCCTCCGGGAACGTGAGGCGATGTTGCACCACCTCGCCGCGGGCCATCGCATGGATCAGTTCGCGCGGGGTCATGCCCGGCGTCACGGCGTATTCCCCCGCCTGGAGACGCGGTGCAATGCCCTGACGCCGTCCATAGGCCTCGAGTACCCAGGCAGAATCCACCCAGCCGCGTTCAGCAAAGGTCCTGCTCACCGAACGCAGCCCCTGCCCCGGTTCCAACTCAAAGCGTTCCGAGGCGTCCAGCGCCATCGGCGTATCCAGCTGCGCCTGGTAGTGTTCGCTCAGCCACCAGGCGGCGCCCAGGGCCAGAACGACCAGGAGGGCCAGGACAGCGAGGCTAATCCGCTTCATGCAATGCGATTCCCATTGGATACAGCGGATCATCCTGCCACGCAGACCCCCGCTTGTCCCCTTCGGACAGCACGGCCGGGGTCATCCCGATACGCGCGTTGCTGACATAGAGCGCATCGACGCCCTCGATACGCGCGGGCTCCGGGTACGCCTCGATCACCTCGAACCCGAACCGATCGGCATGCTCAAGGACCCAGGCGCGTCGCGTACCGGCGATCCCGGACTGATCCACCGGCGGGGTCAACAAGGTACGCCCTTCGCGCAGCCAGAGATTCCCCTGCGTGGCGCTGACCACGCGCCCCAGCGCATCATGAAGGATTGCCTCGTCCCAGCCCGGTTGCCAGCTGCGCCGGGCCATCACGTGTTCCAGGCGACTGGTGTGTTTGAGACCCGCGAGCGCCGGGTTTACGCCGATCGGCACTGCGGCCCAACCCAGGCTCAGGGGTTCGCGTTCAGTGGGGGCGGTGTCGTCCAGCGCCGGACCGGCACTGACGATCCGAGTCAGTGCCGGTGCCGCGGGAGGCGCGTAGCCCCGTGGCCCCTCACCCCGGCTCACCGTCAGGCGCACCATGCAGGCTGGCAGGGTCGCCACTCGGGCAATCTCGTCCAGCACCTCGGTCTCGCGGAGTTGCGGAAACCCGAGGTGCTCCAGCCCGCGCGTCAGGCGGGCCCAGTGGTAGGGCCATAGCTGCGGTCGGCCCTGTCGCACCCGTAGCGTCTCGAACAGGCCGTCGCCCAGGAGCAGCCCGCGATCCAATGGCGATACCCGCCCCTCGCGCTCGCCGTTCACCAGGATCATGGGTTCTTCTCCCCCGCCCCCTGCAGCGCCTCCAGCAGGCCGTGTGCCTTGTGCCGGGTCTCCTCCAGCTCGCGCTCGGGATCGGAGTCCGCGACGATGCCGGCTCCCGCCCGAAAGCGCAGTTCGTTCCCCCGAACGACGAGGGTGCGGATCAGGATATTGGTATCCATGCGGCCGTGGCGGCTGACGTACCCGCAGCCTCCGGTATAGGCCCCACGCGGGGCCTGTTGTTCCAGTTCCTGGATGATCTGCATGCTGCGGATCTTCGGGCAGCCGGTAATGGTGCCGCCGGGAAAGACCGCGCGCAGGATGTCGGCCGTGGTGGTGCCCGGGCGCAGGCGCCCGACAATGCTGGAGACGATGTGATGCACCCGGCGATAGCTCTCGATGGTCATCAGCTCCGCCACGCGCACGCTACCGATCTCGGCCACGCGCCCGACGTCATTGCGTTCAAGATCCACGAGCATGACATGCTCGGCGCGTTCCTTGATGTTGAACGTCAACTCACTGAAAAGACGCCGGTCTTCTTCCGCATCCGGATCGCGGCGACGTGTCCCCGCAATCGGCCGGGTCTCGACCATGGCGTCTTCCACCGACACCAGCCGCTCTGGGGAGGAACTGATCACGTGAGCCCCTGGGAGTTGCAGCCACGCGGCAAACGGCGCGGCATTGGCCTCGCGCAGGCGCGTGTACAGCCCCGCCGGATCCATCGGCTGCGTGGCGGTGGCACGCCATTCGCGGGACAGATTGACCTGAAAGGTGTCGCCGGCCCGGATGTAGTCGAGGCCCTTCATCACTGCGTCGCGATAGCGCTGGGGGTCCTCCTCCTGAAGGGCCAAGGCGGGCAACGGCTCGGATGCGGGACTCGGCTGGCCCCGGACCGTCGCGCAGTCCGACTCCACCCGCTCCAAACGCGCGCAATCGCCCGCCTCGTCGACGAACCAGGTGGTTCCCTCGTGGTGATCGTGGATCAGGGCCGCCGGGAAATAGGTCACCAGGGCATCTGGCAGCCAGGGGTCAGATCGGCAATCACCCAGGGCCGGCTCCATGCGCCAGGCCAGTTCGTACCCGGCGTACAGGAACCATCCCCCGAGGAACGGGAGATGGGCATATGCGGCGTCTTCGGGATCGAGTGGTGGTGTGCTCGAGAGATCCTGATCCAGCACGCCCAGCACGTCCTCTCCGGCCGCACTGGACAACGTGCGGCCGGGGAAGGCGAACAGGATGGAAAACCGAGCCGGAGCCTGCCCGATCAGGGCCGACTCCAGCAGGTGGGGATAGCGCTCTGGGAATCGCCGCGCCAGGGCCGCAAAGTCGACCCCGGCGTCCAGTTCATGGACCGCCATGGCGGCGCCGCAGCGTCAGATGCTGCGGAACACTAGGGTGCCGTTGGTGCCCCCGAAACCGAAGGAGTTCGACAGGCCGACCTTGGTCTTCATTTCACGGGCCTCGTTGGCCACGTAGTTCAGGTCGCACCCTTCGCTCGGGTTTTCCAGGTTGATGGTCGGCGGTGACACCTGATCGCGCAGCGCCAGGGCGGTGAACACGCCCTCGATCCCACCCGCGGCACCCAGCAGGTGGCCAGTCATCGACTTGGTGGAGTTGACCATGAGCTTGTAGGCGTGATCGCCGAAGGCCTTCTTCAGACCCTGGGTCTCCGCCAGGTCACCCGCGGGGGTCGAGGTCCCGTGAGCATTGATGTACCCAACCTCTTCCGGATTCACACCGGCATCTTTCAAGGCACGATGCATGCACTTGGCGGCACCGGAACCATCCTGGATCGGCTGCGTCATGTGGTGCGCATCCGCATTCCAGGCGAAGCCGGCCACTTCGCAGTAGATGTGGGCCCCGCGGGCCTTCGCGTGCTCGTACTCTTCGAGCATCATTACGCCGGCGCCATCGCTCAGCACAAAGCCATCGCGGTCCTTGTCCCAGGGACGCGAGGCACGTTCGGGGTCGTCATTGCGAGTGGACAGCGCGCGGGCGGCGGCGAAGCCGCCAATGCCCAGTGGCGTGGTGGCCATCTCGGCCCCACCGGCGACCATGGCATCGGCGTCCCCATAGGCGATCATGCGAGCGGCGTCACCGATGTTGTGGGTACCGGTGGCGCAGGCCGAGACGATGGAGATGTTCGGGCCCTGCAGGTTGCGCATGATCGACAGGTTCCCGGCCACCATGTTGATGATCGCACTGGGCACGAAGAACGGGGAGATCTTGCGCGCCCCGCCCTTCAGGTACGCGCCGTAGGAGCGTTCGATATAAGGCAGCCCGCCGATCCCGGAGCCAATGGCTACCCCGATCCGCTCGGCGTTCTCCTCGGTGACTTCCAAACCGGAGTCATCCAGGGCCTGAAGCCCCGCCGCGATCCCGTAAAGGACGAAGGTGTCCATCTTCTTCTGGTCTTTCGGCGGGACGTAGTCATTGGCCTCGAAGTCCCGGACCGCGCCGGAGATCTTCACCGGCATGTCCGATGCATCGAAGACATCGATGGGGGAAATGCCGCTCTTGCCGGCCTTGATGTTGCTCCAGGCCTTGTCGATAGTGGATCCGACCGGGGAGACGATCCCCAGTCCGGTTATCACGACACGTCGCTTAGCCAATGTGTTCTCCTCGAAAGACTGAAATTACGCGCTCAGCGCAACGACGAAGGGCCGCCCTGCGCGCAGGAAGGCCCGTTCGCGTCGTCCTGATCGGCGCCCGGAGGCGTCGAATCAGTCCTTCATGTGCTCGTTGATGTAATCGATCGCCTGCTGCACGGTGGTGATCTTTTCCGCCTGCTCGTCCGGGATTTCGGTTTCGAATTCCTCTTCGAGCGCCATGACGAGTTCCACCGTGTCCAGCGAATCCGCACCCAGGTCGTCGACGAAGCCGGCCGCGTTGGTCACGTCCTCTTCCTTGACACCCAGCTGCTCGACAACGATTTTCTTGACGCGTTCTTCAATGCTACTCATGGTTCAGAAATCCCCTTCAGTGTGAGGCGGCTTCGTTGAAAGGTCCGCCATTCTAGAGAAAAGCCCCGCCGCGATCTAGCGATCCGCGCAGCGGGCCGTACGGGCGGCCTGCGGCCGACCCGTCGTGATCAGATCAGTGCATGAACATCCCGCCGTTCACATGCAGGGTCTCGCCGGTGATGTATCCGGCCTCCTCGGAGGCCAGGAAACCGACGGCTGCGGCGATTTCTTCCGGCGCCCCCAGGCGCCCCAGCGGAATCTGTCCGAGCAGGGCCTGTTTGGTGTCATCGCCCAGTTCGCGGGTCATGTCGGTATCGATGAAACCCGGTGCGACCGTGTTCACGGTAATACTGCGGCTGCCAACCTCGCGCGCCAGGGAACGGGCAAATCCCGCAAGGCCGGCTTTTGCAGCGGCGTAGTTGGTCTGCCCGGCGTTGCCGGTGGAACCCACGACGGAACCAACCAGGATAATGCGGCCGCGGCGCAGTTTCATCATGCCTTTCAGCAGGCGCTGTGTCAGGCGCACGGCAGCGGACAAGTTCGTGTCGAGGACCGCGTCCCATTCCGCGTCCTTCATGCGCATGAACAGGTTGTCGCGAGTAATACCGGCATTGTTGACCAGCACCTCGATCGGCCCTTCCTGTTCCTGGATCGCCTGCAGGCCGGCTGCGACGGAGTCCGCGTCGGTCACGTCCATCGCAATGCCGCGCCCGCCCCATTGCTTCAGGGTTTCGGTGATTCGTTCGGCGCCGGACTCACTGGTCGCGGTACCCACCACCTGCAGGCCCTGCTCCGCCAGACGGCGGGCAATGGCCGCGCCAATTCCGCGGCTTGCACCGGTTACAAGGGCTACACGTTTGCTGTCGGACATGGTTAAGCCTTTACTTCAAGTGAGAGAAAGTCGCAGTCGGTCGATCAGCCCGCGGCCAGACGTTCGAGCGTGACGTTCAGGGTATCGCGGTCGGCAACATCGAACAGCTCCAGTTCGCGGTCGATGCGTTTGGCAAGACCGGTCAGGACGCGTCCTGGCCCGCATTCAACCTGAACCGCCACCCCCTGTTCGCGCAACCCGCGAATGGTCTCGACCCAGCGCACCGGCCGATACAGCTGCGCGGCCAGATTTTCCTTGATGGCCGCGGCGGCATCGGTCGGCGCGGCAGTCACATTCTGCCAGACCGGGATGGTGGGGGACTGGAAGCTGGTGCCGTCCAGGGCCGCCTGCAGGCGTTCCGCGGCCGGGCGCATCAGTGCGCAATGCGACGGGACCGAGACCGGCAGCTTCAGGGCGCGCTTCGCACCAGCATCCTTGGCGCCGCTTACGGCCCGATCCACTGCAGTGGCATTACCCGCAATCACGACCTGCCCCGGCGCGTTCAGATTGACCGCCTCCAGGATCTCGCCTTGGGCATGCTCGAGGCAAAGGGCGTGTACCGCGGCATCGTCGAGCCCAAGGATGGCCGCCATCGCGCCTTCACCTTCCGGCACCGCAGCCTGCATGGCCCGGGCGCGCTCGGCGACCAGGCGTACTGCATCCGGGAAGCGCAGGACGCCGGCGGCAACCAGGGCGCTGTACTCGCCCAGGCTGTGGCCCGCGACGGCCTGCGGGCGGGCGTCCGTTTGTTCGGTCAGGAGGCGCCAAGTGGCGACCCCGGCAGCCAGCATCACCGGTTGTGTCCACTCGGTCTGGTTGAGTTGTTCCACCGGGCCATGCTGACAAAGGCTCCAGAGATCCGCGTCGAGGCAATCCGACGCTTCCTGAAAGGTGTCGCGGACAATGGCGTGGTCATCGCCCAGATCGGCCAGCATGCCGGTGGACTGGGACCCTTGCCCCGGAAATACGGCGGCCCAAGAAGTTGTCATTCGTTACAGATCTCGCGCGTGAAAGCGCGCGTAGTGTAGGCGGTCACGTACACCCCGGCAAACGCCGCCCATCCGCAGGGACCGCCTCTGGTCCGTCGCCGGGGGGTGGTTATGTCCCCCGAAAGCCGCCACGTGACTTGTGTTCCGCCGGTGCATCCGGATAATGTCGCACCTTGATTCAATACGAGAGGGACCGTATGGCGAAGGAAGACGAAATCGAGCTGGAGGGCACTGTAGTCGAAACGCTCCCCAACACCACCTTCCGGGTGGAGCTCGAAAACGGGCACACGATCACGGCGCACATCTCCGGAAAAATGCGCAAGCATTACATCCGGATCCTGCGCGGCGACAAGGTGATCGTGCAGATGACGCCCTATGACCTGACCAAGGGTCGTATCGTCTACCGCAACAAGTAAGTTCCCTCTCCAACGAAGAAGCCCCGGCCGGACCGGGGCTTCTTCGTTTGCGGGCCCTCCCGGGCCCGGTAACGCCGGGTCGACGAGCCGCGTCAGGACGGCACCGCGGTTTCCTGGATGTCCAGCTCCAGACCAGCCTCGCCCAAGCGGACCACCACTTCGCCACCGTGGGCCAGTCGCCCGAACAGCAGCTCGTCGGCCAGCGGCTTTTTGATGTACTCCTGCAACGTACGCGCCATCGGGCGCGCACCCATCTTGACGTCGTAGCCGTGCTCGGCCAGCCAGGCACGCGCCTCCGGCTCGACCGTCATATGCACCTTCTTCTCGTCGAGCTGGGCTTGCAGCTGGATCAGGAACTTGTCGACCACGCTGAGGATGGTGGCCTCGTCCAGCGGCCCGAACTGAATGGTGGCATCCAGGCGGTTGCGGAACTCCGGCGTGAACGTGCGCTTGATCGCTTCCATCGCATCGCTGGAATGATCCTGCTTGGTAAAGCCCACCGATGGACGGCTGGCCTGCTCGGCCCCCGCGTTGGTGGTCATCACCAGGATCACGTTGCGGAAGTCGACCTCGCGCCCATTGGCATCGGTCAGCGTGCCGTGATCCATCACCTGCAGCAGCACATTGAAGACATCCGGATGGGCCTTCTCGATCTCGTCCAGCAGCAGCACCGAATGTGGATGTTTGAGGATGGCATCGGTCAGCAACCCTCCCTGTTCGTAGCCCACATAGCCCGGCGGCGCCCCGATCAGGCGAGATACGGTATGCCGCTCCATATACTCGGACATGTCGAAGCGGGCCAAATGGATGCCCATCTGCTGCGCCAGTTGGCGCGTGACCTCGGTCTTGCCGACACCGGTCGGCCCGGCAAACAGGAACGAGCCGATCGGCTTGTCCATGTCGCCCAGCCCGGAGCGTGCCATCTTGATCGCGGTGGATAACGTCCCGATGGCTTCGTCCTGTCCGAAGACGGTCATCTTCAGGTTGCGATCGAGGTGGCGCAGGGTCTCCTTGTCGGAACTGGAGACGGACTTCGGCGGGATGCGCGCGATCTTGGCCACGATCGTCTCGATGTCCTGTACGCCGATGGTCTTCTTGCGCTGGCTGACCGGCTGCAACTGCCGACTGGCCCCGGCCTCGTCGATCAGGTCGATGGCCTTGTCCGGCAGGAAGCGGTCGGTGATGTAGCGATCGGCCAGTTCCGCCGCCGCGCGCAGGGCCGGCTTGGTGAAGCGCACGTTGTGATGCGTCTCGAAGCGGGACTTCAGCCCGCGCAGGATCTGCTCGGTCTCGTCCACCGTCGGCTCCGGCACCTCGATCTTCTGGAAGCGCCGTGCCAGGGCCCGGTCCTTCTCGAAGATGCCGCGATATTCCTGATAGGTGGTGGACCCGATGCACTTCAGTTCGCCCGAGGCGAGCATCGGCTTGATCAGGTTGGAGGCGTCCATCACCCCGCCGGAGGCCGCGCCGGCCCCGATGATGGTGTGGATTTCGTCGATGAACAGCACCGCGCCCGGCTCTTTCTTGAGTTGGGCGAGCACGCCTTTCAGACGCTTCTCGAAGTCACCGCGGTACTTGGTGCCGGCGACCAGCGCGCCCAGATCCAGCGAATAGACGGTGGCAGACGCGATCGCGTCCGGTACCTGTTCATCGACGATGCGGCGCGCCAGACCCTCGGCGATCGCGGTCTTGCCCACGCCGGCCTCGCCGACCAGCAATGGGTTGTTCTTGCGGCGGCGGCAGAGGATCTGGATGGTGCGTTCGATCTCGTGATCGCGCCCGATCAGCGGGTCGATCTCGTCCTTGCGCGCCTTGTCGTTCAGGTTGGCGGCGTAGAGCTGCAGCGCGTTGGTCTTTTCTTCGCGCTCACCCTCCACCGGCTCGCCCTGGGACTCGCCCGGGTTGGGCTGGGCCCCGAGTTCGTCCTCCCCGACCTTGGAGATGCCGTGGGAGATGAAATTTACGACGTCCAGACGCGAGATGTTCTGCTGACCCAGCACGTACAGGGCCTGGCTGTCCTGCTCTCCGAACAGGGCCACCAACACGTTGGCGCCGGAGACCTCCTTGCGCCCGCTGGATTGCACATGGAATACCGCCCGCTGCAGCACTCGCTGGAAGCCCAGGGTTGGCTGGGTCTCGCGCGAATCGCTCGGCGGGATGCGCGGCGTGTTTTCGTCAATATAGGCCGCAAGCTCGTCGCGGATGCGATCGAGATCGCCCCCGCAGGCCCGCAGCACCGTGGCAGCGCTGGGGTTTTGCGCCAGCGCCATCAGCAGATGCTCAACCGTCACGAACTCGTGACGCTTTTCGCGGGCTTCCTTGAAGACCATGTTCAGGCTGAATTCGAGTTCCTTGTCGAGCATGGGAGTCAGACCTCCTCCATCGAGCAAAGCAGTGGGTGCTGATGACTGCGGGCATAGTCGTTCACCTGCGCCACCTTGGTCTCGGCCACATCCCGGGTAAAGATGCCGCATACGCCTTTGCCACGCGTATGCACGTGCAACATGACCCGGGTGGCCTTCTCGCGATCCATGCTGAAGAAGGTCTCCAGTACTTCGATCACGAACTCCATCGGCGTGAAATCGTCGTTGAGCAACACCACCTTGTACTGTCGCGGTGGTTTGAGCTCCGGCCTCGATTCTTCGACCGTTACCGAGTCGTCTCGATCGGGGGATTGGGGCTTGTCATTACTCATCGGTCGAAATTACGCCTTCAGCGGTTACTCGTTTGTTAGTCGTCATCCTCGATTGGTTCCGGGTTCAGGCCAAGTGCCCTTACGGACACTCCGACCACCCGACCCTCACATGTGCTTGATCATCGCCTCGCCGAAGGCCGAGCAGTCGATCGGCTCGACGCCATCCATCTGCCGCGCAAAGTCGTAGGTGACCTCGCTGGCACTGATCGCTCCACCCATGCCCTTGACCACCAGGTCGGCCGCTTCCGACCAGCCCAGGTGCCGCAGCATCATCTCGGCAGACAGGATCAGCGACCCCGGGTTCACCTTGTCCTGACCGGCATACTTCGGCGCCGTGCCGTGCGTGGCCTCGAACATCGCCGTGCTGTCGGACAGGTTCGCCCCCGGCGCGATGCCGATACCACCCACCTGGGCCGCCAGGGCATCGGAGATATAGTCGCCGTTCAGGTTCAGAGTGGCGATGACCGAGTAGTCCTCCGGGCGCAGCAGGATCTGCTGCAGGAAGGCGTCGGCGATCACATCCTTGATCACGATGTCACGCCCGGTCTTCGGGTTCTTTAAGGTCTGCCAGGGCCCGCCGTCCAAATCCTTCGCACCGAATTCCTCGCGTGCCAGCTCGTAGCCCCAGGCCTTGAAGGAACCTTCGGTGAATTTCATGATGTTGCCCTTGTGCACCAGGGTCACCGACGGGCGATCGTTATCGATCGCGTATTCGATGGCCTTGCGCACCAGGCGCTTGGTGCCTTCGCTGGAGACCGGCTTTACACCGATCCCGGCGGTCTCCGGGAAGCGGATCTGGGTGACACCCATCTCGTCCTGCAGGAAGTCGATGACCTTCTTGACCTCCGGGGTCCCCGACTCGAACTCGATGCCGGCGTAGATATCCTCGGAGTTCTCGCGAAAGATCACCATGTCGGTCTTCTCCGGCTCCTTCAATGGGCTCGGGGTGCCGTCGTAATAGCGCACCGGGCGCAGACAGACATACAGATCCAGCTTCTGACGCAGGGCCACATTCAGGGAGCGGAAGCCGCCACCCACCGGGGTGGTCAGCGGGCCCTTGATCGACACGCGATAGTCCTTCACCGCCTCCAGGGTCTCGTCAGGCAGCCCGGAGTCGTCATCGTAGACCTGCGTCGCCTTCTCGCCGGCGTAAACCTCCATCCACTCGATGGCCTTCTTGCCGCCGTAGGCCTTTTCCACCGCCGCATCGGTCACCCGGCGCATCACCGGGGTGATGTCCACACCGATCCCGTCACCTTCGATGTAGGGGATCACCGGATGATCCGGCACCTGCAGCTTCCCCTGGTCGTCGACGGTGATGCGTTCGCCCTTCTCCGGGACCTGAATGTGCTGATAGGCCATGCCAACTCCTTGTGCGGATATCGTAGATGAATCGTTAATCACGGTTGACCTGATTATACATGCCGGACCGGGTTTTCCGGTGACCGAACCAGTGCGCGATTGCGCGTTCCCCTATGGCAGCCCGACCGGCAGCCTGCGTTATCATCCGTGCCATGACCGACCGCCTCCCCTGTCATATCACCGTGGCCGCCGTGATCGAGCGCGAGGGCCGGTTCCTGTTCGTCGAGGAAACCGACGCCGGCCGCCGGGTACTGAACCAGCCCGCAGGCCACCTGGATGCCAGCGAGGACCTGATCGCGGCCGTGATCCGCGAGGTCCGCGAGGAAACCTGCCTGGAATTCGTGCCCGAGGCGGCCCTCGGCTGCGACTTGCTGCAAGTGGCCAGCGGCGCCGTGATCCTGCGCGTGACCTTCTGCGGCCCGGTGACAGCGGCTCAATCCCCTGCGCCCCGCGACCCGGCCATTCATGCCCTGCACTGGCTGGCGCCCGAACAGGCCGAGGGTGAATGGCCGTTGCGCAGCCCACTGGTGATGCGCAGCATCCGCCGGTATCAGGCCGGCTTGCGGCTGCCGCTCGCGGCGGTGGGCGATCTGGTTCGGGTGTCGGGCGCATGATGCGCGCCGAGCGCGTCATCGTCGGATTGTCCGGTGGGGTCGATTCCGCTGTCGCGGCCAGCCGCCTGCTGGAGGCTGGCTATCGCGTCGAAGGCCTGTTCATGAAGAACTGGGAAGATGACGACGACGCCGAGTACTGCGCCGCCGAGGCCGACTACGCAATGGCGCGCGAAGTGGCGGACTCTCTCGAGATCCCCCTGCACAAGGCCAACTTTGCCGAGGACTACCGCCAGCGGGTGTTCACGCAGTTTCTGCATGAGTACGAGGCCGGGCGCACCCCGAACCCCGACATCCTCTGCAACCGCGAGATCAAGTTCCGCTCGTTCCTCGATCATGCCCAAGATCTCGGGGCTCGCTGGATTGCCACCGGTCACTACGCCCGGGTGCGCCATCACGTGCACTACAGCGAGCTGTGCCAGGCGGCCGATGCCAACAAGGACCAGACCTACTTTCTGCATACCCTGACCCAGGAGCAACTGCGCCCCGCCCTGTTCCCGCTCGGAGACATTCCCAAGCATCAGGTCCGCGAACGCGCCCGGGAACTGGGTCTGCCGAACCATGCGCGCAAGGATTCCACCGGGATCTGCTTCATTGGCGAGCGACGCTTCCGTGACTTCCTCGCCCAGTACCTGAAAGCGCCCGAGGGAGCGATGCGCACCCCGGAAGGCCAGGTGGTCGGTCGCCACCAGGGTCTGATGTTCTACACCCTCGGTCAGCGCCAGGGCCTGGGGATCGGCGGGGTCGACGGCTTTGCCGAAGCCCCGTGGTATGTCGTCGACAAGGACCTCGACAGGAACACCCTGGTAGTCGCCCAGGACCCACAGCACCCGTTGTTGATGAGCCCGTCGCTGACCACCGAGGTGGTGCACTGGATCCACGATGTACCGGTCCCCGGTGAGCCGTTGCAGGCCCGGTTACGCCATCGCCAGCCCTTGCAGGAATGCCGGGTGCAAGCGCTGGACACGACCGGCGCCACCGTGGTCTTCGACACACCCCAACGCGCGGCGACGCCGGGGCAGTCCATCGCCTTCTACCGTGGCGATGTCTGCCTAGGCGGGGCGGTGATCGCCACACGAACCACGAATGCGCCGTGAGTCTGCCAGGCCACTTCCGGTATAGTGGCCGCTGCCCGGCGACCCGACTCCGACCCACCCAAGGAACCGACTGGTTTGGACCGCTCCGATCACAACCGCACCCTGGCGCTGGCCGCCCTCTTCCAGTGCGCGAGCCTGGTCAAGGATCTGGCCTGGCGTGGGAGCTGCGACGACTACGAATTCGAGGTCCTGGTCGGGAGCCTGTTCGCCTTCGACGCGGACACCCCGGAAGCGGTCTATCGCGAGGCGGTCAGCCTGCGCAGTGGCCTGGAGCGCATCGAGAGCCAGCTGCAAAACGGCAGCAAGCCGCCGGACATGGAGATCACCCGCTACGCCATCGGGCTGATCTTCCTCGAGCGCAAGCTGCAAAAGCGCGACGACATGCTGCAGAAGCTGACCGACGGCCTGCAGGGCGCGCAGCGCCAGATCGACTACTTCCACATCGCCCACGAAAGCGTGATTGCCCGGCTGGCCGAGATCTACAAGGAGACCATCTCCGAGCTCGGCCCGCGCATCATCGTGCAGGGCGAACAGAACAACCTCTCCAATCCCGACACCGCCGCGCGCATCCGTGCGTTGCTGCTGGCCGGGATCCGCGCGGCGGTCCTCTGGCGCCAGGCCGGTGGATCGCGCTGGAAATTGCTTTTCGGCCGCAAGCGGCTGATTCGCGAAGCGCATGACATCCTCAATCGACTCAATACCTGAACGCGGAAGACGCACATGAGCCACGCTGACCCCAAGAACACCCGGACCCTCACCGCTGGCGGCCGCGAATGCCGCTACGTGCCGATCACCGACGACGCCCGGGCGACCGACCTGCCGTTTGCGCTGAAGGTGCTGCTGGAAAACCTGCTGCGCTTCGAGGACGAACGCACGGTGCGCCGTGCCGACATCGAGGCCTTGCTGGACTGGGATCCGAAGGCCGAACCGACCCAGGAGATCGCGTTCCGTCCGGCGCGCGTGCTGCTGCAGGACTTCACCGGCGTGCCGGCGGTCGTCGACCTCGCCGCGATGCGCGATGCGATGGAGGCGCTGGGGGGCGATCCGAAGAAGATTACCCCGTTGCAGCCGGCCGAGCTGGTCATCGACCACTCGGTGCAGGTGGATGCCCACGGCAACGCCAACGCGATGAACCTGAACGCGGAGCTCGAATACTCGCGTAACCGCGAGCGCTACAGCTTCCTCAAGTGGGGCCAGCAGGCGTTCGATACCTTCAAGGTGGTGCCGCCGGATACCGGCATCGTCCACCAGGTGAACCTCGAATACCTGGCGCGCACGGTGTTCGTGGACGACCAGGCCGAGGGCGGCTGCATGGCCTACCCGGACACCCTGGTCGGGACCGACTCCCACACCACCATGATCAACGGCCTGGGCGTGCTCGGCTGGGGCGTGGGCGGCATCGAGGCCGAGGCCGCGATGCTCGGCCAGCCGATCTCCATGCTGATCCCGCAGGTCGTGGGCTTCCGCCTGACCGGCAAGCTGGCCGAGGGCGCGACCGCGACCGACCTGGTGCTGGTGATTGTCGAGACGCTGCGCAAGAAGGGCGTGGTCGGCAAGTTCGTCGAGTTCTTCGGCGACGGCCTAGCCGACCTGCCACTGGCCGATCGCGCCACCATCGCCAACATGGCCCCGGAATACGGCGCCACCTGCGGCATCTTCCCTATCGATGACGAGACCCTGACCTACCTGCGCCTGACCGGGCGCGACGCCCAGCACATCGAGTTCATCGAGGCCTACGCGAAGGCCCAGGGCCTGTGGCGTAACGACAACGCCCCGATCGCGCGGTACACGGATATGCTGGAGCTGGACCTGTCTACGGTCGAGCCAAGCCTGGCCGGCCCCAAGCGCCCGCAGGACCGCATCCCGCTGAGCCAGGCCGGCGCCACCATCAGCCGCCACCTCGACACCATGCTGAAAGAGCGCGAGAGTGGCGCTGATGAACCGGACGACGCCGAGCGTTTCGCGGCCGAGGGCGGGCATACCGCCGTGGGTGTGGAGCATCAGGCGGAAGAGCCCCACCACACCGCCATCGAGATGGACGGCGAGACCTTCACCCTGGATCACGGCGACATCGTGATCGCGGCAATCACCTCCTGCACCAACACCTCCAACCCCTCGGTGATGCTGGGTGCCGGCCTGGTAGCCCGCAAGGCACGCGAGGCCGGACTGCAGGTGAAGCCCTGGGTGAAGACATCGCTGGCTCCAGGCTCCCGCGTGGTGACCGATTACCTCGAGAAATCCGGCCTGTTGCCGGACCTCGAGGCCCTCGGTTTCCACGTGGTGGGCTATGGCTGCACCACCTGCATCGGCAACTCCGGTCCGCTGCCGGAACCGATCTCCGAGGCCATCATCAAGGACGACCTGATCGTCAGCTCGGTGCTCTCTGGCAACCGCAACTTCGAGGGGCGGATCCACTCCGAGGTGCAGATGAACTTCCTGGCCTCACCGCCGCTGGTGGTCGCCTACGCCCTAGCCGGACGCAGCAACATCGACCTGTACAGCGACCCGATCGGGGAGAATCAACAGGGCGAGCCGGTCTACCTGAAGGATATCTGGCCGACCACGCAAGAAGTGCGCGAGGCGGTGGCCAGCCACGTCGGCGCCAGCAGCTTTACCAGCGCCTATGGTGACCTCTATTCCGGCGAGGAACGCTGGCGCAACCTGGAGGCTCCACGGGGTCAGCGCTTCGACTGGCAGGAGGATTCCACCTATGTGCGCAACCCGCCCTACTTCGAGGGCATGAGCATGACGCCTACGCCCTGGAACGATGTCCAGGGCGCGCGCGTCCTCGCGCTGCTGGGTGATTCGGTGACCACGGACCACATCTCCCCGGCCGGCTCTATCGCCAAGGACAGCCCGGCGGGTCGCTACCTGGAATCCAAGGGCGTAAAGCCGGCCGACTTCAACTCCTATGGCTCCCGCCGCGGCAACCATGAAGTGATGATGCGCGGGACCTTCGCCAACGTGCGCCTGCGCAATCTGCTGGCGCCCGGGACCCAGGGGGGCGTGACCCAGCACCTGCCGGATGGCGAACAGATGTCCATTTATGACGCGGCCATGCAGTACCAGGCAGAGGACACCCCGCTGATCGTCATCGCCGGACAGGAATATGGCACCGGCTCTTCGCGCGACTGGGCCGCCAAGGGCACCCTGCTGCTGGGCGTCAAGGCGGTCATCGTAGAGACCTTCGAGCGTATCCACCGCTCCAACCTGGTGGGTATGGGCATACTACCGCTGCAGTTCTTGCCCGGTGAGAACGCGGCCAGCCACGAACTGACCGGGCGCGAGACCTACAGCATTACCGGCGTGGAGAACGGCGAGTCGCGCGAGGCCACGGTCACGGCCGTGGCCGATGATGGCCACCGCAAGACCTTTGCCGTGCGTGTGCGGCTGGATACCCCGCAGGAGGTGGATTACTTCCGCCACGGCGGCATCCTGCCCTACGTGTTGCGCCAGCTCGCCGCTTCCGCATAAGGTTTGGCCATGGGACGGCGGGTATCCACGGAGGTGATTCAGTCCGGTCAGACGCTGGCAACAGCCGTGCATGACCGTTCCGGCCGTCTCCTGATCCCCGCCGGCATGGTGCTCCAGGACAAGCAGATCCGCGTGCTCCTGTCCTGGGGCATCAGCACTGTCGAGATCGTCGAGGACGAACATGCCGCGGCCAACGATTCCCGGGACGACGCGGTCCCGGACCTGCCCGCGGACGCCCGGCCCACCCCGGAGATGGAGGAACAGGCCGATGCCATCCTGGCCGAGCGCTTCCGTCACTGTGACTTGACCGGCCATCCCATGGACGGCATCTACTCCTTCGCGCGGGCCCAGCTGATCGACGAGCTCATGCGCCGCGGCCACAAGGCCCGGAGCGCATGATGACCGTTGCCGAGTTCCTCGAGCAGGATGACTCGTTGTGCAGCTTTTCCGGGAGTTACAACACGATCTTCACGCGCCTTAGCGACCCGACCGCGAACGTGGCCGGGATTACCGAGGCGGTGGAACTGGACCCGGCCATTGCGGCGAAGACGCTGCGCATGGCGAACTCTTCGCTGTACGGTTTCCCCGAACCGATCGACACCCTGCACCGGGCAGTCTCCATTATCGGCCTGCAGCAGATGCGGCAGATCGTGCTGTCCACCATCGTGATCGAGCACTTCCGCGGCCTGCCGGTCATCGGCGTCGACATGGAATCGTTCTGGCGCCACAGCATTGCCGTCGGCGTGCTCAGCCGCTCGATCGCCCGCTTTCGGCGCGAAGCGAACATCGAGCGCCTGTACCTCTATGGGATCATGCACGACCTCGGGCGGCTGCTGCTGTTTCTCCGGCTCGGCAGCCGCACCGAGGAACTGATCAACATCCGCGAGCGCGAGCAGTGCCTGTTGTACGAGGCGGAACGCGAGCTGCTGGGTTTTGACCACGCCGCCATCGGGTCCGCCCTGCTCGAGGAATGGGGGATGGCCCCGGCCCAGGTGGAAGCCACGCGCTACCACCATGCCCCGGAAGAGGCCCGCGCGTTTCCCGTGGAGACGGCCATCGTGCACGTCGCCGACAGCATCGCCAATTCCTTGCGGCTGGGATCCTCCGGGGAACGTTTCGTGCCCCCGGTTGCCCCGGAGACTTTCGACCGCATTGGCCTGGAGATGGCGGTCTACGAGGACATCATCGGCCACGCGCGGAAGCATCTGGACCAGATGCAGACGATCCTCCTCGACTGAGGCCTGTATGCAAGCAAAGGACGCTGTTGCATGAGCCCATCGTACCGCACGCCCGAGGAGGTCAATGCCCTCCATGAGCGCATCCGCTTCCTCGAGGAAGCGCTGGAAGCCAACGCCTATGCGATGGATGTGCTCGCCTCGACGACGGCGATCTTTGGTGACACCGACCGGAACCGCAGTCCCCAACTGATCATCCAGAACACCATCGAGTCCATCCGGCGCCTGCTGCCGACGCAGGACATGGCGGTGTACGTCCTGGACCACGACTGCTCGTTCAACCTCGACTATCAGGAACGCCCCGGGGAGCTGACGCCGGACCTGTCGGAGACCGTCGAACAACTGATCCAGGACGGCCAGTTCTCTTGGGCGTTGCACCAGAACCATCCGGTCTGCCTGCCCTCCCCGGTCGAGGGCGAGAGTGTGATGCTGCACGTGATCTCGACGCGCACCCGGATTCGCGGGATGTTCGTCGCCCGCTTCCGGCAGGCGGAGCTGCAACGCTACGAGATGATCCTGTCGACACTGACCATGGTGCTGTTCAACACGGCCTATGCCTTGGAGAGTGCCGACCTGTTCCAGATGATGGACCGGCGCCAGAAGGCGCTGCAGCGCATCACCGAGCGCCAGTCACGCGAGCTGCTGCACCACATGTCCCACGACTCGCTGACCAACCTGCCCAACCGCATGCTGTTCAGCGACCGGCTGTCACAGGCGATGGAGCGCCACGCGGGTGCCGCGGCGGGTCATGTGGCCTTGATCCTGCTGGATCTGGACAACTTCAAGCGCACCAACGATTCGCTGGGTCACCGCGCCGGCGACGAGCTGATCCGCAAGGTCGCCCAGGACCTGTCCGCTCTGCTGGACCATGCCCGGGAACGCTCGGGACGCCACCTGCGAACCACCCTGTCGCGCCTTGGCGGCGACGAATTCGGCATCCTCGTCGAGGACACCCATGGCCTGGAGGGCGTGGTCCGGCTGGTCACCGATGTCGTGCGCAAAACGGCGACCGAGCGGCAGATCTTCGATCAGCCCGTGGTCAGCAGTGTCTCCTGCGGGATTGCCGTCTACCCCTATGACGGCGAGGATGCGGACACCCTGCTCGGCAATGCCGATGCGGCGATGTACGAGGCCAAGCAGCGCGGTCGTAACGGGTTCCGGTTCTACACCCAGGATCTCAACGCCCGCACCTTCCGCCACTTCGAGCTGGAGAACGAACTGGGGCAGGCAATTGCCAATGCCCAGCTGAGACTGCATTACCAGCCCAAGATCGACCTGGACAGCGGCCGAATCATCGGCGCGGAGGCGTTGATTCGCTGGCAGCATCCCACGCTCGGTCTGCTGCCTCCCAGCCACTTCATCGAACTGGCCGAGGACATGACCCTGATCGAGGAGATCGGGGAATGGGTGTTGCGCCAGGTCTGTCGGGACTTGCAATCCCTGCGACTGGGCGAAGACGAGCTCCCGCGCATTGCCATCAATGTCTCCGCGCGCCAACTGCGCCAGCCGGATCTTGCGGGGAACTTCCACCGCATTATCCGCGAGAGCGGTGTTCCGCCCCGCTGTATCGAGCTGGAACTCACCGAGACCGCGATCATGGACGACCCCCAAGGGGCGGCGCGGGTCTTCCAGCGACTGCGTCACGCCGGCATGTCCCTGGCGGTCGATGATTTCGGAACCGGTCATGCGTCCCTCGTGCAGCTCAAGCAGATACCGGCCGACACCCTGAAGATCGACCGCTCCTTCGTGAAGGATCTCGACCAGGGCGAGGAACATTCGCAGATCGTCCGCGCGATCATTCTGATGGCCCATACCCTGGGGCTGGACGTGATTGCGGAGGGCGTGGAGACCAAACGCCAGGCGGAGATCCTGCAACAGCTGGATTGCCATACGGCCCAGGGCTTCTACTTCTCGCACCCGGTGGCGTTCGACGCGCTGCAGGGCCTGCTCCGCGACCGGGTCCAGCTCCCAGCCGCGACCGCCTGACCCCGTTCGTCACCCCGAACCCATGGGCCCGGGCGGCCTCGGCCTAGTCCGTCTGGGGCTCGGTCAGGGTCGCTGGGTTCAGCAAGGCCTGCAGGCGTTCACGCGGGATGTCCGTATGTTCCGCCGCGACATCAACGATCGGCCGGCCACTAGCGTACGCCTCCTTGGCAATCCGGGCGCCGGCCTCGTAGCCGATCTCTGCATTCAGCGCCGTCACCAGGATCGGGTTGCGGTCCAGGGCCGCGCGCAAGACCTCCTCGTTGACAGTAAAGCCGGCGATGGCCCGATCGGCAAGATGTTCAGCCGCGCGCGCCAGCAGGCCCATCTGGTTGAGCAAGTTGTCGGCGATCAGCGGCAGGCCGACGTTGAGCTGGAAATTGCCCCCCTGTCCCGCGGCGGCGACCGCGGCGTCCAGGCCCACTACCTGCTGCGCGGCCATGATCACCGCCTCGGGGATCACCGGATTGACCTTGCCCGGCATAATCGAACTGCCCGGTTGCAAAGCCGGCAGGGCGATCTCACCCAGTCCGGCCAGCGGGCCCGAATTCATCCAGCGCAGGTCGTTGGCGATCTTGATCAGGCTGGTGGCCGTGGTACGTAGCTGGCCGGAGAGCTCCACTGCGGTGTCCTGGCTGGCCAGCCCCGCAAAGCCGTTGGGTTCGCGCTCGAAGGCGATCCCGGTGCGCTCCGCCAGGCGGTGGGTGACCCGATCCCCGAATTGGGCCGGGGCATTGATGCCGGTGCCCACCGCCGTGCCACCAATCGCCAGTCGGTTGACCCGTGCGCGCGTGTCGCGAAGGCGTTCGACGTCCAGTTCCAGTTGCCGGCGCCAGCCGGACAGCTCCTGACTCATCCGCACCGGCATCGCGTCCATCAGATGGGTGCGTCCGGTCTTCACGATTGCGGTCAGTTCGCCCTCCCGCCGGGCGATGGTCGCGATGAGATGACGCAAGGCCGGCATCAGCTGCTTTTCCATCTGAACGGACGCAGCCACATGCAGGGCGGTGGGTATCACGTCATTGGAGCTTTGGGAACGGTTTACGTGATCGTTCGGATGGACCGTCAAGGCATCACTCGAGGCCAGTGTTGCGATCACCTCGTTCATGTTCATGTTGCTGCTGGTCCCTGAACCCGTCTGATAGACATCCACCGGGAAGGCATCGGCATGCTCGCCGCTGGCGATGGTCTCGGCGGCCGCGACGATCGCACCGGCCACCTCGTCCGGGAGCTGGTCGAGCCCCTGGTTGGCCTCGGCGCAGGCGGCCTTCGTCTGGGCCAGGGCGCGAATGAAGGCCTGCGGCAGCGGCCGCCCGCTGATGTGGAAGTTGTCCACAGCGCGCTGGGTCTGGGCGCCCCACAGGGCTTGCTCCGGGACCTCCACCGTCCCGAGACTGTCCTGTTCCTGACGCATTGCGGGCTTCGACATGCCTTCCTCCTGGTTTGCGCGTGGCGCGATGCTGTATTGCAGTTGAGCACCTTAGTATACTGCGCCGCCTGTCCCGAACCCGACCCCGGAATCCCCATGTCCCTGAGCCCGTTGTCCGCGATCAGCCCCGTCGATGGCCGCTATGCCCGGCACACCCGCGACCTGGCCCCCTACTTCTCCGAACAAGGTCTGATGCAGGCCCGCGTGCGGGTGGAGATCGCCTGGCTCAAGGCCCTGGCCGCCGAGCCCGCGATCCCCGAGGTCCCGGCGCTGACCGATACGGCCGGCGCCTTCCTCGACGAGATCGCGTTCAGCTTCGACGAAGTGGCCGGGGCGCGCGTGAAGGAGATCGAGGCCACGACGAATCACGACGTGAAGGCGATCGAGTACTACATCAAGGAACAAATGGCGGACCGCTCCGACCTGCAGAGCCAGATCGAGTTTGTCCACTTTGCCTGCACCTCCGAGGACATCAACAACCTGGCCTATGGCGTGATGGTCCGCGAGGCGCGCGACATGGTGATGCTCCCGGCCCTGGACGCCGTGCTCGCGCCGCTGCGCGAACTGTCCGGCCGCTTCGCCGAACAGCCGATGCTCGCACGGACCCACGGCCAGCCCGCCTCCCCCACCACTATGGGCAAGGAACTGGCCAACGTGGTCGCGCGACTGGAGCGGCAACGCGCCGAGATCGCCGGGGTGGCCTGCCTCGGCAAGATCAATGGCGCGGTGGGCAACTTCAACGCCCATTCCGTGGCCTACCCCGAGGTCGACTGGCCGTCCCTGTCGCGCCGGATGATCGAGAGCCTGGGTCTGGAGCCGAATACCCACACCACCCAAATCGAACCGCACGACTTCCTGGCGGAGTTGTTCCACGCCTTCATGCGCGCGAACACGATCCTGCTGGATGCGTCACGCGACATCTGGGGCTACATCTCGCTGGGCTACTTCAAGCAGAAGGTGGTCGCCGGCGAAGTCGGCTCCTCGACGATGCCGCACAAGGTCAACCCGATCGACTTCGAGAACGCCGAGGGCAACCTGGGTCTGGCCAACGCCCTGTTCGACCACCTGGCGAGCAAGCTGCCCGTTTCGCGTTTCCAGCGCGACCTGACCGACTCGACCGTGCTGCGCAACATCGGCCTGGCATTCGCCTGGTCGCTGATCGCCTACAAGGCGTTCGGCCGCGGCCTGGGCAAGCTGGAGATCGAACCGGGACGCCTGGCAGAGGACCTGGACCAGAACTGGGAGGTCCTCGGCGAGGCCGTGCAGACCGTGATGCGCCGCTACGGCATCGAGTCGCCCTACGAGAAGCTCAAGGAATTGACCCGGGGGCAGCGCATCACCCCCGAGGGCCTGGCGGCGTTCATCGACGGCCTCGACATCCCGGAAGAGGCCCGTGCCCGCCTGCGCGAGCTGACGCCGGGCCGCTACACCGGGATCGCCGACCGACTCGCGCGCGAACTCTGATCCCGCGCGCGGCATGGGTGCCCCGGACCCGAACCAACCGCTCGCGCTACTCGGCGGCCTGACGCCCGCCGAATTCCTGCGCGACTACTGGCAACAGCGCCCGCTACTGGTGCGCGACGCGATGGCGGGTTTCGAGAATCCGATCGAGCCCGATGACCTCGCCGGCCTGGCCACCGATCCGGACGCGGCGAGCCGGATCGTCAGCGGGCATGTCGACCGCCAGGACTGGGATGTCGAATACGGCCCCTTCGATGCCGAGCGGCTGGGCCAGCTTCCCGAACGCGACTGGACCCTGCTGGTCACTGACGTGGAACGCTTCTGGCCCGGTGGCCGGGATTTCCTGTCGCGCTTTGATTTCATCCCGCGCTGGCGCCGGGACGACCTGATGATCTCCTACGCCCCACCCGGTGGTTCGGTCGGGCCGCATGTGGATCAGTACGACGTCTTCCTGTTCCAGGCCGCGGGGCGGCGCCGCTGGCAGATCCAGGACCCGCCGGGATCGCTGGATTGCCACGACGATCTGCCACTCGCCATCCTGCGGGCATTCGATCCCACCGAGACCTGGGAGCTGGGTCCCGGCGACCTGCTCTACCTGCCCCCCAACCTGCCGCATTACGGACTGTCGCTGGACGACCAGTGCATGACCTGGTCGGTGGGATTTCGCGCCCCGACCATCCTCGATGTCCTGACTGGTTTCCTCGAGGAACGCGCCAACGTGATCGGCGATCAGGCGCGCTTCGAGGACCCGGGCCGGCATCCAGCCTCGCATGCCGCCGAGATCCCGGCGGCAGACCGTGACGAACTGCGCGCGGCCCTGCGAGCCCTGCTGGCGGCGGAAGACTACGACCTGGACGCCTATCTGGGGCGTTTCCTGACCCGCCCCGCCGGCAATGTCGAGCTCGCCCCGGGAGACCCGCGGCTGGCGGCCACTGCCGGCCCGGCCGATCGCTTTGCGATTCACCCCGGCGTCCGGCGGGCGTGGTTCCAGGGCCCCGATGGCCCGATCCTGTGCATCGCCGGAAACGACTATCCCGCACAGGCGGTCGCGACGGACGTTCTCGAAGCCTTCTGTAGCGCGGAGACGCTCAGCATCGCGGAATGGGAGGAGGCAATCCCCATGATCCGGCAGATCCTCGAGGATGGGCTCGAGGCCGGCTGGCTGGCACCGGACGACCCGGGCGAATAGCAACGCTGGAACGACTTCGGGCGCTCAGGCTGCCCGGGGGAGACAGGCCTGCGCGGCGCGCTCGATCAGTGCCGGCCCGGCATCTGGGTGGTGGGCCCCTTCGGTCAGGATCCGCCGCCACTGGCGCGCGCCCGGCGCGCCGTGGAACAGGCCCAGGATATGCCGGGTCAGCCGCGCCAGCGGCACGCCATCACGGTGCATCCCCTCCGCGATCGTCAGGATGCCGTCCAGGACCTCTTCGCGCGTCGGATCGTCCCCACCCCCGAAATACAGACGGTCCACCACCGACAGGCTCCAGGGCTGGTGGTAGGCCAGCCGACCGAACATCACCCCGTCCACATGCTCCAAGTGCGCGCGCGCGGCGCCGACGTCGTCCAATCCGCCGTTCAGGACAATCGTCAGGTCGGGAAACTCGGCCTTTAGCCGATAGACGCGTTGATAGTCCAGCGGCGGAACGTCGCGATTGTCCTTGGGACTGAGGCCCTGGAGCCAGGCCTTGCGCGCGTGCACCACGAAGTGGCGGCACCCGGCGGTGGCCACGCGTTCGACAAAGGCGTGCAGGTCCGCCTCCGAGTCCTGGTCGTCAATGCCAATGCGGTGCTTGACGGTGACGGGGACGCCAACGGACTGCTGCATGGCTGCGACGCACTCGGCCACCACTCCCGGTTGTGCCATCAGGCATGCGCCGAACGCGCCCGACTGCACACGGTCGGAGGGGCAACCCACGTTCAGGTTGATCTCGTCGTAGCCGCGATCCGCCGCGATGCGGGCGGCCTGCGCCAGGGTGGCCGGATCGGAGCCGCCCAGCTGCAGCGCGATCGGGTGTTCCACCGGGGAGAACCCCAGCAGCCGGTCGCGATCCCCATGGATGACCGCGTTGGCATGCACCATCTCGGTGTACAACAATGCCCGTCGTGTCAGCAGCCGATGGAACCGGCGACACCAGGTGTCCGTCCAGTCCATCATCGGCGCAACCGAAAACCGCGGGTCGGGAGCGTGGCCCGCGTTACCCATTCACCGAATCTCCATGCCGCGCAGGCGGCGCCCAAAAATCAGAAAGGATTGCCATCATGTCGGAAAGCGAAGTGCCTGAAACCTTTCGCGATAGTGTCTCACACATGGTCGACCGGGCCATGGGCTACCTCGATCTTCCCGAGGGGGCCCGGGAGGCCGTCAAGACCTGCGACTCGGTCATTCAGGTGAGCTTTCCGATCCGCTTTCGCGACCGCATCGAGGTGTTCAAGGGCTGGCGCGCGGTGCATTCCGCCCACCGCCTGCCGGCCAAGGGCGGCCTGCGGTTCTCCCCGACCATGGACCAGGACCACGCCGAGGCCCTGGCGGCCCTGATGACCTACAAATGCGCCATCGTGGATATCCCCTTCGGAGGGTCCAAGGGCGGTCTGCGCATCGATCCGCAGAAGTACAACGAATGGGAGATGGAGCGCATTACCCGGCGGTTCGCCCACGAACTGATTCAACGCGACTACATCAGCCCGGCCCAGAATGTCCCGGCACCGGATGTGGGGACGTCCCAGCGCGAGATGGCCTGGATCATGGAGACCTATCGCGATCGCCACCCGGAGGATCTCGACCATGCCGCATCGGTGACCGGCAAGCCGGTCGAGCTGGGCGGCATACGCGGGCGCCTGGAGGCCACCGGTCGCGGTGTCCAGTACGCGTTGCAGTCCTTCTTCCGCGAAGGCTCGGCGGCCCGCGAGGCCGGGTTCGAGGGCGGTCTGGGCGACCAGCGCATCATCATCCAGGGCTTCGGCAACGTGGGCTATTACGCCGCGCGCTTCCTGCAGGAGGACGATCACGCGAAGATTGTCGGTGTCATCAAGAGCGATGGCGGGGTGTATTCCGAGGACGGGATCGATATCGAGGCCCTGCACGACTACGTTCGCCGCAGCGGCACCATGGAGGGCTTCGCAGGGGTCGAGTTCGTGCGCGATGGCAACCGCATCATGGAACGCGAGTGCGACATCCTGATTCCGGCCGCCCTGGAAGGCGCGATCCATCGGGACAACGTCGACCAAATCCAGGCGCGCCTAATCGCCGAGGCGGCCAACGGTCCCTGCACCTGGGAGGCCGACCAGGCCCTGCGTGATCGCGGGGTCACGATCCTTCCGGATGTGTACGTCAACGCCGGCGGCGTCATCGTCTCCTACTTCGAGTGGGTGCGGAATCTGTCGCACATGCGCTTCGGGCGCCTGGAGCGCCGCTACGACCAGGCCCAGGGCCAGCACATCGTTAGTGCCATCGAGATGATGACCAACGAGAGCGTCCCCGAATGGATTCGCGATGCCGTGGTGCGCGGGGCCGATGAGATCGACCTGGTCCGCTCCGGCCTGGACGACGCCATGCGCGAGGCCTTCCGCGAGATGCACGAGGTCCGCGAGATGGAAAGCAATGGCGAGGTGCTCGACTACCGCACCGCCGCCTATCTGATCGCGCTGCGCAAGATCATTCGTGCACGCAGCGACCTGAAACTGATCTGATGCCGCCGCGCCGCGTCCGGGACGGGGGTATCCAGCCTATCCCGGCTTCCGGTAGCGCGATTCGAGCGCCGCAAACAGGGCCCGCAGACCCATCGCCTCGCCGCCCTTGGGCCGCCCGGGGCGCGCGCGGTTGTTGAAGGCCATGATGTCGAAATGCATCCAGGTCGTGTTCTCCGGGACAAATTCCTTGAGAAACAGACCGGCCGTAATCGCACCGCCGTGCCCCCCGGGGGTGCTGTTCACGATGTCCGCCACGTCACTGTCCAGCATGTACCGATAAGGCGTGTGCAGGGGGAGCTGGCAGACCGGATCGTCCCATTCGCGCGCCGGCTCGACCAGTGCTCGCGCCCAGCCCTCGTCCTGGGTGAAACAGGCGCTGATCTCGGTCCCCACGGCCACGCGCGCCGCCCCGGTGAGCGTCGCAAAGTCCACCAGCAGGTCCGGATGGAACGACCCCGCTCGATCCAGCAGATCCGCCAGCACGAGGCGCCCCTCGGCGTCCGTGTTGTCGATCTCGATCCGCTTGCCGTTGCGTGCGGTCAGCACATCGCCCGGGCGGAAGGCCCCGGCGCCGATGGCATTCTCCACGGCCCCGATCAGCACCGTCAGCCGCACAGGGAGCGCTTGCGCCATGATCAGACGCGCCAGCCCCAGCACGATCGCCGCTCCGCCCATGTCCTTCTTCATCTGGCGCATGGAATTGCCGGGCTTCAGGTTCAGACCACCGGAATCGAAGCACACGCCCTTGCCCACCAGCACCAACGACGGCGCGTCGGGCGCCCCCCAGGTCAGTTCGATCACCCGGGCCCCGTGGTCGCTGGCAGCCCCCACGGCGTGGATACAGGGGAAATCCTGCTCCAGCTTGTCGCTGTCGCTGACCAGATGCAGGCTGCTGCCGAATTCCTCGGCCAGCTCCCGAGCCTTCAACGCCAGATTGGCCGGCATCATGTCGGCGGCCGGGGTGTTGATCAGGTCGCGGGTCAGCCCGATGGACTCCACAAACGCGAGCACCCGCGCCTGATCCGCGTCTTCCGGCCACACCAGCCGCGGCGAGCGATCCTGGACCTCGCGGTAACGCTCGAAACGATAACGGCCCAGGCCCCAGCCTATGGCCGCCAGGTTCTGGATCTCGGGGTTCAGGAAATCGGTTTCCAGACGGTAATCCCCCGTTCCCAGGGTCTCGGCCGCTGCGGCCACCATCCAGATCGGAGTTTCCGCATCAAAACCGGCCAGCACCGCCGCCAGCTCACCCTCGGTATCCGGGATGCGCAGGGTTGCGCCCGGCTCCGCCTCGAACCCAGAGGCTTCCACCCATTTGCGCCAGCTCTCCGGCGCACTCTCCAGGCGGACCGGCAGCGACTCGCGGCTGACCGGGATCAGGGGAACGGCGGTGTCGGACGACGCAACAAAAACAGAATCCACGCGGCTTTCCTCGAAAATGATTCAAAGCCTTCATAATACCTGCCTTGTCGACCCTCCGGGGTCGTATCCCCCTAGCCTTACAGGATGTGACGATGACGCCAGCGCTGGAGATTCGCGGGCTTAAGAAGACCTACAAGAACGGATTCGAGGCCCTCAAGGGCATCGACCTCGAGGTGGCCCCGGGCAGCTTCTTCGCCCTGCTGGGCCCCAACGGGGCCGGCAAGTCGACGACCATCGGGATCATTACCTCGCTGATCAACAAGACCGCCGGCACGGTCAAGGTCTTCGGCCATGACGTGGATACCGACCTGCAGGCAGTGAAGCGCTCCATCGGGCTGGTCCCGCAGGAGTTCAACTTCAACAATTTCGAGCCAATTGGCGAGATCGTGGTCAATCAGGCCGGGTACTACGGCATCCCCCGGCGCGAGGCCTGGAAGCGCTGCGAGCACTACCTGAAGGAGCTGGGGCTCTGGGAAAAGCGCAAGGACATGGCGCGCACGCTCTCCGGCGGCATGAAACGCCGCCTGATGATCGCCCGCGCCCTGGTCCACGAACCGCGCCTGCTAATTCTCGACGAACCGACCGCCGGGGTCGATATCGAGCTGCGGCGTTCGATGTGGGACTTTCTTACCCGTATCAACACCGACGGGCGCAGCATCATCCTGACCACGCACTACCTGGAAGAGGCGGAGACGTTGTGCCGCAACATCGCGATCATCGATGACGGTGCGATCATCGAGAACACCACGATGAAGCAGCTGCTGGCCAAGCTCGAGACCGAGACCATGGTGCTGGATCTAAGCGAGCCGCCACCCGGCATCCCGCTGGATTCCCCGATTGCCCTGCGCCAGGTGGACGAGATGACGCTGGAGGCGGATATCCGCAGCGGTCAGCACCTGAACGACCTGTTCCGGGTGCTGGATCAGGCCGGCATTCGGGTACAGAGCATGCGCAACAAGGCCAATCGGCTGGAGGAACTCTTCATCCGCATGACCCGCCCCGGCCAGGACCCCAGCCATCTGACCCCCGGCGCCAGCGGGACCACCGAGCAGCCGGAGAATCAGGCATGAGCGACTCCCATCTGCGCGATTACTGGACCGCCTTCCGGACCATCGTCAGCAAGGAAGTGCTGCGCTTTGCCCGGATCTGGGTGCAGACGGTCCTGCCCCCGGTCATTACCACGGCGCTGTACTTCATCATCTTCGGGGGGCTGATCGGCGAGCGCATCGGTGACATGGAAGGCTACCGTTACATGGACTTCATCGTCCCGGGGCTGATCATGCTGGCGGTGATCACCAACAGCTATTCCAATGTGGTGTCCTCGTTCTTCGGCTCCAAGTTCCAGCGCCACATCGAGGAACTGCTGGTCTCGCCCATCCCCAACAGCGTGATCATCCTCGGGTTCGTCTTTGGCGGCGTGGCGCGGGGCCTGGCGGTCGGCGTGGCCGTCCTGCTGGTCTCGCTGTTCTTCAGCCCGCTCAGTATCCACAACCCCGGCGTGATGCTGATCATCGTGCTGATGACGTCCATCCTGTTTGCCCTCGCCGGGCTGATCAACGGTGTCTTCGCGCGCACCTTCGACGACATCGCCATCGTCCCAACCTTCATCCTGACGCCGCTGACCTATCTGGGCGGCGTGTTCTACTCAATCAGCCTGTTGCCGGAGTTCTGGCAGGGCGTGTCCATGCTGAACCCGATCCTCTACATGGTCGACGCCTTCCGTTACGGCAGCCTGGGCCATAGTGACTTCCCGATCGCCATGTCCTTTGCCATCATTGCCGGCTTCATTGCAGTCATGTACGGGGTTGCGTTGGTCCTGCTCAATCGGGGCGTAGGGATTCGATCCTGAGACACGCAAGCCGCGAAACTCCGGGAGACCGCCTTCCGACGCTGTTTATTGCCCGAAAAAACGTGGTATAAAGCGGAAACTCTGCAGGGCAACAGCCATATGGGTAACAACAGAAAGACTTTGCATTTCTTTCTGGCGGGCACCGCCGGACTCACCATTCTGGTGGGCACCAGCCTGCTTCTTGCCTCCCAGCCCTCCGAGACGTCCCAACCGCTGCAAATCGGCGCCGGCAACCCGCTCCCCGCATCCCAGCTCGCGCTCGCGCATACGGACCATCCGGCTGGCGGCGCGTCGATACGGACGGCGCATAGTGCCGCATTCGAGGGTGGCGCCCAGACTGTGGCTTTTGCCTCCGACCTGCCGGGCGAGCCCGCCGCGGATTACGACGACGCCGCAATCGACCCGGACGCCGAGGCCCCGACCTCCTACGAGACCTTCGATCTCGACGGCGATTCCGATGCCGTCGCTGACTCTGACGTGGACGCCGAAGCCACGGACACCGATTGGTACACCCACACCCTGCAGAAAGGCGAGCGCCTGACGGGTCTCTGGGAACGCGAATGGGAACTCCCCCTGGCGACCCTCTACCGCCTTCTGGAAGACGACGACAACGCCTCGATCCTGAACCGTGTGCGCCCCGGTCAGGAGATCGAATGGCAGGTCGACGATGAGGGCTACCTGACTCGCCTGCGCCTGTGGACCGACCGGGCCCGCGGGCATGAGTGGGTCCGCGAGGCCGATGGCTGGGAGTTCGAACTCGGCGAAGTCGAGAACGGCCGCGAAGTCAGCCACCTGATCATTACGGCCGAAATCGACGGCAACATCGCCAGCGCCTTGACCGAACGGGCGGATATCTCCGCGCGTGCGGCCAACGCCCTGGCCGTACTGCTGGACCGCTACCTGCCGGTGCGCACCCACGCCCGTACCGGCGATCAGTTCACCCTGCTGGTCGAGCAGGAGACCCTGGTAGGCGACGACACCCCGCTCAACCTGCGTCTGCTGGCATTCGACTACGAAGGCGAGCGCATCGAGATCCGAGCGGCGCGCAACGTCAACGGGCGCTTCTACACCCCGGATGGCGAAAGCCTGCTGCCCCCATTCGATCGCCGCCCGTTCTCCGGCAACTATCGCATCAGCTCCAGCTTCAACCCGAACCGTCGTCACCCGGTGACCGGGCGCGTGGCCCCGCACCAGGGGACGGACTTCGCCATGCCAATCGGGACTCCGATCCAGGCACCCGCCGACGGTCGCGTAACCCGCGTCGAAAACCACCCGTATGCCGGTCGCTTCATCGTGATCGAGCACGGTCAAGGCTACTCCACCCGCTACCTGCATCTGGACCGCCAGCTGGTACGCCCGGGGCAGACCGTCGAGCGGGGCGACCGCATCGCATTGTCCGGCAATACCGGTCGCAGTACCGGGCCGCATCTTCACTACGAGATCCACGTGAACAGCCGACCCCAGAACCCGATGCGCGTGGAACTGCCGGAAAGCGACGCCCTGGAAGGCGAAGAGCTCGACCGCTTCAAGTCCATCAGCCAAACCCTGCTGGCCCAGCTGGATAACGGACAGCGCAACCAGCAGGTGGCGTTCACCCCGTTCGAACAATTGGCCCGCTAACCTCCCATTACGGCCCGTCTCGCGCAATCGCGCCGGGCGGGCTGTTACGGTCCGGTCCTTGGCGACACCCTTGCTCTCCCCCCCCTTGCTCGACTGGGCACGCCTCGAATGGCGTGACGGACAGCCTTTCGCCGCCGACTACGGAGACGGCTACTTCGGCTCCCGCGATCCGCATGCCGAGGTACGCGAGGTCTTCATTGAGGCCAACGACCTCGCCCGGCGCTTCCGCCAGTGTCAGCGCTTCGTGCTTGCCGAGACCGGCTTCGGGAGCGGGCTCAACCTCTTGCTGGCGCTGCAGGAGTGGCGACGCCACGCGCCCCCCGGCGCCTTCCTGTCCCTGTTGAGCCTCGAGGCCCACCCGCTCGCACCCGCCGACCTTGCGGCCCTGCACCAACGTCTGGGCCTCGACAATGCCGACGCCCGCCAACTACGGGCTCAATATCCACCACCGGTTCCCGGACTCCACCGAATCCAGTTCCCCGAGGCCGGGGCCGCGTTGACCCTGGGCCTGGGTGACGCCGCTCCACTTCTTGCGCAGATCCGCGGCACCGTGGACGCCTGGTTCTTTGACGGGTTCGCGCCGCGCAGCAATCCCGCTCTGTGGAACACCGGGGTGTTCCGGCAAGTGGCGCGGCTTTCCGCGCCGGGTACTACATTCGGCACCTACACCGCAGCCGGTCAGGTTCGACGCGACCTGGAGAGCACGGGGTTCAAGGTGGGCCGGGTGCCGGGGCATGGCCCGAAACGGGAGCGTCTCGTGGGGACCCTTCGGGAGCCCCAGTCGCCCACGAAGTCAGCACCCTGCGCGGTACCGCAACGTGTCGCCATCGTGGGGGCCGGCATTGCCGGGCTCAGCGCCGCCCATGCCCTTCAGGCGCGAGGCGTGGAGGTCAGGGTCTTCGACCCGAACGGTGCCGGCGGTGGTGCCTCCGGCAACCCAGCCGCCGTCCTGCTACCGAACCTGCACCCCCGGGACGGGGAGCTGAATACCCTGGCACTCGCGGGGATGCGCCGTACCGGTTTCCTTGCCGACCAGCTCGACCCGACCGGCGCATACGGCATCCGGCTGGCAACGGGCGTGTCCTTCCATGGCATCAGCGCCCACGGACGCAAGCGCGTGGAACGTCTGCTGAAAGCGGGTCCCGAACATGCGGCCCTTCTGTTCGACCCTGGCGGGCCCGGTTGCACCACGGACCCTCACATCTACTACCCAGACGGTCTGGCGATCGACATGCGGGCCCTTTGCCAGGCCGTGGCCCACGGCCTGCCGCCCCTGCGCATGGAATCCGTACAGGCGCTGAAGCCGTCGTCCAACGCCGGTACCGTGCAGGTTGAGAGCGATACCGGGTCTGAAGACTTCGACGCGGTCGTAGTGGCGACGGCCGCCGGCGATGGCACCACCTTGTGCCCGGAACAAGCGGGTATCTCCACGGTAACCGGTCAGATGACCCGGGTCCGTGCGGCCTTCCCCGATTGGGGTGGCTATGTCGCAACCGGTCAGGGCTACTGCATCCCGGGAGACGACGGCACCGCCTGGATCGGCGCGACCTATCGCCGCACGGAGGCCCCAGGGGCCGAAAATGAACGGTCCCCTCAGGCCGAGGATGATCAGACCAATCTGCGGCATCTGGCCTGGGTGCCAGGGCTACAGGATGCTCAGGCAGTCGAGATCCTCGCGCAATGGACCGGGGAACGCGCTGTGGTCCGCGATCGCCTGCCGCTGGTCGGGCGCAGCCGGCTGGATCCCGGTGGCCGGGTGCTGTTGAGCCTGGCGCATGGCTCGCGCGGTCTGCTCTACGGCCCGCTGGCCGGCGAATGGCTGGCCGATCATCTGCTGGGTCTGATCGAGCCCCTCGAGGCGCATACCGCGGCACGGTTCGCCCCGGCGCGTCACTCCGTGCCCGATTCCGGCGCCGCCTCCGACACGTAGGCCACGTCGTTGCGTCCGGCGGCCTTGACGCGGTACATCGCGTGGTCCGCGGCCATCATCAGGTCCGCCAGGCGCTGACCATCTCGGGGGTAGAAGGCGACCCCGATACTGCACGAGAGGCTCTCCTCCACCGGTTCCATATGGCCCGGGTGCAACTCGAATGGCTGGCGGAAAGCCGCCTGCAACCGTTCAATCAGCCTCCCGGCCTCCTCGCGTCGATTCAACGGCGCACTCAGTACGATGAACTCGTCCCCGCCCAGGCGCACCAGCAGGTCATCCGAACGCAGACTGGCCGCAAGCCGTTGCGCCAGCTGGCGCAGGAGTTCGTCCCCTACGGCATGGCCGTACCGATCATTCACCGGCTTGAAACGGTCCAGGTCAATGAACAGCAGCGCCAGTTGTCCCTCCTTGCGATCCGCTCGCGCCGCAAGCCGCGGAAATGCCCGATCCAGCGCCGCACGATTCGCGGTTCCGGTCAACGGATCCTCCCAGGCCAGGGCCTGCATGCGCTCTTCCAGCTGCTTGCGCTCGGTTACGTCCAGGGCGTGCCACACCACGGCCGACGAGCCTTCGAACGGTGCGTCGATTGGGCGTACCCGCGCCTCGTACCAGCGGGTTTCCTCCGATGATGTACGCGTCTCGCCTCCGTGGAACACGTTCGCCTGCAGGCGGTACTGAATCTCCTGCAATTCGCCTTCGCGCAAGGCGCGGCGCACGACGCCGGAAAAGCGCTGCGAGATCTCATCCGGCAGCAGTTCCGCCAGTGTGTGCCCGGCTGCCGTGTGCTGGGGTGCCTGGCCACGCCGCGCTTCGCCAAAGACCGCGCGAACGAGGCCGGTGTCGTCGATCACCAGGGCATCGCCGGGCATGGCCTCGAACAGCGCGTCCTGAAGATCACGGGCCTCGCTCAACGCGTTGAACAGCATTCGGTTGTCGTGTACATCCACAAAGCTCAACAGGAAGGCCCGCTGCCCTTCCCAGTCAATCGGCACCCAGCGCAGCAAATGAAACCGCTGAGCTCCGTCCGCCGTGTGGACGCGAATCTCGCGCCCGCGCGGATCCTCCAATGCCATGGAAAAATCGAGCTCCGGGGGAAGGCGCCGGCGATCGTCGGCCTGAATCACCCCCAGCGCCGACAGGGTCTGGCCAGGATCCGGCGACAGGCCGGTCATGCGGGTAAAGGCCGGGTTGGCCCAAAGGACCCGGCGCCCGGCGACCACCAGAGTGGCGTCCGCAAGACGATTCACAAGTCCCTGATAGCGTGTGAGGGCCTCCCGCCGCTGCCGGATACCCTCCCCCACGCGGAAGGTGTAGCCACTGACCGCAAGCAGCCCGACCACGCCCATCACCCACCAGGCGGCCGGCCGCTCCGTGGCCGATGGGTTGGGGACGGGGTGTGCAAGCATCTGCCACTGGCCCCCGGCAAACGTCACGTCGAGCGCGAGCGGCGCGCTGGCCACGTCGATCTGTTCAGGGTTGTAGAAGACCTCACCGTCGGCGCCGGTCCCGTCGCGGCCGCGCAGTGCCAGTTGCAGGTCGGGAGGGCGCGGTGCCAGACCCGCTTCGCTGAGGACCGTGTCGAAATCCAGCGCAATACTCGACAGTGTCCACGGATTGACGAGTTCCGGGGAACCTTCCGGATCAGTCAGGACTGGCGCGCGCACCAGAAGGCCCCGCCCGCCCTGTGCCAACGTCCAGGGACCCGCGACAACGGTTTGCCGCCTCTCCAGCACTTCTCGATAAGAAGCACCCTGCTCGGGATGTTCCGCCAGGTTAAGGCCGATTGCGCCCTCGTTGCCGTCGCGCGGGTAGACCAGCGCAAGGGTCTCGCCGCGCGCCAGCGTCAGGGAGCGAATCAGATCCGGCTGGCTGCGATAAAGACGGTTCGCTGCCCGATCGAAGTCGTCCTCGGTCAGGTCCGGGTGGACATAGGCATAGGCGGCAAGCCCGATCGTCGCATGGACCGTGCTATTCAGCACGCTTTCCAGTTGGGTCCGAAGGCTGCTCGCCTCCGAGACCACGGCTTGCTGATAGCGGTCGGCCATCTGCTGTTTCCAGCCCTGGTCGATGGCCACGAACAGCAGGGCAAACAGCAACCCGGCAATCAGTGCCGCCACCACCGGACCGCTGATATGCGGTTCGGTGGTACGGGCGTCGGTCGGCTGGGCCGCTGGCCGCGTTTCGGATCCTTCGATTGTGTCCGTGGACTGGGGCATGCCGGGCCTTTTCACAGGGACGCTCAGAACCCTACTATGCGCCTTTCCCGGGCCTGGCTGAACCGTTGCATGGACGCAACACGGACCTTCGCCTCACGCCTCGTGATCGAGCGTGCCCTCGGGCCCATCGTTCTGCCTCGTCCAGGTAGCCGCGAGACGTCGCTTCTCGGCGGGCGGCAGGCGTTTGATACGTTGTTCCTCGCGCAGTGCCTCGCCATGGCCGGGAAACACCTTCGCCCCCAGGAGCTGCTCCGGCGGGTACATGCGGGTGAAACGCGCCCCACGCCCCGCACGATGGGCGGCCAGGCGCGCCTCCAGCCGCGGTGTGACCCCGGTATAGACCCGGGCCCCGCGGCACTCCAGGAGATAGACGTACCAGGGTTGGGGGCTGGCCACGATCACACACCCGGCTAGAAATGATTGGTGGGGACGGCCGGAATCGAACCGGCACGGGCTTGCGCCCAGCGGATTTTAAGTCCGATGCGTCTACCAGTTCCGCCACGCCCCCGGAGCGGCCGCATCATACCGCGCGGCCCCGATCGCCGCACCCGCGGGAGCGGGCCGCACTATTCCGCGTCGGCGGCGGGAAGCTCCGCGACGGGTAACGGCACGTGCAGCGAGGCCGCGATCGCCCGCAACAGCTCCACCTCCGCGACCACTGTCTGGCCGCCATGCGTGATCGTGGCAAGCATCGCCGTGATCAGGGTCTGCTTGTCCGCCGGGCGCAGGGCATCCAGGGCCTCCAGCGCCCTATCCAGCCCCTCGGCCCAGGCGGCCTCATCGGCAGTCCGCTCCAGAGCTGCGGCAATGTCCTCGTCGGTGGGATCCTCGATCGCCAGGGCCAGAAGGCCCGCGCGCAGGGCTTCCCGCGCCTTGTCGGGGGCATCCGGATGGCCGTGGTGGGCGAGCACGGCCAGCGTGTCCTGCGCGTGGGTCGCGTGGCGAGCCAACCGGCCGCCTCCGCCCGCGCGCGCACGTTCGGGCTGCTCCAAGTCGCGCAACTGGCGCCGCAACAGACGGCCGGTCGCGTATTCGAACGCCGACACCCGGCCGTCGGCGCGGATCAGTTCGTCGATGAGGCCTTCCAGTTGCCGACGCTCCTCGCGTGGGCGATGGCGCAATACCGGAAAGCTCATCTCCAGCAGCGGAATGCGCAGGTCCGGACGCAGCTCGGGTTCGGCCTCCAGCAGGGTGCGGACGTGGGACTCGCTCTCCGCCCCCCGCGTGCCGGCAATCCGCAGGAGCTGGTGATCGCGTACTTCCGGATCATGACTGATCAGCAGGTACAACAAGACATCGACACCCCAGGCATCGGAATGCGCCGCGCGCTCCAGCGGCCCCGGCATCGCCGCCACCAGCAGCCCCGCCCCGAGGATCTGCGAAAGCCCCGGATCGCCGATGTTTTCCATTAGCCGCTCCGGGTTCAGGAGCAGGCCACCCGGGCGTTCCGTCGAACCGCGGTCGCGTTCCTCCGCCTCGGCCTGGGCCTCCTTTTCGACGCGACGCGCCTGGGCATCTTGTTGCATCTGCTCGCGGATGGTCTCCAGTTCCTCCGGCTTGAACCCCGGCTCGATCGCCTGGATACGCTGGACCAGCGGCGGATGGGTCGAAAACATCTGACTGACGGCCCCGGAGGCGAACAGCATGTGCCCGACCTCCTCGGTGTCCGCCCCAAGCTCGGTATGAGCGGCGCCGATCTTCTTGAGCGCTCCGGAAATACCCTCCGGCTGCCGGGTGAACTGCACCGCCGAGGCATCCGCCAGATATTCCCGCTGACGCGAAACGGATGCGCGGATCCAGCGTCCGAAGAACAGCCCGATATAGCCCACCACGATCAGCGCCACGCCCGCGGCGACGATGCCCCCGGCGTTGCGGTTATTGCGCGACAGGCTCATGGCAAGCAGCACACGCTGGCCAATCAGGGCCATCACCAGGATCCCGAACAGCATGCCCATCAGGCGGATGTTCAGGCGCATGTCGCCGTTGAGTACGTGCCCGAACTCGTGCGCCACCACGCCCTGCAACTCATCGCGGTCCAGTTGTTCCAAGGCCCCACGGGTCACGGCGATGGCCGCGTCGTCCGGCGAGTAACCCGCGGCAAAGGCGTTGATACCGGCCTCTTGTTCGAGCACGTAAACCTCGGGCACCGGCACGCCGGAGGCGATGGCGATCTCCTCCACTACGTTCATCAGGCGACGCCGCAGCGGGTCACGGGTATCGCCATCCACCCGCGTCCCGCCGAGTTCGCGGGCCACCGCCCCGCCGCCATCGCGCAGACCGAGCGTGCGGTAGAGACTGCCCAGGCCAATCAAGCCAACCGTCAGCACGGTCGTCCAGACCATCACGGCGACATTGCTGGCAAGAAACTCACGTGTCAGCCAGGGTTCGCCCGCAGCGACAGGCTCTGCCTGACCGAACACGACCAGCACGATGGCATTCATCACCAACACGATGGCGAGTACCGCCAGGCCGAACAGAAACAATAGCCAGCGCGTCCGGCGCTGCGCCCGGTCCTGATGCTCGAAAAAATTCATGACGCCCCAGGTATCAGGAGAAGTTCACTTGCACGGGCTCGCGCTTCTGCGGGTCCTCGATCTCCAGCAGCTGCCCCGGGCGGAACCCCAGGTTGTTGGCAATCAGGCTGTTGGGGAACATCTCGCGCAGGATGTTGTACTGCATGACGGCATCGTTGAAGGCCTGACGGGCATAAGCCACGCGGTTTTCGGTACTGGTCAGTTCTTCGGACAGCTGCATCATGTTCTCGTTGGCCTTCAGGTCGGGATAGCTCTCGGACAGTGCGAACAACCGCCCCAAGGCCCCCGACAGCCCCTGTTCCGAGCTCGAGAGCTTGCGCACGGCCTCGGTGTTGGTTGGATCACCGCCGACCTCCTGCAGGCTTTCCTTCGCATTGTTACGGGCCTGGATGACCGCCTCCAGGGTGTCGCGCTCATGACTCATGTAGCGTTCCGCAACCTTGACCAGGTTGGGGATCAGGTCATAGCGGCGGGTCAACTGCACGTCGATCTGGGCAAAGGCGTTCTTGTACCGGTTGCGCGAGGTCACCAGGCGGTTGTACGTCCACACCCCCCAGATCACCAACAGAACCAGGATCCCCAGTACCACCCAAGTCATATCCATCCCGCCACACTCCTTGATCGTCGACGAGCCGAGTGTACGCCGGAATGCGGGTAGCACGACAAGGCAGACGTTCACGATGGCGGTGTTTTATGCTGACCCCGGTCTCCTTCCGGAAGCACGCATGAATCTCTCCACCCTCCTCGGCATCCTTGGAAGTCTGCTGGTGTTCGGCAGCGTCATCGCGTTTTCCTCGCAGAATATCGACGCCTTCCTGAACCTGCCGGGCCTCGGCATCGTGGTAGGCGGCACCATCGCGGCCACGCTGATGAGCTACCCCTTCCACGAGGTGATGCGCGTGTTTCGCGCCGGCGCCAATGCGATTCGCGAGGAACGCTACGACGTCACCCAGGATCTCGAGGAGATCGTCCAGGTCTCGCGCTACTGGTTCTCCCAGAATCTGCGCCGCATCCAGGATCGCCTGGACCAGATCCGCAACCCGTTCCTGCGCACCGGCATCCAGCTGGTTATCGACGACACGCCGATGGACGATGTCTCCGATCTGCTGAACTGGCGCATGGCGCGACTGCGTGCTCGCGAACAGGCCGATGCGCAGATGTTCCGAACCATGGCCACCTATGCCCCGGCGTTCGGGATGCTCGGCACGCTCATTGGCCTGATCAACCTGCTGCTGACCACCGAAAACGACGATTTCACCGTCATCGCGGTGAACCTTGGCATCGCGCTGATCACCACGTTCTACGGCATCCTGCTCGCGAACCTGGTCTTCCGGCCCATCGCCATCAAGCTGGAGCGCCGGACCGAGGAGCGCGTGGTGCTGATGACCATGGTGCTGGAGGGCATCATGCTGATGCGCAAGGGACGCTCACCCGGCTACATCCGCGAGACCCTGCGCTCGTTCATGGAGAATCACAGCGACGAGATCCGCCAGGCGGCCCCGAATGGCGAAGAAGAGGCGGATACGGACGAACGCGCCAGCGGCGAATCCACGGAACGGCGCTGAAAACATGCCCGGAGCCAGCCCCTCCACCGCCGAACGCGCCGCGCTGCAGGCAGAGATGGATGCCCACGCCGCCACACGCCCGGAGCAGGCCTTTCTCGGTTCCTACCCGGGCGAACGCCAGCGCGACGACGAGCACGCCTGGATCCTGACCTATCTGGACGTTCTGACCCTGGTTATTGTGGTGTTCGTCATCATGCTCACCTTCATGGACCCGCGTGACGATGATCCAAGGGCGGTCTCGGCCAGCCCGATCGCACTGGCTCACCCGGACCGCAGCGCCCTCATCCAGCCACTGGTTCATCCCTCGCTTGTGAGCCTGCCCGACCTCGACGAGGGGGCGATCGATGCCCCCTCGGGCCCGGAGGCGGTCACGGAGCCGCCGCCGGAGCGGGAGACCGAAGGCGAGGCCGAGGCCGAGGCCGAGCACCTTCGCGCGCGCGCCCCCGAGGGTGTGGACGTCGTCGAGCAACCTGGACGGATGGAGCTGCGCATCCGCGACGACATCCTGTTCGGGACCGCCGAGGCAGACCTGCGCCCGGATGGCCAGTCACTGCTCCAGGACCTGCTCCCCATCCTGGAAGATCACCCGGGCACCATCACCGTGGAGGGCCATACCGACAACATCCCCATCGCGACCGAGCGCTTCCCGTCCAACTGGGAGTTGTCCTCCGCGCGCGCCAGCGGGGTCGTACGCTACCTGGTAACCCGCGGGCTGGTACCGGATCAGCTGCGCGCCGTGGGGCGTGCCGACACCGTGCCCATAGCCGCCAACGACCATCCCCAGGGCCGCGCGGAAAACCGCCGGGTCTCCCTGATTCTCGAGACCGATAGCCCCTGACGCCTTCGGAACGCGCCCGGCACCCGGTCCTGCTGTTTGTCCCGAGCCCGCGCCCAAGCGCCGGCATTTGACGCCGAGGCGCCTACCCTAGAAGCTATACCTCGTTTTCAACTTACGAGGAGGCCCGCTTGCGCTCTGGACGAGGATCCCTGTTGGGGGATTGGCTCGATACTACCGACCACAAGGACAAGCTGATTGCCCTGATTGGCGGCGTGATCGGCCTCTACCTCTCGTTGGAAGTCGCAGCATCGGTCACTGACAACGGGATCAACGGCCTGATCCTCGCGTCTCTGGGTGCCACGGCCGTGCTGCTCTTCGCTGCGCCCCACGCGGCGATGTCACAGCCCAGGAACGTGCTCGGTGGTCATGCCGTCGCCGCCATCGTGGGGGTGCTGGTGCGCGACGTTCTGCCCCACCCGTTGCTGGCTGCAGCGGTCGCCGTCGGGCTCGCCATCTGGCTGATGCACTACCTGCGCTGCCTGCATCCCCCCGGCGGCGCCACCGCGCTCTATGCGGTTCTGGGCGGTGAGTCGGTGCAGGCCCTGGGCCCCTGGTTCCTCCTGCATCCCGTGTTGACCAGCGTGGGGGTCATGCTGGTTGTCGCGGTAATCATCAACTACCCGTTCCCCTGGCGGCGCTACCCGGCCAGCCTGACGCCGACGCCCGAAGCCCCAAAGCAAGGTCCGATGGCTGCCTTGGAGCGAGCAGGACTGGGCCAGGACGACCTCGAATACGCCATGCGCGAAATGAACCTGTATCTCGACCTCACGGAAGATGACCTCGCACGCCTGTACCTGTTGGCCCGGCGCCATCACCAGCACCCCGACCCCATCACGCCGGACGCGATCCAGCCGGATCACTGTTTCAGCAATGGCGAGAGCGATGCCAACTGGGCCGTGCGGCGCGTATTACGCATCGACGAGGGTCAAGTGACCTACCGTAACCTTGCGGGGCCGGCCACCCCTGGCGAGGACCGCGCCACGCTGGAGGAATTCTCCGCCTGGGCCCATCACCAGCTCGACCCGAAATCCGCCCCGGGTGACTGAAGCGTTTGGGGCTACCCCTGCCCGGCGCTTATACTCTCGCGCTAGGGAAACACTGATCAATGTACACGCTCGCGTTGGCACCCCAGGTTTTTCGAGACAAGGCGCGTCGTGCAGCGGGTAGGGGTTCTACCCGCCCGTTGTTGATGGATTCGGGGCGCAACGCAGGATCGGGGAACCTGGGGTGCCAACCCCACAAACCATTCAATGCAGGGGCTCGGCCGGCCGTTGTTATCAAAAACGGGCGCGCGCACGGCGTTGCGGTTCCCTTGTGCAGAATGACTGCACGGCAGTCACCGCGCCTTGTTCGCACGCAAAAGCGACTCGAGCGCGAACATGTACATTGATCAGTGTTTCCCTAGGTCTCCGTAGCTCAGCTGGATAGAGCAGCCCCCTCCTAAGGGGCAGGTCGCAGGTTCGAATCCTGCCGGGGACACCACATTCATGAGGCCGCTGCCGATTTTCGATCTGGCGCCGTGCCCGCATCGGTCGTAAGGTAGGCGGATGGCCATGCTGACGACCGAACAGTCCACCCGCATGATCGATCTCCTCGCCCCGCTGATCGGCATTCAGGGCGAGGTGGACGGCTGTATGGTGGAACTGGTCGAGGTTCTGGACGAGGGGCCTCGGGGTTTGCCCGGGGTCGCCTTGATGAGCATGGGCGCCGAGCGCAGCATCCAGGCCAATCAGTACGGCAACCCCCTCTGTCGCCATTCGGAAATTCGCACCCTCGCGTTGCTGTCAGAGGTTGAACGTGACCTGCACCCGGTCCTGCGGCAGCTGCTCCCGGAATCCGTCGTGGCCGAACTGCGGGGTTTGCTGACGGAGTGAGGGTCTACCCGGCTCCGTTGCATGGGCGCGATCGGGCTTCGGCCTCCTCCACCATGGGCTCCAGCCGCGACCACACCGCGTCCAGCAGATGGGGTTGAGCGGCCTCGCTGGGGTGGATGCCGTCATCCATCAACATGCCGTCTTCCAGCAGGATGTCCTCGAGGAAGAATGGCTCGAATGCCAGGCCCCGCTCCTCGGAAAGATCGGCGAAGACCGCCTCGAAACGCTCGGTATAGCGGCGGCCGTAGTTCGGCGGGATGCGTATGCCCAGCAACAGGGTATTGGCATCGACGGCCTCGATGGCATCGACCATGGCCTCCAGGTTTTCGCGCATGGCCTGCGGCGGCAGGCCGCGCAGGCCATCGTTGCCGCCCAGGGCCAGGATGACGACTTCGAACGTTGCGCGTTCCAGTACGTCGGGCAAGCGGCTCCGTCCACCGGCAGTGGTGTCACCGCTGATGGATACGTTGACCACTTTCCAGTCCTTCTCTCGCTCGGCCAGCCGTTCGCCCAGCAGGGCCGGCCAGCCGGCGGAATCCGGCATGCCGTACGCGGCACTCAGCGAGTCGCCGAATACCAGGACCCGGAGCGGCTCGACCGAACGATTTTCGTCCGGTAGGGAATTTGCAGCCGCAACAGGACTCCATAGCAACGCGATCAAGCCCATCACGACCAATGGAATACGCAACATGGATGCATCCTCGTCATTTGTACTGGAGGCCCGGGACCTCGAGCAGCGGATCAACGGACCCAGTGGACCGCTGGACATCCTGCGCGGCATTTCACTGGCGGTCCAGGCGGGCGAGACGGTGGCCATTCTCGGCGCCTCGGGTTCCGGCAAGTCCACCCTTCTCGGGTTGCTTGCAGGTCTGGACGCCCCGAGTGTGGGAGAAGTTCGGCTGCTGGGGCAAACCATCAGCGAACTGGACGAGGATGGCCGGGCCGCCCTGCGCGCCGGCCGGGTCGGGTTTGTGTTCCAGTCCTTCCAACTCCTGCCGGCATTGACGGCGATGGAGAACACCCTGCTCCCGCTGGAGCTCAACCCGGCCCATGCGCAAGAGAGTCAGGAAACCCTGAATCACTGGGCCTCACAGGCCCTGGAACGCGTGGGTCTGGGCGAACGTTCCGCACACTACCCCCATCAACTCTCCGGTGGCGAGCAACAACGCGTGGCGATTGCCCGCGCCATTGTGGATCACCCGGCGGTGCTGTTCGCCGACGAACCCACCGGGAACCTCGACGGACGGACTGGGCACCGCATCATCGAGCTGCTGTTCAGCCTCGCGCGCCACCCCGACAGTGAAGGGCCGGCAACGGCCCTGGTGCTGGTTACCCACGACCCCGAGCTGGCCGGACAATGTGATCGCATCATCTCGATCCAGGATGGTGTGCTCGAATGATCGCCACCCGGGGAACCGACCGCAGCCATCTACGCGCCCTGCTGCGTGGCACCTGGCGTGAATGGCGCTCGGCCGAGCTGCGCGTCCTCGCCGCCGCCCTGGTCGTCGCCGTCGCAGCCGTCGCGGCGGTGGGCTTCTTCACCGATCGGGTGGACCGGGGCATGGCCCAGCAGGCGACCGCGCTGCTGGGGGGTGACCTGGCAGTCGTCAGCGACAATCCGCTGCCGGAAGGCTGGCCTGCCGAAGCGGCGAGCCACGGACTGGAAACGGCGCGTACGGCCTCCCTCCCCAGCGTCGTCTTTACTGCGGATGACGAATCGCGACTGGCCGCCCTGCGCGCGGTCGAGGCGGACTGGCCACTGAAAGGCGAGGCGCGTATCCGTCCTGGCCGCGAGGCGGACGAGCGGGTCCGCGACCGCGGTCCGGAACCGGGTACGGCCTGGCTGGAGCCGGCGCTGCTCGAGGCCCTGCGACTGGAGGTCGGGGACCGGGTGGAGGTCGGCGACCTCGATCTGGAAGTGACCGGGGTCATCACGCACGAGCCCGATCGCGGCAGCAACCTGCTGGATATTGCCCCGCGACTGATGCTGGCCTTCGATGACCTGGAGGCCAGTGGCCTGATCGGCCCCGGGAGCCGCGTACGCTACGAGTTCTTTGCCGCGGGACCCAGCGCCGGGGTCGCGGAGTTCCGTGACTGGCTGGAGGATGACCTGGAGTCCGGCCAGCGCCTGCTGGGTCTGGAAGACGCCAACCCGGAACTGCGCACAGCGATCGAGCGTGCGGAGCGCTTCCTCGGGCTCGCCTCCTTGATGGCGGTGCTGCTGGCCGGGGCCGCCATCGCCGTCGCGGCCCATCACTTCGCCCAGCGCCGTGCCGACCCGGCGGCGGTGATGCGCGCGCTGGGAGCCAGCGGACGCCAGGTCCTGCTCACCTACTTCGGCCGAGTTGTGCTGGTCGCCCTGCTGGCCAGCGGGGTTGGGCTCGCGATCGGCTTCGCGGCCCAGTTTGTCCTGGCGGCCCTGCTGGGCGACTGGCTCGCCGGGGACCTGCCTCCGCCCGGTTCACGCCCGGTCATCGCCGGCCTTGGGGTGGGGCTGATCACGGCCGTGGGCTTTGCCCTGCCCGCGCTGTTGCGGATCGGCCAGGTCTCGCCGCTGCGCGTCCTCCGGCGCGATCTGGGTCTGCCGCCCACCTCGGTCTGGCTGTCCGGCGCACTGGCACTGCTGGCGTTCGGCGGCCTGTTGTACTGGCAGGCCGCCGATCCCCAACTGGCCGCCTGGGTGCTGGTAGGCACGGCCGTTGCGATCGCGTTGCTGGCCGCACTCGGGATGGCGCTGGTACTGGCCCTGCGGCCCCTGCGCAACCGCGGCGGCATGGCATTGCGCTTCGGCCTGGCCAACCTGTCCCGCCGGGGCGGCCTGAGTGCCGTGCAGCTCGTGGCCTTCAGTGTGGGCATCCTCGCGCTGCTGCTGCTTGCGATTGTCCGGGTGGATCTGCTGGAGGCCTGGGATGCCAGCATCCCCGAGGATGCCCCGAACCAGTTCTTCATCAACATCCAGCCGGGACAGGAGCAGGCCTTTGCCGACCGCGTCGAGGCGGCCGGTCTCGAGCGTCCGCAACTGGACCCGATGATCCGCGGCCGACTGATCGAGATCAACGACGAGCGCGTGCGTCCGGATGATTTCGACGATGATCGCGACCGCCGGCTGGTGGATCGCGAGTTCAACCTGTCCTACGCCGAGTCGCCCCCGGACCATAACCCCATCGTCGGGGGCGACTGGTTTGGCGAGGAGGGGCAGGACCCCGATACCGGGTGGTCGGTCGAGGCCGGGCTGATGGAACGCTTCAACCTGGCACTCGGGGACCACCTGACCTTCCGTGTCGGCGGTCAGGCTATTCGGAGCCCGATCACCAGTGTCCGCGAGGTCAACTGGGACAGCTTCCAGGTGAACTTCTTCGTGATCGGCCCGCCGCCACTGCTGGACGAGCAGCCCAGGACCTTCATCACGGCCATGCACGTACCCGAGGCGCAGCGCTCCGCCCAGAACCAGTGGTTGCGGGAATTTCCCGCGGTCTCGGCAATTGACGTCAGCGCGATCCTCGCGCAGGTGCGCGACGTCATGGATCAGGCCACCCGGGCGGTGGAGTACGTCTTCCTGTTCACGCTGATTGCGGGCCTGACTGTGCTCTATGCGGCAGTGCAGGCGACGCGCGATGTACGCCGGCGCGAGGCCGCGCTGCTGCGTACCCTGGGTGCACGCCGCGACCAGATCCGCAACGGCTTGCTGGCCGAATTTGGCGCCCTGGGGCTACTGGCCGGGCTGCTGGCGTCCGTCATCGCTACGGCGGTCGGCGCCCTGCTCGCCTGGCAGGTCTTCGAGTTCGACTACAGCGTGAACCCGCTGACCTTCGTCTACGGCATCGGTGGCGGTACGCTGGGGATTGCCCTGGCGGGCTGGCTGGGCACCCGACGGGTGCTGGATCAGGCGCCCCTGGCGGTCCTGCGCGGACCGGAGTAAGCCGAGAAATCCAGGGAGCGGCTGATTCATTCACCCGTCCGCGTTGGTACCCCACTTTTTTCGAGACAAGGCGGGGTCCGCGGCGCCCTGATCACTCTCCGGTCCCGCGTCGATCATTGGGCCGCGGCGCAGGATCGGAGCAAATGGGGACCCCCTCGTGAGACTCCACACCCGGGGATCCGGTCATTTCCCGTACATGATGTCCACGTCGAGGAACCCGAACAGGACCAGTAGCGCCAGCGCCCAGAGGTAGAACGAGAAGACCTTGAGGTTGGCGCGGTACAGGAAGAACAGGACCATCTTCAACGAGACGATCCCGACCAGAGCGGACACCACGAAGCCCACCGCGAGCGCCGTCCAGTTCAGATTCCCCAGCCCGTCGCCATTGAGCACGTCCAGTGACTGCACGGCGGTGGCAGCGAGGATGGTCGGGATCGCGAGGAAGAAGCTGTACTCCGCCGCCCAGCGCCGCTTGAGCCCGGTGAACAGGGCGAAGGTGATGGTCATGCCGCTGCGCGAGAGCCCCGGGATCAGTGCAAAACCCTGGGCCACGCCGATGATGGTGGCGATCTTCGGACTCAGCTGGCGCAGCCCCAACGGGCGCCGTTGCAGCCGGTCCGTCCACCACAGCAATACCCCGGTCAGGCTCAGCGTGCCCGCGATCAGGGTCGGGTGGGCGAACACCTGCTCGAAGCCCGCCTTCAGGGTGAATCCGACCACCGCAGTCGCGAACACCGAAAGCACCACCAGCAGGCCCAGACGCAGGAACAGCATCTCGCGCCCCGCCGACCCGCGGGCCGATGCCCACTGCAGGCTTTCGCGGGCAATGCCACCGGTCAGCCGCGTCAGGCTCTTGCGGAAGACGAAGACGATCGAGACCAGGGTGCCAACGTGCACTACCAGGTCGAACAGGATCATCTCGGGGCTCTCGGGCGCCGGCAGTGGTTCGCCCTGACGGATCAGCCAGTGCTGGGTCAGGACCAGGTGCGCGGTCGAACTGACTGGCAGAAACATAAAGATGCCCTGAACGACCCCGAGCAGGGCAGCGACCCAAACTGTCATTGCAGATACCGCTCCATGAACCCGAGGCGGGCCGCAGTATACGGAAAACGCCGGGGAGACGCCGGGACCCCGTTCGCACGCCCAGGCAGGCGCGGATCAGACCCGGAACTGGGTAGTCAGTCCCCGCAGCCGCTCGATCCGCCCTACCAGGGCATCCGTCTCGCTGGCCGTGGCTTCGGCATTCCCGGCGGTGATCTGGGCCCCCTGGCTAACCTCCGTGAGCGTGCCATCCACCTCGCGCGCGACCTCCGCCTGTTGCGATACCGCACCGGAGATCTCGTTGTTGAGATCACGGATGCGTTCGACCGCTGAACGGATCGCCTGCAGGGCGTCGCCCGCACCAGCGGCCTGGTCCACTCCGGCCTCGCCCCTCTCGCGGCTGCGCTCCATCGCGCTGGCCGCCGCCCGGGCACCGGCCTGCAGGCGTTCGATCATGGCCTGGATCTCGGTGGTGGAGTCCTGTGTACGCGTGGCGAGGGTCCGCACCTCGTCCGCTACGACAGCGAATCCCCTTCCCTGTTCCCCCGCCCGCGCGGCCTCAATGGCCGCATTGAGCGCCAGCAGATTGGTCTGCTCGGCAATGCCACGGATCACGTCAAGCACCGAACCGATGCTGTCCGACTCGGACTGCAGGCGCGCCACCTGCTCGTTTGCAGTGCCAATCTCGCTCGCCAGTTCACGCATCGTGCGCACCGAGGCGTCCACCACATCGGACCCGGTACGCGTCTCGCTCTCGGCCTGATCGGCGGCTTCCGACGCGGTTTGGGCATTGCGCGCGATCTCCTCGGCCGAGGCCGTCATCTGATTCATCGCGGTAGCCACCTGGCCGATCCGGGCTTGTTGCTGTTGCACCTCCTGGTTGGTCTCTTCTGCAACGCGGTGAAGGGTGCCGACGGACTCCCCCAGTTCACGCGCGTGTTCCACCATTTCCGAAACCATCCCCTGCAAGCGCTCGATAAATGCGTTGAACAGACGCGCCAGGCGATCAATCCCGTCATTGCGCGGGGCCTCGATCCGCTGGCTCAGATCGCCCTCGCCCTCCGATACCACGCGAAACTGCGAGGCCAGTTGCGCCAGGCGCCGCCGAATCATCAACACGAACAGGAAATACACCACGACGACCACGCCGATCGCGACACCCAGCATCATCGCGTTGACCTGCCAGGCCGCAAGATCCAGCAAACGGTCGATCTCCAGCGCCACCTCGGCCTCCAGTGCCGGGGTCGTCTCGTGGCCCTGCATGACACCCGTCAACGTCGCCTCCATACCCCCCTTGAGCGTTGCGGTGTGCCAGAACACCGCGGCAGCGGCAATCAGAAAGAACACTCCCACAATCACGCTCAGCGCCAGCGAAAACCGTCCGGCGAGTGATAGCCGGCCCAACCCCTTGATCGACTCCATCGAGTTTCCCTGTATTTCGGCTTCAGAAGCCTTGTTATGGTTGGCATATAACGGCCGGGCTGTGCGGTTTCTGAACCCCGAGCACGCCCCGGCCTTCACTCAGTGGCAACGACCGAACTTGTGACGGATGTCCGGAGCGATTAAGGTTCCGGGACATATGCGCGCATGCATATCCTTCAAAACCGCGAACCGACGAATCCTTCCCTATGCAGCTCACTCGCTATACTGATTTCTCCCTTCGGGTCCTGATGTACCTCACCGTGCAGCCGCGCGACCAGCGCGTGACCGTGAGCGATATCTCCGAGCAGTTCACGATCCCGCGCAACCACCTGGTAAAGATCGTTCACCAGCTCGGCCAGAAAGGCTACATCATCACCCGGCGTGGCAAGGGGGGCGGGATCTCGCTCGCCTGCGAGCCAAACGAGATCAACGTAGGCAGTGTCATCCGCGACATGGAGCCGAACCTGAACGTGGTGGACTGCGAGAATCCGGTCTGTCCGATTCTCCCCGGTTGCCAGTTGCGTGGGGTCCTGAACGATGCGCGCGATGCCTTCCTGGACGTCCTCGACCGCTACACCATCGCCGATGTCACCCAGGCGCCGGATTATCTCTACGAACTGCTGAACCCCAGCAAGAGCGCCTGATTCTTCTCATGCGGCCATGGATCGGCTGACGCACCCCCGCCGCCACGCCAACCCGACCCCGTGCGTACGCCGCGCGCTGGGGGGCGCACTGGTGGTTCTGCTATTCGCAGCCTCCCCGGTCGATGCCCGGGTGGCCTGCCCCCACCCCGGGGCCGAGGTCGCCCCTCTCGCCGAGCTCCGCGCCGGCGCGGTCGCCGAGGGGGATGCCGTCATCGCGGAGGGCATCGTCACGGGCGTTTTTATGGGGCCCGATCAACTCGGCGGGTTCTATCTGCAGCAGGGCGCCGGGCCCGACTCGGCCGGTATGTTCGTGTATGCCCCGCGTCGGGAGCCGGTCGCGACCGGCGAGCATGTGCAAGTACACGGGGTCTTTAGCCGCCACCGCGGACGGCCGCAGATCGCTCGGCTGGACCGCATCCAGGGCTGCGGGCACGGCGAGCTTCCGGCACCGCTGGAAGTTCGCCTGCCTGACGACGCCAGCCGCCTCGGCGAGTACGCCGACCTCCGTGTTCGCTTTGCACAGACGCTGACGGTGACCGCCAACCACGAGCTCGCCCGCTATGGCAGCCTGACGCTCTCGGCCGGTGGGCGACTCATCCACCCTGGCCAGACCGGGGCCCCGGGAACCGCCCGGGACGAGAAGCGCCGGATCATCCTGGATGATGGCAGCTATCGCGCGAACCCCGACCCGATCCCCTATCGCGACGATCATGGCACGCGCCGGGTGGGCAGCACGCTGGAAGGCCTGACCGGGATCCTGACCCACGCCTTCGGCGACCATCGCATCCACCCCACCGACTCGCTGGACTGGTTCGGCGGCGAGCGCCCCGCTCCGCCGTCGACGCCGGGAGCGGACAACCTGCGCATCGCCACCGCCAATCTGGAGAACGACTTCGTGACGCTGGGCGAGCGCGGCGCACAAAACCGGGCGGAACGCGAGCGCCAGACGGCCAAGCTGGATGCCCTGCTGCAAACGCTGGACGCCGACCTGCTGGGCGCGGTCGAACTGGAAAACGCCGAGGCGGCGCGCCGGCAGCTGGTCGAACGACTGAATGCCGTCCCACCGCCGCGCGGCGACTATGCGGCCATTGCCCACCCGGGTCCGGGCGACGACGCGATCAAGGTGGCCCTGCTCTACCGACCGGACCGATTGCAACTCGTTGGGTCCGCCACCGATCGCAATGCCGTGCATCATCGTCCGCCATTGCTCGGCTGGTTCCAGCAGCCCGGGAGTGGCAAGCGTTTCGGGGCCGTGGTGGTGCACTTCAAGGCGAAAAGCGGCTGCCCCGACGCGGGCGATATCGACCGCGGCCAGGGTTGCTGGAATGAACGGCGCACGGCCCAGGCCGAACGTCTGGTGACATGGATCCGTGAACAGCAACGCAATGAGTTTGCAAATGTTCCCGTACTGATCCTCGGCGACCTGAACGCCTACGCCGCCGAAGACCCGGTGCGAACGCTGGCCGCGGCCGGCAAGCGGGACCTGGTGCATGACGATCCAGCGTCCGCCCATACCTATGTCTTTCGCGGCCGCGCCGGACAGCTGGATTACCTGCTGGGTCCCGATGCCTTGCGCGACGCCGTGCACGACGGGGCGGCCTGGCCGGGCAATGCAGACGAACCCGGCTTCCTCGGCTTTGACGGTCGCGCGCCCGCCACGGGGCCCTGGCGCGCCTCGGATCACGACCCGGTCTGGGCGGATCTCCGCCTGGATTGAGTGACGGCCCAAGCCGAGCCGGCTCCAGCTGCCTGACGGTCAGTCGCGCGGGGACGCTTCCGCCTCGGCCTCGGCCTCCGGCACGTTGTCGACGATGCGCACGGGTAACGGGCTGCCACCCAGGCCACCCAGCGTGCGCTGCGGGAACGGGATATCGATCCCCGCCTCGTCCAGCGCCGCCTTCACGCCCTCGTGCATGGAATTGCGCAGGTCCAGGAATTTCTCCCGCCGTGCCCACACCGAGAGCTGAATCTTCAGCGCGGAATCCCCGTACTCGAGGAAGATAAACAGCGGCTTGGGCTCCTCCAGACAGACCGGATTGCGCTCGGCCACGCCCATGAGCACATCACGCAACTCCTTCAGATCGGTCCGATAGCCCACCCCGATTTGCATGTCCAGACGACGGATGGGGAAGCGGCTGAGATTGGTCAGTTGCGTCTTTACCAGGGTCTCGTTGGGCACGCGCACCATCAGGTTGTCGAAGGTGCGCAGCTTGACCGACAGCGGGTCGATCGACAGCACCTCGCCCGTGGCATCCCCGACCTTGATGACATCCCCCACGGAGAACGGCCGTTCGCCAATCAGGAAGAGCCCCGAGATCAGGTTCGAGGCCGAGGTCTGCGATGCAAAGCCAAGCGCGACCGTCAGAATGCCGGCTGCGCCCAATAGCACGGTGAGATCGAAGCCCAGCTCGCGCAGCGCCGAGGCCAGCACCAGCAGAACGATCAAGTAAAAGCTGATGCGGCGGGTGAGCATGACCTGCTGCGCGTCGAGCTTGTCCTCCAGCGCGCGCGCCAGACCGCGCGACAGCAGGCGCGCCAGCAACAGGCCCACCAGCAGATAGACGGCGGCGCGGATGGCGGCGAGAAAGGCCTCGCTGGTCACAAAGGTCTGAGCGGTTTGCAGCCATTCATTCATCGCGCCGGGAGCTCCCTACTGAAACAGGGCGGTGAACGCCCTGACCATCAAATGCCGCCCCCCGGCCTGGCGGGGTTCGGCGATGCGCCGGGCCCCGCCGGCCACGCCGGGAGGACCGGAGTCGATCTTCATGTCCGCCATGTCGCGATCTTCCTCGCGCTCCATACGCACCGCCGGGGTCCACAACCGGTGGTGCTCGTCGGCGAATACCGGAAGGCGCGGCACCGGCAGGTTCACGCGTTCCAGGAACAGGGCATCCGAAGCCTTGTTCTCGATGGTCAGCGGAGTGATGACGCGGTGCGGGCGCACGGGCACGTCGGCCAGGTCCAGGCGAGCCTGGGTGCGGGTGGCATAACAAAGCTCCCCGTTCACGGTGTTCGGGCCGAACCAGGTATCGGACGGCGTATAGACCGGAAACTCCTGCACCATGGCCTCGCCAAGATGCAGCTGTACCCAGGCCGGGGAACTCAAATAAAGCGTGACCTGACCATGGGCCGGCACATAGAAGGGGTTCTGTGGCCGGCTGACCATCGGCCGATCCGCCAGGGCCACCCGCAGCTCCGGTACCGAATCCGCCGGGGATCCGGCAAAACGCAGCAGGTCGTTCGCGTCGGCAGGGAACCCATCGGCGCAGGGAACATCGATCGCCAGTGTGGCATCGGCGGGGTCGCGCGGGCGTTCCAGGACCATCTGCCATTCCTGCTCGCCGTGCAGCAGCCAGAGGTCCAGGGGGCCGATGGACCAGCGTCCATGTTGCCCGGATGCAAGTGCCCGGCGCCCCCACCAGGCCGCATCGTCGGTACTCATGGTTGGATTCTGCGGCATCGTCCGCCCTGTCTTGATGTTGGGCTCACTGTAAACCAGAACGCCCCGTCCGCGGGAGAAGCATCCTCAGGACAATGCCGTCAGCCGGGACCGCATTCGCCGGGCGTCAGAAGAGGTCGAGCTGCCCTTCGGACCGCGTCTTCTGCGGGCGCGCGGGCGGGACAAACTGGTTGCAGTCCAGCTCCACGAGACGTCCGGCCAGCCCCGCCCGGCGCCGCGCCAGCCGGAAGCGTTGCCGCAACAGCTCCGCGTACGGCCCGGCCCCGCGCATACGGTGACCGAAGGTGGAATCGTAGAGCTTGCCCCCATGCGCCTCGCGCAGGCGCTGTAGTATGTGCTCCGCCTTGAGCGGGTGATGGGTGTGTAACCAGTCCTCGAACAGTGGGGCGACCTCACGCGGGAGCCGGAGCAGCACATAGCCGGCGGCCACTGCGCCAGCCGCCGCACCGGCATCCAGCAAGCCCTCCAGCTCCCCGTCCGTGAGCACGGGGATCAACGGCGCCACCAGCAAGCTGACGGGGACGCCCGCCGCCGTGAGCCGCTCCACGGTCTGCAAGCGCCGTTGCGGGGCCGCCGCGCGCGGCTCCAGATGTCGCGAAAGCCCGCGCTCCAGGGTCGTCACCGAGATCGCCACCTGCACCAGGCCGCGCTCCGCCATCGGACCCAGCAAATCCAGGTCGCGCTCGACCAGTGCGGACTTGGTCACAATGGATACGGGGTGCCCGGTCTCGGCCAGCACCTCCAGCAGCTCGCGCGTGATCCGCCATTCACGTTCGATCGGCTGGTACGCATCGGTGTTGATCCCGAGCGCCAACGGGACCACCCGGTGGGACGGTCGCGCCAGTTCGCGCCGCAGGCAGTCGGCCGCGCCGAGCTTCGCGAATAGCCGACTCTCGAAGTCGAGCCCCGGCGAAAGGCCCACATAGGCATGTGCCGGCCGCGCAAAGCAGTAGCCACAGCCGTGCTCGCAGCCCCGATAAGGGTTCAGGGACAGCTCGAATGGCACATCCGGGGACTGATTCCAGGACAGGACGCTGCGCGGGTGCTCGACCGTCACTTCGGTGCGCAGCGGCGCCGGTGCCTCGCCATCACCGACCCACCCGTCGTCGAACGGTTCGTGCCGGGTCGACTCGAAGCGGGCATGGGGATCGATGGTCGCGCCCCGGCCCTTGGTCGGTCCATGGACTGGCTTCATTGGCTGGGTCCATCCATGCGCTCGCACAGCTGTCGGAAATAGCCGGACTCGGAGAGCATGCCCCGACCCGCATCGCTGCGGTTCAGCCGGTCGAGCAGCAAGCGCAGCCGCTTGGCCGCCTGCTGGCGCGCCGCCTCGTCGTCCGCCGCCTGGAGCAGCGCCTCCGTGGAGGCGATCTCGCCTCGCAGCTGCACGGCCTCGGGGACATAGCCGGCGTTCTTCATTACCCGGAAGGCCATGCGCAGCTCTTGCGGCACCGCGCTGTCGTCATCCAGTTTCAGGGGTCGACCCGCCCCCGGGAGGTCATCCAACTCCCCGCGGCGGGCCGCTTCGGCCAGCCGGGCCTCGATCTGTAACTCGGTCAGCAACATCCCGTAGTCCGTTGTTCATGCGCCGGGCCGCGCTTGTTGAGCCCCCGCCCGATTTACCGTAACGTCCAGCCATTCCACAAACCATCTCCGTCTGGACCCCGATGGCACTCACCCCGCGAGACAATTCACCGGCTTCCAGCGTACGCGCGCTTGTTCCGGCTCGCGAGGCATTGCGGGCCGAACCCCAGTTCGACACCTATCTGACGCGCCAGATCCCGGTGCTGGTGGCACTATCCCTCGTCCCCGGCCTGGGCTACATCCTGCTGGGTGCGCTGCACGGGGCCTTCACCGCGGCTGCAGCCTGGTACAGCGTGATGTTTGCCGCATCGCTCTGGGGCCTGCAGCTGTACTGGCGTTATCACCGCTCGCCCTTGTCACCGGAGCAGCGGCTCCGCTGGCGGCTGCATCTCACCCTCTTCCTGTATCTCTACTTGGCGCTGTGGACCGCGATCTTTCTGATCTTTGTGCGCCTGGACTCGCACAATCTCCACTACATCGCCATTTTCACGCAGATCGGCGCCACCACGGTGGTTGCGGCGCTGCTCTATCCGGCCCCCTGGGTCTTCCGGCCACTGATCCCCGCCATGATGGCGCCGCTGGCCGGATACTTCCTGCTGATCGGGGACTGGTACAGCTATGTCCTGGCGGCGTTCTCGGCCACCCTTGCCCTGGTCCTGTTCTACGCGGCCAACAGCAGCTTCGGGTTGCTCCGCAACAGTTTCCATCAGGCCTCCCACGATGCCCTGACCGGACTGAACAATCGCGCCGCCTTCATCGAGCATCTCGAACAAAGCCTCGAGGTCCTGCAGCATCACGGGCAGCACTCGTACCTGCTGCTGATCGATCTGGACCATTTCAAGACGGTCAACGACCTGCTGGGGCACGACATCGGCGACGAATTGCTGAAGTCCGTGACGCGGGACTTCGCCAACGCCCTGCCCCCGGGCCACCACCTCGCCCGCCTGGGCGGCGACGAGTTCGTCATCGTGGCCCCCGGCAAGGAAGACCGCCAGACCTGCGAGCGCGCCGCCCGCCGCCTGGCGCATTCGCTGCTCCAGGTGGTCAAGACGCCCTACATTATCCGCAACCATCACCTGCACGTGAGCGCGAGCATCGGCATCCGCCTGATCGAGCCCGCGCAGCCGGTCGACTCGCATCAGCTCGTGCGCGAGGCCGATATCGCCATGTACGAAGTGAAGGATCGCGGGCGCGACGGCGTGGTGGTCTTCAGCGACGAACTGTCGCGGGCGGTGGAGCGGCATCTGCAGATCGAGCGCTGCCTGCACTTTGCGTTGCACAATCGCGAGATCGAGGTCCTGTTCCAGCCCCAGGTGGACACCAATGGGCGCATACGCAGCGCCGAGACCCTGATTCGCTGGCACAGCGCCGAGCTGGGCGCCGTGTCACCCGCGGAGTTCATCCCCATCGCCGAACAGACCGGGTATATCAGCGAACTGGGCGACGCGGTGATCGCGCGGGCGTTCCAGGCCTTGCGCGACTGGGATCGCGCCGGGTTCCCCCTGGAGCAGCTCGCAATCAACATCAGCCCGCGCCAACTGGTGCACCTGAACTTCGTCCACCGCATGCAAGACCTGATCACCCGCTATCTGGGCCGCGAACACGCCCACCGCATCACGCTGGAGATCACCGAGCACGTGGTGGCGGAGGATACCGACCGGGTGATCCACATCATGCAGGCCCTGCGGCAAATGGGCCTGCGCTTCTCCATGGACGACTTCGGGACCGGTTTTTCCTCGCTCAGCTACCTGAAGCGTCTCCCGTTCGACGAACTCAAGATCGACCGGAGCTTTGTCCGCCAGGTCGACCACGACACGGACGACCAGGCCATGGTGCGCACCATCTGCGACATCGCACGCCAATTCGGTCTCGCGGTGGTGGCCGAAGGGGTCGAGACCGAGGCCCAGTACCGCTGGCTGACCACTCACGGTGACCTGCTCTTTCAGGGCTTCCTGTTCGCCCGGCCCATGGATGCCAATGCCTTTTTCGATCACTGCCGCCGTGCGCCGGCGCTGAAGCCGGACACCAGTCGAGCGGCGCCGGCAGCCGGATAGGAATCCGGCCTCAGGCCCCGCCAGTCGCGGCCGGCAGCACCCAGAGCGTCAGCGACAGCAGGATCGCCGTCAGGCTGACCCCGATCAGCGGCAACATCATCACGCCGGCCAGGGCCTCGCGCCGGAACAGGCGCACGGCCATGCCACCCAGGGTCAGCGCCCAGCCCAACGCGACGAAAAACGCCAGCGCGTTCAATTCGGCACGCCACAGCAGGATCAGGGCCACCGGGAGTCCAAGGTTGAGGATCACCACCCCCATCTCCTGGCTGCCCGCGGCACGTCCGGCGGACAGCGCATAGGCATACGCGGCCCAGACCATCAGCAGACCGAAGCCCAGGGCACCGGCGGCCGGCGAGCTAAGCGGCGCGCGCAGGATCGGCGCGCCGGCCGGCTCCAGCCCGACCCCAAGCGCCACGATCAGCAACGCCACCCCCAGGCTGATGGCCATCCAGAACAACAGGGTCCCGCGTTGCACATTGGGTTCGGTCATGTCTCCATCCTCGTCATGTCCTGTATCTCTACCTAGCTGACCGCCCGCGCGTCACAGCGTTCGCCGTGGCGGCCGTGTTCACCGCGCCAGTTGCCAGGCGACGGTCTCGCCCGCGCGCAGCGGCACCCCGGGATCATGCCCGAACAGCACCGCCTCCGGCACAGTCCACGGGGACCGCTCCAGCGTCAGGGTGTCGGTGTTGCGCGGCAGCTGGTAGAAATCGGCGCCAAAATGACTGGCAAAGCCCTCCAGCCGGTCCAGTGCATCCGCCGCGGCAAAGGCCTCCGCGTACAGCTCGATGGCCGCGTGCGCGGAATAGATACCCGCACAGCCACACGCCGACTCCTTCGCGTGGCGGGGATGCGGAGCGCTATCGGTCCCCAGGAAGAAGCGCGGGTGGCCACTGGTGGCCGCCTCGAGCAACGCCTTGCGGTGGCGTTCGCGCTTCAGGATCGGCAGGCAGAAGTGATGCGGCCGCATGCCGCCCGCGAACAGCGCATTGCGGTTATACAGCAGATGCTGAGGCGTGATCGTGGAGCCGACATTGGCCGGCCCGTCCTGGATGAACTGCACGGCCGACTCGGTGGTGATGTGTTCCAGCACCACCCGCAGCTCCGGAAAATCGCGGATCAGCGGCTCCAGGTGGCGCTCGATAAACACCGCCTCGCGATCGAAGATGTCCACGTCCGGATCGGTCACCTCGCCGTGAATCAGCAACGGCAGGTCCACCCGCTGCATCGCCTCGAACACCGGATAGCAGCGGCGGATATCGGTCACGCCACTGGCCGCATTGGTGGTGGCACCCGCGGGATAGAGCTTGACCCCGTGCACGAACCCGGAGGCCTTCGCCGCGTCGATCATGCCCGGTGTCGTGCCCTCGGTCAGGTACAGCGTCATCAGGGGCTCGAAGTCCGCCTCTTCCGGCAGCGCCGCCAGGATGCGGTCGCGGTACTCGGCGGCGGCCTCCACCGTCGTCACCGGCGGTTTCAGGTTGGGCATGATGATGGCGCGGCGGAAGCGGCGCGCCGTGTCCGGCAGTACCGTCGCCAGCACATCGCCATCGCGCAGGTGCAGGTGCCAGTCATCCGGTCGAGTCAGGGTCAGGCGGTTCATCCGTAGGTCCCTTATTGGGGGGGCGTCCGGAACGGGCCCCGTCACAGTCATGAGCAATCAGGATAACGCGCGGCGCAAGCCCGTCTCGGACCAGCCCTCTACCGCCACGGTATTGCGCCGCGAGTGCGCGCCGGCAACGACCCGAACAGCCGTCTTTGGACACCCCAATTCCGCCGCCAAAAGCACGATCACGGCGTCGTTTGCGCGTCCCTTTTCGGGCGGGGCCTGTACCGCCAACTTCAGGGTATCCCCCATCCAGGCGCCGACGGCGGTCCGCTTGCTGCCGGGCGCAACCTTCACCTTCAACAGGCCCAACACGCGTGTCAGTCAGCCGGGCGCGTCGCCATGTAGGCGCTGAAGACGCCGAGCTGGACATTCCGCTGCACGTCTTCGAAACCGACGGATCGCAGGGTTTCCATGATGTCGTCCGGGGGGACGCACTGATCGATGGTGTCCCAGAAATAGCGCATCAGCAGTTGCCCGTCCGGGTCGCGGGTGAGCACCTTGCCCACGAACGGCACGAAATCGCGGAAATAGAAGCGCGCCAGGCCAAACTGGAACTTCGTACGTGGCCGCGAGACCTCGAGGATGGTGCAGCGCCCGCCCGGCTTCAGCACGCGGAAGTACTCGCTGAACAACTCGTGCAGGTCGCGCACATGGCGAAGCCCATACCCCATGTACAGACGGTCGTACTGCTGGTCGCGCAAGGGCATCTGTTCGCCCAGGCTCTGCACGAACGTGGCATCCATCTTGGTTCGGGCCACATCCATCATGCCGCGGCTCGGGTCCACGCAGGTCAGGTGGTCATCGCCCACCACCTTGCGGATCTCCTCTGCAACCGGGCCGGTGCCGGTGGCCACGTCCAGCACCTCCATCCCGGCCTCGAGACCGGATTGTTTCAGGACAAACCGGCGATACGACTGCCCGGTGCCGAAGAAGCCGACCCGCAGGATTCGGTCGTAATACGGGGCAGTCCGGTCGAACAGGTCGTCGACGTAGGCGCGCCGGCTGGCTTCATCCCCGTAGTAGTCCTTCAGGACCGGGTGTGGCTTCTTGGTGGTTGGCTGCATTGCGTGTACTCCCCAGGCAAGGGACCGGCGCCACCGCAATTCGGCGGCCTGACCGGCCCGGCATCAATCCTTCATGGTGTCGCGAACGTCGCGGTCAGACGCTCCGAATAAAGTCCCTCGATCTCCACCAACAATTCCTCGCGGCAGATATCCCCGTGCAGCAACAGGTACGGCACATCGTGACCGAGGCGCGAGCGCAAATGACGTTCGACGGCCGATGCATCGGCGGCATGGCGCAGGTACACCTTGAGCAGCGACAGGTCGCGCGGCCTCTCCACCCGAACCGGGTGATCCGTGGCGGCCTGTTCCAGCAGGACACCGATATTGCGCAGGCTTTCGTCGATCTGCGCCTCGAGATCGCCAACATGCCGGCTTTCATGGCCGACAATACTGGCGGTGCCCGAGATGAACAGCTCGGCCGATTCCGGCCCCGACTGCCACAGACTGGCGCGGGCAAACGAAGGACTGCGCGGCCCGTACTGAAGCGGGTAGTGATACGCGCTGACCTGGCGCGGATTCTCGATACGCGCGGCCGCCTCGCGAGTGGCAATGAAATAGATCAGCAAGCCGTCGGAATGGGTGCCAATCGCCGTCGCCGCCGGCAGGATGTGTTCGTACTCCGGCAATGCCTCGAACACCCGCGCCCGCCCGCTACAGAAGCCACGATAGCGCTCCTGGCCGGCGACCGGGTCATTGATCGCGGGAAGGTAGTTCCACACCCGCACCAGGTGCTCGAAACCCAGCGAACGGCAGCCAGCCAGGATCTCGCGGTACGCGCGCTCGGTCAGCGGATCCGGGTCACCTGCGGCATCCAGCGGCTGAATCCAGCAACCGATCAGGCAATCCTTGTGGCGAAGGTAGCTCAGCGAGCCCTCCACCCCGGTCTCGCCCTCGGCGCCGTCCGGCAGCGACCAGCATTCCGCCCAGTCCGACTCGCCGCCCAGGGGCTCCAGCCCCACGCGGATCTCCAGACGCTCGGGCTTGCATTCCACAGCGCTCGCGCCGCCAAAGCGGATCACCACCGGCGCCGACGCGCATTCCGGCTGATCATCACGACAGTAGGTAACCGTCAGGGGGGCTTTTGCGGCAGATTCGCTCATTCCGGACGCCAGGGAGATCCATTCCAGCCAAAACAGCCGCGGAGTCTACCAATCTCCCACGATAGAAACACGGGTTCTCCCAACGACCTGCCCCATCCAGTCCCTTTGTCCGTTCCTCATTGAGGGCCGTCGACCGCCACGCCCGCATCGTGGAGGAACGCCCGAAGGCCCTCCGTGTAGTCGTCCCCCGTGGTCAGGAAGGCGTCGTTGTGGCCACCCTTCATCTCCAGCACTCGCGCATTCGTAGCGGCCGCCCGCAGGCGTTGGGCATGCTCGAATGGCACGATCTCGTCTTCGGCACTATGGGCCAGCAGGATCGGCGCGGAGATCGTGCCCACCCGACCCAGGGTGTCGTATTGGTGCCGCAGCAGCGCCCGCACCGGGAGCCAGGGGTAATGGCGCGCCCCCAGATCGCCAGCCGAGGTAAAGGCGGACTCCAGGATCACCGCAGCCGGCTCCACGCCCGTTGCCAGTTCCGCCGCAACCGCCGCCCCCAGCGAGCGGCCAAACAGCACGATCTCCTCTGGCGAAACCGAACGGTCCTCAATCAGGTAGTGCCAGGCGGCGCGGGCATCCGCATAGGTGCCGGCCTCGTCCGGGCGCCCTGCACTCCGCCCGTAGCCGCGGTAATCGATAATCAGCACGGCCAGTCCCAGTTCGTGGAACTGGCGTAGGGAATGCAACCGGTGGCCGATGTTTCCGGCATTGCCATGCAGGAAGAGCAACACGGGCGTGTCGCCCTCCGGGCCCGGCAGGAACCAGCCATGAATCCGCACCCCATCCTCGGTGACCAGCTCGACATCCTCGTAGTCCAGCCCGATGCGCTCCGGCGTGCTGCTCACCGTGCTGGACGGGAGATAGATCAGACGATCCTGAGTCACGAAGATCAGCGCGGTTACCAGGATATAGCCCAGCCCCACGAGCAGCAGGATCTTGAACAAGTTGGCCATATCCCGATCCTGATCCCGGTCACCCCCGTTCGCAAGCCTCTCGTCACCTTCTGCGCTCCCGTACAATAGGGCTCTCGCTCTGTTTCGACGATTGCCTTCATGCGCCATTCGCTGCTGACCAATACCGATCTGCAGGGGCTCGACCGCGACGCGTTGCTGCGCCATTTCGCGGGCAGCCAGCCCCTGGACGACGCCACCGGCCTGCAGCTGGCCGAGGCACTGGATCAAGCACTGGAGGCCGTCGATACCGCCGGGCTCGAATCCCACCCACTGGACGTGGCGGAGATCCTGCGCCATCTCAACGTCGACCGGCAGACGCTGATCGCGACCCTGCTGGTACCCGTGTATCTGGCGGACCTGCTCAAGCCGGCCGAGCTCGAGCAGCGCTTCGGTGCCGCGGTGGCCCGGCTCACCACCAACGTCGCGGCGCTGGTCCGCCGCCGCTTCGAGGCCCCGGCCGGGCGTCCGGAACAGGCCGAACGCCTGCGCCGCATGCTGATGGCCATGGTGGACGACGTGCGCGCCGTGCTGATCAAGCTGGCGTTCCGCGTCCAGCACCTGCGCCTGCTGGTCCGCGAGCCCGACGAGGGCGCCCGCATCCTCGCCCAGGAGACCCTCGACGTCATCGCACCGCTGGCCAACCGCCTCGGGGTGGGCCAGCTCAAATGGGAAATGGAAGACCTCGCCCTGCGCATTCTGGAACCGGAAACCTACCGCGACATCGCCGTCGGCCTCGAAGAAAACCGCACTGAAAGAGAAGCATACGTCGAGGAGTTCGCCCGCACACTGAAGACGCGCCTTCAAGCGGACGGCATCGAGGCCCGGGTCTTCGGCCGGCCGAAGCACATCTACAGCATCTGGAAGAAGATGCAGCGCAAGCGCACCTCGCTGTCCGAACTGTACGATCTGCGCGCCACCCGCGTGATCGTCGACCAGCTGGCCACCTGCTACACCGTGCTCGGCATCGTGCACAACGACTGGCGCCACCTGCCCAGCGAATTCGACGACTACATCGCTAACCCCAAGGACAACGGCTACCAGTCCTTGCACACGGCCGTGGTCGGACCGGAGGGCAAGGTCGTGGAGGTGCAGATCCGCACCCGCGAGATGGACGACTTCGCCGAGCTCGGGGTGGCCGCGCACTGGCGCTACAAGGAAGGCGGGCGCGAGGATCAGGCACTCAACCGTGCCATCAACAGCCTGCGGCAGCTACTGGAGGCCGCCGACAACAACGACCAGAACCTGCTCGACGAGATCCAGAGCGAACCGCTGCACCAGCGCGTGTTCGTGCTCACACCCCAGGGCGAAGTGCTGGACCTGTCCCAGGGCGCGACCCCGCTGGACTTCGCCTACGCCGTCCACACCGAGGTCGGCCACCGCTGCCGCGGCGCCAAGGTAGACGGCCATATCGTCCCGCTCACCTACAAGCTGAAGTCCGGCGAGCGGGTGGAGATCCTGACCACCCGCGAAGGCGGACCCAGCCGCGACTGGCTGAGCCCCGCGCTGGGCTATCTCAACACCGCCCGCGCGCGCTCCAAGGTCCGCACCTGGTTCCGTCAGCAGCACCAGGACGAACACCTGGCGACGGGCAAGCACCTGTTTGATCGCGAATGCCAGCGCCTCGGCTGCGGCCACAACCTCGACCGCAGCGCGCTGGCCGAGGCAATGAAGTACCCGACCTTCGACGAACTCCTGATTGCCCTGGGCGCGGGGGATGTCACCACCGCCCAGATCGCCGGACGCATTTCGCACCAGCTGCGCGACGCCCGACCTGGGGAAGAACCGGCCACCACCCCTGCGCCCCAGCGGCCGCGCCGCCACGAGGGCGAAGCCAAACCGGACGACATCCGAATCCGCGGCGTCGGCGGGCTGCTGACCACGCGCGCCCAGTGCTGCAATCCGCAGACCGGTGATCCGATCATCGGCTTCATTACCCGCGGCGCCGGCGTCTCCGTGCACCGCAGCGACTGCGTAAACATCCTGCACATGCCGGAAGACAAGCGCGGCCGCCTGATCCCCGTCTCCTGGGGCGAAGAGCCCGAACGCGAGGCGATCACCCTGGAGGTGGATGCCCACGACCGCCCCGGCCTGCTGGGCGAAGTCGGCAACGCCTTCTCCGAATGCGGCATCAACCTGCTGCGCGTAAACACCGAAACCAACCGCGAAGACCGCAGCGTGCGCATGGAACTGGAAGCCGAATTCAGCGACCTCGGCGAACTCAGCCACCTCTTCGACCGCCTCCAATCCCTCAGCAGCGTCCAAACCGTCCGCCGCCTACCCCAATCCACCTGACCCGTCCGACCGCCCCCCTGTCTGCCAGACCGCCCCGATCCCGGCAGCCCCCTCCCCGTCCCCGCCATCGTCCACACGAGCCCTACCCACCACCGTCATCCCGGCCGTAGCGAAGCGAAGAGCCGGGACCTCCACGGGCACCGCGAACGCACTCCGTGCCACCCCCCGTCATCCCGGCCGCAGCGCAGCGAAGCGCCGGGACCTCCACGGGCACCCCGAACGCACTCGGTGCCACCCCCCCGTCATCCCGGCCGTAGCGCAGCGAAGAGCCAGGATCTCCACGGGCACCCCGAACGCACTCGGTGCCACCCCCCCGTCATCCCGGCCGCAGCGCAGCGAAGAGCCGGGATCTCCACGGGCACCCCGAACGCACTCGGTGCCACCCCACCCGTCATCCCGGCCGTAGCGAAGCGAAGAGCCGGGATCTCCACGGGCACCCCCAAAGCACGCCGTGCCATCCCCAGGAGATCCCGGATAACCGCTCTGCGGTTTCCGGGATAACGGCGGGATGGATGTGGTTTACGGGATAACAACGTGAACGTCCGGACTCCGAAGCCGAAGCCGAAGCCGAAGCCGAAGCCGAAGCCGAAACATGGCAAACTTCAACGACTGGACTCGCAAGGACGCGAACCATGGAAAAGCAACCGGCCGTCTACATCTTGACGAACCGCCCCAGCGGTACGCTGTACACCGGCGTCACCAGCGACCTCGCGAAGCGAGTCGCTCAGCATCGCCAGAACCTCGTAGCCGGCTTCACCCGTCGCTACAACCTTCACCACCTGGTCTGGTTCGAACAACATACCGCCATGGACGAAGCCCTCCTCCGCGAGAAGCAGATCAAACGCTGGCGCCGCACCTGGAAGATCCACCTCATCGAAACCGAGAACCCGCACTGGACCGACCTCTACGACACCCTCTTCTGAACCCCAGCCACCGCAGGCCCCTACCGCAGCCTCGGCCGCCTACAAACCCACCTTCCCGAGCAATCTCACCCGCAACCTCGTCATCCCGGCCGCAGCGTAGCGGAGAGCCGGGATCTCCAGGGAGTGGCACGGCGTTGGTGGCTTCGGTTGGAGATCCCGGCTCTCCGCTACGCTACGCTACGGCCGGGATGACGGGGATGTGGATTGTCCGGGGGGGGGGATAACGAGACTGGCGTGCAACGGCCGGAGTGGAGTGGCAAGGCGGAGGGGGATCACCAAGGCGGAGACTGAGGATTCAAGCGCCAGTAGACCAGCAGTCAGTCCTCTGTCTTAGAGGACCCGAAGCCCATGGAGTTGCGCTGCGTCTTCTCGTATGCAGTGGCGCCACGGCGCCCCTCACGGAGCTCGCGTAGCCGGCGCGCGGCATCCGCACGACGCTCAGTCAGATCCTTCACGGTTGAATCGTAGAAGTCCGCCAATTCCTGAAGGGCCTCGCGCAGCGTAGCCCCGGTTTCGTCACGTAACGGCATACCGTGCTCGCCAAAGGCATGCTCGACCAGAGCGCGAGCTTGGCGGTCCAGCTCCTGCAGCTGCTCCCAGTCTTCCTCGGCCGCGGCCAGATCCATCTCCGCCCGGAGCGCCCCAAAGGCATCCTCCAGCGTAATCGCCTGGCCGTCTGCGGACACGGCAGTATGTTCACCCATCCCCACAGCCTCGCCCAACGGACACGCTAGAGTGCGTGAAAACGACCAACCTAGTTGGCCCGCGCAGTGCGCTGTTCCGGCGGGATCTCGTCCCAGCCGCCCTTGATCTCGCGCAGGAGTTTCGCCACTTCGTCGAGCGCTCCCGCATCGTTCTGGGCATTGGCTTCCAGCAGGCGGCGGCTCATGTATTCGTAGAGGGCATCCAGATTCCCGGACAGCTCGGGGCTGTGCTTGTGATCAAGCACGGCACGCAGCGACTCGACGATGTCGATTGCCTTGCCGATCTTTTCGCCCTTCAGGCCCACGTTACCCTGCTGCATCGCACCCTTGGCGACCGCGATGCGCTCCAGCGCACCCTCGAACAGCATCTGGATCAGCCGGTGCGGATCCGCCACCTGGGCCTCGGCCAGCGCGCCCGACTGTCGGTACTGGTTCACCGCTCGATTCATGCCCGGTCCGTACATGCGTTCTTCTCCGTTATCCGCTCGCCCAACCCCGGGCGATTATCGACGAGAGTTGTTTTGTGCCAGAGGCATATTCGCCAACTGCCCCATCAGAAAATCGCCCGTGCTTTGCATCTGCGCCACTGCGGAGTCCATCCGCGAGAATTGAGCGACCAGGCGCGCCTCCATCCGCTCCAGACGCACATCGAGACGCTCGCGTTGATCCTCAATGCGGTCAAGATCATTGCGCAGCCCGTCGGTGCGGGTGTTAATCAGACCTTCCGGCCCAATGAAGCTGTTGGCGACTTCCTGCATGCGCCCACCGATCTCGCGCACGACCTCCGAGACCTGCTCGAAGCCATCCTCCTCCATTGCACGGTCAAAGCGGGCACCGTCGAACGAGAGCGTTCCGTCGCGGTTCGAGACGATGCCAAGCTCGGCCAGTGTCTGCGCATTGGCATCCGGCACCTGGGCCGGGTTCATCAATGCATTACCCAGACGGCTGCGAATACCTCGGACCGTGCTGTCCCCGGTCAACACCGACCCTTCCTCGGAATCGGGATTGAACGAGGTGAGTTCGCGGGTCTGGCCCACCAGCGAGTTGTAGGATTCCACAAAGCCCTGCAAGGCCTCGCGCAACTGGTCCTGGTCCTCGCTGACAGAAACCGTCACCGGCGATTCGGACGTGCCGCGCAGTTCGATGCTCAAACCTTCGATCGTGTCATCGAGCGTATTCGTCGAACTGGTCACCGTCAGACCATTGATCACGGCAACGGCATCCCGAGCCTCCTGGGTCGTTTCCAGGTTGCCGCTGGCCAAACGCCCGAGACCATCATTGGCCGCCGCGGTATCCCCGTTCACGGCCACCGAGATCGTGTTCTCGGCCCCGGTCTCCGTCGCGTTCAGTACCAGACGCGCGCCACTACCATCATTGACGATGGAGGCGGTGACACCACCCCCGGCCTCATTGATCGCGTTGCGCACGTCTCGGAGGGTATCGCCCTCTTCCACGTCGATCGTAATGGCATTGCCACCACCAACGCTGATCTCCAGCTGCCCGGCGCCGACCTCTGCATCCGCATCATCGAACTGCCCGGCCGCCGTCGCAACGCTTTGCGCCTGCGCCAGCTGATCCACCTGAAGCGAGAAGTTCCCATTCGCCGCGGTGCCATCCGACGTCACACTGGCCACGCTGGAGTCCGACACCTCCGCGGACTGCGACAGCTCAAACCCCGCGAGCTGGCCCAGGCTCCCGCCCAACTGCTCAACGCTGTTGGTCAGGTTGCCGAACGCCGAGATCTGCGCCTCAATCCGCCCTTCGCGGCGATCAAAACGCTGCTCTTTCGGCACCCGTTCGGCGTTAATCAAATCGCCAACGATCTGATTCAGATCCAACCCCGAACCGACACCCAGTGAACTAATGGCCATGGTCGTTTTTCTCCTCGGCGTTCGACGTCTCGAACCCCTTGCACGTGCTTATACCCACTACTACGACAGCCTAGCCCAAATCTTGAGCCCAAAGCAGAAACATTTCACATCACACCACTTCGTCTCCACCCCGAAAATACGCTGCTGACCCGCATACCGTATGTTCCCCGCAAACCTTTCCCCCATACCACACCGCCCTCTCGTCCGCGCCGCCCCCCTTCATCATCCCGGCCGCACCACACTCCCTTCGTCATCCCGGCCGTAGCGAAGCGAAGAGCCGGGATCTCCAACCGAAGCCACCGACGCATCGCCATCCCCGGGAGATCCCGGATAACCGCTACGCGGTTTCCGGGATGACGATGGTTGGGGAATACTTCGGGACTTAGAGTGCAGCCATCCAGACCGCCACTCCCGAGGTGACCCAGCCGTCACCCCACCCCCTTACCTCGTCATCCCGGCCGCACAGCTCAGCGAAGCCCCCCAGACTGCCGTCATCCCGGCCGCAGCGAAGCGAAGAGCCGGGATCTCCAACCGAAGCCACCGACGCATCGCCAACCCCAGGAGATCCCGGATAACCGCTGCGCGGTTTCCGGGATGACAACGTTGGAGTAGGGAAGCGCCAAAAGGCGTGCCGATGCACGTCATGCTCGGCTTTCACAAGGGGCCAACGCGAACCTCCATACCCAGAACACAAAAAAAGCCGGACCCGTAACCGGACCCGGCTTCAAAACTACGATACACGAAGGCTCCAGCCGTCAGGCCTTGTCCGCCAGCCCCGTCCCGCCGAGCTCCTGCTCGGTCTGAAACTGCTCCACCAGAGCCAGCACGGCCTCTGGCGGGATCTGGCGGATCACCTCTTCGCGTTCTCCGTCCATCACCGTAATCACCGTGCGGCCGCTGCTGTCGTCCACGCTGAACTCCAACGCCCGCTTCGTGGATTGCAGATAGGAATTAATCGACTCGACCACCTGATTGACCTCGTCCATGTCCATGGCCTCGATCGCCGGTCCGGTGGAACCAGGAGCCGTTGATTCCTGCGTACTGTCGGAACGAGCCACGGCCTCCGGCCGCCCCTCGCCACGAACAAGACCCGCGCCGGGACCGGGAGCCTTAGCCCCCTCGCCCCCGCGCGGGCTCACTGCAACCAGCGGTGATGTGATATTACCGATTCCATCACTCATATCGCTGTCCTCTTCAGAAGGGGTGGACCGCACAGTCGCCGTCCACCCTCAACCAGAGCCCGAGTGATCGAGCTTACTGCAGCAGGGCCAGCACGTTCTGCGGAACGGCGTTAGCCTGCGACAGCACCGAGGTACCCGCCTGCTGCAGTACCTGGGCGCGGGTCAGTTCGGCCGTTTCGGAGGCAAAGTCCGCATCCTGGATCCGCGAACGGGCGGCCGACAGGTTCTCCGAAGAGATCTCAAGGTTCGAGATAGTGTTCTCGAACCGAACCTGAACTGCACCCAGCTCCGCTCGAATACCACTAACTTGTTGTAGCGCAAAGTCTAGCGTCCTCAAGGCTTCCGTCGACGATTCGCGTGTCAGCACATTCACGCCTGCAGCGGTGCGATTTTCTTGCGTGACATCAAAAGCATCATTCCCGTCAACTCCATCGAACGTTCCTGCAATCGAGAAGTCATCATCCTGGATTTCCGACGCGAGGACGATGCCCGCGTAAAAGTCCTGGCCCTCCGCGTCTACGTCCTGACCCGAAAAGAGATCAGACACGTCGGCGCCACCATCGGCCTGACCGACACTGATGGTTTCGCCAGTATTGTTACTCAAAGTCAACGTGGCGTTGTCTCCACCGGCCTCAACACCAGTCTGAGTACTAACTTCGTTGATTGCTTGCCGGAGGTTGGCCGCAGTAGCATCCGCGTCAGCACCGGCCGCATAGGTGATCGTGACGTCATTAAGAGTAAACGAATACTCGTCGTTTTCAGTGCCGGCCGCCACCGTAAGATCACCCGAACTAACCGAGTCGCCGGTAAATGCCTGAATGCTCGTACGACCCTGCTGCGCGTTAATCGCTGCAACCAACTGACTAGCAGTTGCCCCTTCTTCAAGGCCGGCACCATCTTCCCCAAGATCAATCGATCGCCCATTGACAACAAGATCATTTGCTGTAATCAGGCTATCCAAAGAATCTTGGGTAAAAGAGGTTCCCTCGGCTACACGTGCGCCCAATTGGTTCGATCGTGCATCTACCCCATCCACGCTGATTGACTGTCCAGAGTTGGCCCCCACTTGGAAAACCAGATCCTCTAGGCTTCCGTCCAGAATATTCTGACCATTGAATTCGGTGCTCCGGGCCACGCGATTGACTTCCGCCAACAACTGCTGAACTTCGTTGTTAAGTGCCTGACGGTCAGACGCTGAATTGGAATCGTTCGCTGATTGCACTGCAAGTTCACGAACTCGCTGTAGTGCGTCCCCAACGGTACCAAGTGCCCCTTCGGCCGTCTGCGAGAACGAGATACCGTCGTTCGCGTTACGCACGGCCTGGTTCAGACCGCGAATCTGCGTGGTGAAACGTTCGGAAATGGCCAAACCGGCCGCGTCGTCCTTGGCGCTGTTGATACGCAGGCCCGAGGACAGACGTTCCAGGCTCTGGGCCAGCGCGCCCTGCGAGTTGTTCAGGTTGCGCTGCGCGTTCAGGGAAAGAACGTTGGTGTTAATTACTTGGGACATGATCGCTCTCCTGTAAGAGTCTTGCGTCACCGCCTCGGGCGGTTCTGGTGAACGGGTTGATCCCCGCTCTCAGAAGCCTTAACGACCCTCACCCAGGAACCTTTAGCCCTGCATCGAAATTTTTTTCGACCGGCGGCAATTTCTTGCCGCCCCCAGTTCCTCCGGCCGCGAAACCGTAACGCCCCGCACCGATGCCCAGCCATCATCCGGACCGCACTCCGCTCACCATGGCCTTCTCGGTCATCCCGGCCGCAGCCCCTGTCCGTCATCCCGGCCGTAGCGAAGCGAAGAGCCGGGATCTCCCCACGCGCGAACACCCCGACGTCTGCGCCACATTCAGCGGCGGAGACCCCGGATAACCGCTGCGCGGTTTCCAGGATGACTCGGGTGGCAGGATTGTACGGAAACGAGGGCCGCGACCCGGCCGCTCAAGGGTGGCGATTGCATCCCATCATTGCGAGGAGCCGCAGGCGACGTGGCAATCAGCTGGCAGGGCGCAAAGCGTTTTAATCCAGCACTCTGCTTGTCCCGAGCGATTGCTTCGTCGCTGCGCTCCTCGCAATGACAGACGTGGTGGATTCGCGGCTGGTTCGCGGGCTGACGGTGGTGGAGGTCGGAGGTGAGACGGTTCGGGTATATGCTCCAGGGCCTTGATATACTTGAGCGATGCGCCTGACCGACGAACAACAGACGATCATCCGCGAGGAAGTGGCCCGTGCATTCGGGCCGGATGCGCGCGTGAAGCTGTTCGGCTCGCGCGTGGACGATGCCGCGCGTGGTGGTGACATCGACCTCTACATCGAGGCGGACGGCACGCCGGATGAACTACTGGACCAGGAACTCCGCCTGTACGTGGCACTGCAACGCCAACTGGGGGAACGCCGTGTGGATATCGTCGTGCATCCTCGCGGGGCGCCGCACCGCCCCATTGATACGCATGCCGACCGCACGGGCGTCGCCCTGTGACCGCCGCAACGCCACAGCAACGACTCGCCCGGCTCATTGATCTGGTTGATCGCGAGGATGAGCACCTGCTCGCCGTACGCGAACGCCTGCTGGAAGGCGATTGCACGGTGGATTCCAAACGCGTTCAGGGCATCCTTTCTACGGACACAGGGGTTGATCGCCTGGAGTCCTTCGGTGCGAAGTTCGGCCGTATGCAGGAGACCATCATGGACAAGCTCGTCCCCGCGTTTCTTGCCTGCGCCGGGGAAAACACGGGGCCGGCCATCGACAACCTGTCACGTCTGGAGAAGTTCGCCCTCATCCAGGACGCCGACGCCTGGCTGCAAATGCGCCAGCTGCGCAACCGCCTGGTCCATGAATACATGGAGAGGCCCGCCGATCTGGCCCCGGCCCTCCAGCGCGCCTGCCGCTTCACCGACCAAATGCACGCCGACTACCACGCGTTGCGCACGTACGCGCAGGACCACCTGAAGATCGGACCCGCCAGCCTTTAACCTCTCAAAGCCGCTGGCTATCCCTTGCATCATCCCGGCCGTAGCGCTCCCCTTGCCGTCATTCCGGCCGTAGCGGAGCGGAGAGCCGGGATCTCCACACGCGGGAACGGCCCAATGTCAGTGCCAGCTCCAAAGAAGGAGATCCCGGATAACCGCTGCGCGGTTTCCGGGATGACGAGGGCTGGGTAGTTAACCCGAGGGTTTGGTGGTCATTACAAACGTGCGTGTATCCATCCAGCCCACATCCCCTGGCCATTGTCCCAGCGGGCTACTCCCTCCCCGTCACCCCGGCCGCAGCGCTCCTCTCCCCGTCATCCCGGCCGTAGCGGAGCGGAGAGCCGGGATCTCCACACGTGTGAACACCCCGACGCTTGTGCCGGCTCCAACGACGGAGATCCCGGATAACCGCTTCGCGGTTTCCGGGATGACAAGGGCTGGGTGGTTAACCCGAGGGTTTGGTGGTCATTGCAAACGTGCGTGTATCCATCCAGCCCACATCCCCTGGCCTTTGTCCCAGCGGGCTACTCCCTCCCCGTCACCCCGGCCGCAGCGCTCCGGAGAGCCGGGATCTCCACACGTGTGAACACCCCGACGCTTGTGCCGGCTCCAACGACGGAGATCCCGGATAACCGCTGCGCGGTTTCCGGGATGACAGGTTATGGGTATTGGGGGAGCTGCAGGCAGAACGACAGGCACGACATATTCCACGGCTGGCGCGGACTAGAGCAGCCAGGTGGTGCCGATGCGGTGTTCGGGTGTGGCACCGGGGATCAGGTCCATCAGGAGCCAGCCGAATATCAGGGTGATGAAGGCGCCGCAGAAGATGGTGGCCACGAACAGGCCGATGCGGTTACCGCGGCGCAGCCCGATGATCTCGCGCAGGGACCAGTAGAGCAGCCAGAGGGAATAGAGGATCAGCAGCAACGCGATGCCGTTGCCCCAGGGCCAGGGGAACGCTGCGACCACCTTGCCGACCCAGGCGGGTAACAGCCCGACCGTGACGGCGAGCATCGCACGGTCCGGGTGCGAGTAGCCCTGGAACAGCTCGGTCAGGTAATGCGCGGACCAGGCCATCCCCAGCACCCCGATGCTCATCGCCAGCACGCTGTAGACACCAAAGCCCCAGGCATCGGGCATGGCCTCCGGCGGGAGGCCGGTCGGGATCAGCTGGTAAAGCCACTGACTCACGATCACGCTCGCCAGCAGCACCGGCAGCGCAAGCCCCAGAAACGTCTGCCACCACGGTGGGGCCGGCTCGATTGCTTGCGCATCGCGCACGGCCCTCAGGGGGTTCACGAGGGTGCGCAAGGTCATGCGGGCGGGATTGAGTCTCACGGGAACGGTCATGGCCAAAGTATGTGGCAATTACGTGACTATTCGATGACAGCTTTTACGAACTTCGAACATGCATCCTCTGGTCCTGAACGCGGAGACGCTGCATTGGCTCGATTGACGATTCGTTTGCCGGACGCCAAATAAGAACGGCTTAGGGCGCCGGCACGCGAACGGGGGACTAGCGTGAGCCGCCTTGTCGCCGAGATGGCCACGTTGATGATTGCGGAGCACGATGCGAAGACCCGGTTCCGGGTGCGCGCCCAGCGTGGCCAGGGTTGGGAAAAGGGGCGGGAACAGGAAGGTCTGGCGCTGCTGGACAAGGCGACGGGGACCGCCTCACCTGATTGAGAGGCATCTCCCTAATGCAGGGCGAGCACGAGCGCCATGGCGGTAATCGCCACCAGTTCCACCAGCTCCAGGGTGGCGCCAGCGGTATCGCCGGTAAAGCCGCCGAGCCAGCGACGCAGGAAGGCGGCGATGGCGAACACCAAGGCCAGCGCAACGGCCAGGCCGAGGATGAGGCCCCAGAGGCCAGTGATCAGTGCCATCAGGAGGATCAGCACGCCGGTGGCCACCAGCACCATCTGGGCAGGGCTGCGCGGCAGGTGTGCGGCCATCTCGGCACCCAGGCCCTGCTCCCTCACATAGGGCACCAGCAGAAACAGCCCGGTGAGCGCCGCGCGCCCCAGCACGATGGCGACCAGCAACGCGATCCAGGCACCCGTCTCCACCACGGTTACCAGGGCTGCGAACTTGATCAGCAGTACCAGGACTAGCGCTGCCACCGCCATCGGACCACTGGCCGGGTCCTTCATGATGGCCTGGGCGCGTTCCGGGTCCTGATGGCTGCCGACCCAGGCATCCACCGTGTCCGCCAGGCCGTCCAGGTGCAGCGCCCCGGTCAGGCCGACCCAGACGGTCAACACCAGTGCCGCGACCAGCAGCGGTGGCGCGCCCGGAATGGAGGACAGCGCGATTCCGACGAACACCACGATCAGGCCCAGGACCAGCCCCACCAGGGGATACGCGAGCACCGAACGGCCCAGGTCCTCGGGGCGCGGTTCCAGTTCCGGCGTGGGCAGCCGTGTGAGGAACTGGAGGGCCAGCCACAGGGGTGTCATTACAGAGATCATGCTGGTGCCCGTTCGGATTTTGCCTTCATGTGTTCGCGGCCCGGGCCGCTTCCACCGCGGAGTACCTCACCCGAATCCTCTGCCCTGCCGTAGGAGCGTGCTTGCACGCGAAGCCCCTGCCCGCGCCGGTCTCTGGCAGGGGCTTCGCGTGCAAGCACGCTCCTACAAGACCTCCCGCAAGGGCCAGGACGAGGGTTGTCACTGGGTCCTGGTGCATTGCGGGATGGAACATCATCAGTAGGGCTCCCATGGCTCGACAATATGCAGGGAGGCGAGCGGGACGTCGATCCCGAGCAGCTTCTCCAGCGGCCAGCCCTCCTGCAGGGCACGGATCAGGCGGATGACGCCGCCGTGGGCGATCACGAGTACCCGCTCGCCTTCGCTCGGCGCCAGGTCGTTCCAGCCGGCGACGACGCGGTCGCGAAACTCCTGGAGCGACTCGCCGACGGGCGGCGGGTGATTCAGCGGGTCCTGCCAGAAACGGCCCAGTGCATCAGCGTCCGTCTCCATCAGCGCCGCCGCCGTGCGGCCTTCCCAGGCGCCAAAGTCGAGTTCGGCGAGACGGTCGTCGACGGCGAGCGGTACACCGGCCTCTTCCGCAAACGCCTGTGCCGGGGCGTGGCAACGCATCAGCGGCGAGCAGACAATGCGGTCCCAGTCGCTACCCCCGGTCAGAGCATCGCGCATCGCGGTCCACCCAGCCTCGGTCAGCGGGACATCGCTGCCTCGGCCGCAAAAGCCCTGGCCGGTGGTCTCGCCGTGGCGCAGCAGACCCATGCGCGTGGGCCCGGCGCTCAAGTACCCTCTCCACTAACACCCGCCTCGGAGAAGGTGGCCATGCCGGAGTGCAGTTCGCAGGCCAGGCGCAACAGGGGCACGGCCGTGGCCGCCCCGCTCCCCTCACCCAGGCGCATGCCGAGATCGAGCAGGGGCTCGGCCTCCAGTGCCGCCAACAGGCGCTGGTGACCCGGCTCCGCCGAGGTATGTGCATAGAAGAACCAGTCCGCCGTGCCTGGGCACAGGCGCTCGGCCACCAGCGCCGCCGAGGTGCTGATGAAGCCGTCCACCAGCACCGGCAGGCCGATCTGGGCCGCGGCGATATACGCCCCGGCGAGCCCCGCAATCTCGAAGCCGCCGAGGCAGCGCAGGCTGCCGAGGGCGTCGCCCCGCACGGCCGCATGGGTCTGTAGCGCCTGTTCGATGACCTCGGCCTTGTGGCGGACGCCATTTGCGTCCAGCCCTGTGCCGGGCCCGGCCAAATCGACGGGCGGCAGGGCCAGTAGCGAACAGGCGAGTGCCGCGGCAGCGGTCGTGTTACCGATTCCCATCTCGCCGCCGATGAATATCTGCGCCCCACCCCGCCGCGCCCGTTCCGCGCACTGGCGGCCGGCGTTCAGGGCGCGTTCCAGCTGGGCCGGCGTCATGGCCGGTTCGCGTGCGAGGTTCGCGGTGCCGGCGCCCAGGTTCAGTTGCTGCACACCGCTAACGGCGGGCGGCTCCGCGACCGTGCCCAGGTTGATCACCTCGATGGAGGCGCCCAGGTGCCTCGCGAGCACGGAGATTGCCGCCCCGCCCGTGGCGAAGTTCGCGACCATCTGGGCGGTCACGGCCTGCGGAAAGCGCGAGATGCCCTCAGCCACCACGCCGTGATCGCCGGCGAACACCGCGATGTGCACCTTCTCCAGGCTGGGCTTTTCCACGCCCTGCATGCCGGCCAGGCGTTCGGCGATCGCCTCCAGTTGCCCGAGCGACCCGGGCGGCTTGGTCAGCTGGGCCTGCCGCTCCGCGGCGGCCTGGCCTGCCTCTGCATTCAGGGGCGCCGGTGGCACCTGCAGCCAGTCACAGTCTTCGGTCACTTCTTGATCCTCGTTTGTCTCTCGTGCGTGCTCTGCCACTGCCCGTCATCCCGGCCCATGACTCCTCGCCATCCCGACCGGCTACTTCCCGTCATCCCGGCCGCAGCGAAACGGAGAGCCGGGATCTCCCACGCCGGGGATACCCCCCGACGTCCGTGCCACCTTCCAACGATGGAGATCCCGGATAACCGCTGCGCGGTTTCCGGGATGACGACGTTAGGGGAAACATCCGACTGCCTGGCACACCAATCATGGCCGCCTGCCCATCTGAAATCCCAGCCAATCACTTCTCGTCATCCCGGCCGTAGCGAAGCGGAGAGCCGGGATCTCCCCACGCCAGCGATACCCCCCGACGTCCGTGCCACCTGCCAACGATGGAGATTCCGGATAACCGCTGCGCGGTTTCCGGGATGACGACGTTGGGGGCGGCATCCGACCGTCTGGAACAGGAATCCTGGCCGGCCGGTCAACTGTCATCCCAGCCCATTACTTCTCGCCCTCCCGGCTACCCATTACGCGTCATCCCGGCCGCAGCGAAGCGGAGAGCCGGGATCTCCCCACGTCGGGGATACCCCCTAACGTCCGTGCCACCTGCCAACGACGGAGATCCCGGATAACCGCTGTGCGGTTTCCGGGATGACGAGCGTTGGGTGGCCGGGATGCCAAGGGATGAGTAACGGAAATGTCGGTTGGGGCCGGAGTGTAGCGGTGGTGATGGGCGACCAGCCTCCGTGTATGCGTGCCTAGAGGGCGGAGTGTTTATATGCCGTACTGTCACAGCGGGTCTCCCTTCAGGACGTGCGGGAGGCCGGCGACGGTGAGGATAACGCGGTCCATCGTTGGCGCCAGGCGCTGGTGGAGCCAGCCGGCCTCGTCGGCGAAGCGGCGGGATAATGCGTCCATCGGCGTGATCCCCATGCCGGTTTCGTTGGAGACGAATACCAGCGTGCCCGGCAGGCGTGGAACCGTTTCGATCAGGGCCTCGCGCTCACGTTCGATCCGGCACTCGTCATCGGTACACAGGAGCTGGGTCAGCCACAGGGTCAGGCAGTCCACCAGCAGGCACTGCTCCGGTCCCGCGGCCTGCTCCAGCGCCCGGGCCAGGCCCGTGTCGGCCTCGACGAGGCCCCAGTCTGCAGGCCGGTCCGCGCGGTGGCGTTCGATCCGGCGCGCCATTTCGGCGTCATCCGCGCGCGCCGTCGCCACGTAGGTCACGGGCAGGCGGCTGGCGGCCGCCAGTTGTTCCGCCAGCCGGCTCTTGCCCGAGCGCACGCCACCCAGCACCAGGGTCTTCATGCGACCGGATCCGTCGAATCGGCTTGCAGAAGGGTCAGTATGTATTTCATATCCAGGTGTTCTTCCAGAGAATCGGCAAGGCGTTCCAGGCCGCGCTCCCGCGCCGTTGCCAGGTCTTCCCCTTTGTCCATCCCGGTACGCATTCCCGCCCAATTGAGCAAGGCCTCGGCGGCGTCCGCTGTATCGAACACGCCGTGGACATAAGTTCCGGCCACCGTGTCATCCTCGCTGCGGGCGCCATCCGGGCCGTGTTCCAGCTGCAGAACCGGACGCCCCAGGCCCGGGCCGGTCGTCACGCCCGCATGGATCTCGTAGCCTTCCACGCGGGCCTCCCGATCCAGCACGCGGTCGCCGCTCACCTGTTCCAGGTGCTTCTCCGGGGCGAGCCGGGTCTCGATATCCAGCCAGCCCAGCGCCGCGGTGGAGCCCGGCTGGCCCTCCACCCCATCGGGATCGTGCACCGCACGCCCCAGCATCTGGAAACCGCCGCAGATGCCCAGCACCTTCCCGCCATAACGCACATGCCGCTCCAGCGCGGCCTCCCAGCCCTGCTCGCGCAGCCAGGCGAGGTCACCACGCACGGCCTTCGAGCCCGGCAGGATGACCAGATCCGCCGGCTGCAGGGATTCGCCTGGACCAACAAAGCGCAGGTCCACTGCCGGGTGGAGACGCAGCGGATCGAAATCCGTGTGGTTGGAGATGCGCGGCAGTGCCGGCACGACCACCTTCAACGCATCCGCAGCCTTCTCGGGCATCGCCTCGCGCGGCAGGGCGTCCTCGGCATCCAGATAAAGCCCGTGCAGGTACGGAATCACGCCGAGCACCGGCTTTCCGGTTTCCTGTTCCAGCCAGTCCAGGCCGGGTTGCAACAGGCCGATATCGCCGCGAAAGCGGTTGATCACGAAGCCCTGTACCCGCGCGCGCTCCGTCTCGCTCAACAGCGCCAGCGTGCCCACCAGGTGCGCGAACACCCCGCCCCGGTCGATATCCGCAACCAGGATCACCGGGCAGTCCACGGCCTCGGCAAAGCCCATGTTGGCAATGTCGCCGGCACGCAGGTTGATCTCCGCCGGCGAACCGGCGCCCTCCACGAGGACGTGGTCGTACTGTGCGGTCAGTCGGCCATGCGAGGCCAGCACCGCCTCGCGCGCCACTGGCTTGTAGTCGTGGTAGGCCCGGGCATCCAGCTCCGCCGCCGGCCGGCCGTGGATGATCACCTGCGCGCCCTGGTCCGAGCTGGGTTTCAGCAGTACCGGGTTCATGTCCGTATGCGGTTCCAGGCCACAGGCCGCCGCCTGCAGGGCCTGGGCGCGCCCGATCTCGCCACCATCCATAGTGACCGCGCTGTTCAGCGCCATGTTCTGCGGCTTGAACGGCACCACCGACAGCCCGCGCCGGTACAGCACGCGCGCCAGTCCCGCCACCAGCACGCTCTTGCCGGCATCCGAGGTCGTGCCCTGCACCATCAGCGTCGTACCCATCAGGACGCCCCCAGTGCCTGTTCCAGGCGCTTCCATTCGTGTTCCTGTCCCGGCAAGCCAAAACGAAGGCTGCCCGGCTCATCAAACCGCCGAACCAGAATGCCCTGCGCGCCCAGGCGATCCTGCCAGCCCGCGGGATCGTCCACGCGGCACCACTGAAACAGCGCGGTGCCGCCGGCGGGTTCCAGCCCCTGGTCGCGCAGCAAGTCCGCCAGGCGCTGGCCACGTGCCTCGAGCATGCCGCGTGTCTCGGCCTGCCAGGCCCGGTCCGACAGCGCCTGGGTGGCGATCCAGCGAGACGGTCCGGCAAGACCCCACGGGCCCATCCGGGCGGCCAGTCGCGTGAGCAGCGTGTCCTCCGCAATGACAAATCCCACGCGCGCCCCGGCCAGGCCAAAGAACTTCCCCAGCGAGCGCAGCACCACCAGCCCCTTCCGCGGCTTTTCCTGCGCCAGGCTCGCCTCCGGTGTCACGTCCATGAAGGCCTCGTCCACGATCAGCCAGCCGCCGCGCGCGGCCAGGGCCGCATGCCACGCCAGCAGGTCCGCGCGGTCGAACCGCTGTCCGGTCGGGTTGTTGGGGTTGACCAGCACCAGCACGTCCAGGCCGGGCAATGCGGCCTCGATCGAATCCCCGTCCAGCGGGACGACGTTGTGCCCGGCCCCGTGCCAGGCGCGAGCGTGTTCGTTGTAGCTGGGCTCGAGGATGCCCACGCGCGAAGTGCCTTCCCGTAGCGCGGGCAGCAGCTGGATCGCGGCCTGGGAACCGGGCACCGGCAAAAGCGCCCCGGCCCCATAATAGGCGGCGGCCGCGGCCTCCAGGCCGTCGTCCGGTTCCGGCAGGCGCGCCCAGGCCCCTGGCGGAAGCTCGCCTGCGGGGTAGCCATGCGGGTTGATGCCCGTGGAAAGATCCAGCCAGTCGGCCTTGGGGATCCCGTAGCGCGCGGCCGCCTGGCGGATACCGCCCCCGTGCACCTGAATCAGCGCCTTCGGCTCCGGCGTCTGCATCGATTGGGCCTCAGAACAGGACAACGACAATCACCCCGGCCACAATAAAGGCCATCCAGATGGCCAGCGCACGATCCAACAGCGTAATTGCCTGGCGAATGCCTGCCGCGTCGGGCATGCGGCCCATCCCCAGGCGGGGTCGCCACTCGCGCTGCCCGCCATAGGGCGCCGCTCCGCCCAGGACCACGCCCAGCGCACCCGCCCCCGCGGCCATCACCGGCCCCGCGTTCGGGCTCTTCCAGCCGGCGGCCTGCTCGCGCCAGCACTGCAGCGCGTCCCGGCCACGCCCCGCCAGGGCATAGGCCAGTGCCGTCAGCCGGGCCGGGATCAGGTTCATGGCATCGTCCAGGCGCGCGGCGGCCCAGCCAAACGAGCGAAACCGGTCATTGCGATAGCCCCACATCGCGTCCAGCGTGTTCACCAGGCGATAGGCGACCACGCCCGGCGCGCCGGCCACCAGGAACCAGAAGATCGTGGCGAACAGCGCGTCGTTGCCGTTCTCCAGCACCGACTCGATGGTGGCGCCACTCACCCCGCGCTCATCCAGGGCCGCCGTGTCGCGACTGACCAACATGCCGACACCAGTGCGCGCCCCAGACAGGTCATCCCTTTCCAGGGCCTCGGCCACCACCTCCGCATGCTCGTCCAGACTGCGCCAGCCAATCGCCAGCGTGAGGATCACCAGCGTCAGAAGCCAGCCCCAGGCCAGCGAGGCGCCCAGTGCGGCCAGCGCCACCCAAGGCAGGACCAGCGCCGCGAGGAGAAGCGCTCCGCGTGCACGGCTCGGCGCATGCCAACGCGATTCGGCCCAGGCCGCGAGCTGGCCGAATCCGGCGAGCGGGTGGAACCACCGAGGGTCACCAAACAGTCGGTCCAGGACCAGGGCGCCCATCAGGATCAGAAAGGTACTCATGCCGGGCCGCGCCCGGATGCCCCATCCGGACCCGTGACGGATTCCCGCGCATCCGGGGACTCGACCAGCTCGCACGCCGCACCCCAGCGGTCCTGGAATACCAGGTCTTCCAGCGGGCGGCGGCTGTCCCAGCCGGCGGTCTCCAGCAGCGGCCGGTCATAGAAGCGCTCCACATGCCCCAGGCACAGCACCGCGATCGGGTACCCGCCTTCGGGCATGTCCAGCCGATCGGCCAGCCAGTCCGGATCGAACAGGGAGACCCAGCCCATGCCCAGGCCCTCGGCGCGGGCGGCCAGCCACAGGTTCTGGATCGCGCAGGCGGCGGAACACAGGTCCATCTCGGGGAGCGTCCGCCGGCCGAGCACGTAGCGCTCGCGGCCATCGGTCAGGGCCACGACCAGCAGCTCGCCCGCCTCGCGGATGCCCTCCAGCTTCAAGCGATGCACCTCCGCTGCGCGCTCGCCACAGGCTTGTGCGGTGCGGGCCTGTTCCTCCGCCGCGTGGGCATGCAGCGCCTCGCGCTCGGCCGGGTCGGTAATGCGCAGGAAGCGCCAGGGCTGCATATACCCGACGCTCGGCGCACGATGCGCCGCCTCAAGCACGCGCCGCAGCACCGCCGGATCAACCGGGTCCGGTCGAAAGTGGCGCATATCGCGGCGTTCCGCGATCACCCGGTAGACGGCCGCCAGCTCATCTTGGGCAAAGCCCGAAGCAGCCGCATCCGCATCGGGCCGGGAAGGATTCTCGTTGGCGGGCAAATCGGACTGCATCGGCTTACCGTCAGGGCGACGCGACGCGGATGCAGAAGAATCGGGGCATGGTCATGACAGATCCATGCCTACCGACCCTCGCCCACCGCGCGGTCGCAGAAAGTTCGTCCAGGCCGGTCTCCGGGCTCGCGAATCCCCGGCAATCCGGGGCGGCAAGTCGCCTTCCCGGGCCACGTGCGGCCCAGTGGCTTTCGACTTGCCGAGGTCCGCGGTGCCTGATGGAGCACCCCGCGAACCCACTCGCCTACCGTTGCGGGGGCAGCGTCGGCATGGAGCTGAGGAGGATCCCGCGCCTGCACCGACTTCCCGTTTAACCCGTGCGACCAATCACCCGGGCACCTGGCAGCGAAGCGTGAATCATACGCGGCAAGCCCACTGCCGACCAATTGACGCTCCGAGGCGCCCCAGGCTTGCTGCTATGATGCCCCGCTAGTCCAACGCCTGGTGACGGCTCACCAGCCGGCTCGAAGGCGCTTGAATAACCAATCCAATGCGACTGTAAACTCATGCAATTCTGGACTTCTCGAACTCCACTGCTCGCTTGCCTCATGGGCCTGCTCTCGACCCCGCTGCCCGCAATCGGGGACTCGATTACGGTCACCGACGACGATGACCGCGAGGTCCATCTGGAGCAGCCTGCCGAGCGCATCGTCAGCCTGGCCCCGCACATCACCGAGGTGCTGTTTGCCGTGGGTGCGGGGGACCGCATCGTGGGCGCAACGCAGTACAGCGATTATCCGCCCGAGGCGGAGGCCATCCCGCGGATTGGCGGCTACAGCCGGATTGACCTGGAACGGGTACTGGAAAGGGACCCCGATCTGGTGATCGCGTGGAAGAGCGGCAACTCCGCCTCCCAGGTCGAACGCCTGCGCGAACTGGGACTGCCGGTGTATGTATCGGAACCGCGCAGCTTCGAGGGTGTGGCCTCGAGCATGCGGCGCATGGCCACGCTGGCCGGCACGCATGACCAGGGCGAGGCCGCGGCACAGGACTTCCTGGACCGAATGGACGCGCTACGCGCCACGTACGGCGACCGGGATCCGATTCGCGTGTTCTATCAGGTGTGGGAGCAACCGTTGATGACGGTCAATGACGACCACCTGATCGCCGAGGCCATCGCCGTGTGTGGCGGCGTGAACGTGTTTGGCGATCTCGACCGCCTGGTGCCGCGCATTGGGCGCGAAGCCGTACTGGATGCCGACCCCGAGGTCATCATCGGCGGCGGCATGGGCGAGGACCGCCCCGACTGGGTGATCGCCTGGGGCCAATGGGAGGACATGACCGCGGTCCAGCGCGACAATCTCTTCTTCATTCCCCCTTCGCTCCTGCAACGCCATACCGGACGCATCGCGGAAGGCACCGCCCTGATGTGCGAAGAACTCGAACGCGCCCGCACACGCCGTCCCGCCCCATCACCATGACGGTCCGCCTCGCGGTCTCTCGCAACGGATACTGCGGGACACCAATGAAGGAGCGTTGTACGTGTGCTGAAGGCCGCGCTCCCGCCGTTCCGGCAATCCACCGCTTCGCCCGCCTGGAGCGGAGGGCTCCCGCTTGACCCGTTCGTTCCTCCTGGCCCTCGGCGTGCTGTTGCCCGCGTCTGTGCTCTCCGTCCTGGTGGCACTGGCTTACGGCAGCGTGCAGATTCCGTTCCCTGACCTGCTGAGTGTCTTCTTCGGCGAGGCCTCGCGACTGCACAGCACCCTGGTACTGGAGCTGCGCCTGCCGCGCGCGCTGGCCGCGTTCGCCGCCGGCGGGCTGCTGGGCCTGGCCGGAGCGCTCATGCAGGTGCTGCTGCGCAATCCACTGGCCGATCCCTACGTGCTGGGGCTCTCTGGCGGCGCCTCGGTGGGCGCCTTGCTGGCGATGCTGGCGGGGCTGTCTATGTTCTCGGTCTCGGCCGCGGCCTTCGTGGGTGCCCTGCTGTCCACCATTCTGGTGTTCGGCCTGGCCCACGGCACGGGCAGCTGGACCCCGACCCGCCTGCTGCTGACCGGTGTCGTGGTGGCCGCCGGCTGGGGCGCGATGATCAGTTTCATCCTCGCGGTCAGCCCCACCGCGGAGCTCCCGGGCATGCTGTACTGGCTGATGGGCGACGTCTCCCATGCCCGCAACCCCTACCCCGCCTGGGGCGTACTCGTGGTCGTCGCCCTGCTCGCCCTGCCCTTTGGGCGCACCCTGAACGTCCTGGCGCGCGGGCCAATGCAGGCCGCGGCCCTCGGAGTGGCCGTACGCCCGGTGGAATGGACGATCTATGTCGTGGCTGCCCTGATCACCGCGACTGCGGTCACCCAGGTCGGCGCGGTCGGCTTTGTCGGGCTGATCGTGCCGCACATGCTGCGTCTGATCTTTGGCAACGACCAGCGCGTGATCCTGCCGGCCTCGGCCCTGGGCGGGGGCATCCTGCTCACCCTGGCCGACACCCTGGCCCGCACGATCATCGCCCCGGAGCAATTGCCGGTGGGCGTCATCACCGCGATGCTGGGTGTCCCGGTGTTCCTGTTCCTGCTCTACCGGAGCCGCTGATGCCGCGTACACCTCCCCCAGCCCCCGCGGCGACCCAGCCACACGACACACCGGGCCTGGGCGCGCGCAGCGTCCACCAGGAACCGGGGCCCAAGACCCTGCTCGCGACGCATGACCTCGTCATCGACGTGCCCGAGCGGCCGCCCGGTTCGCCGCTGGACCTGACGGTGGATCCGGGCCAGTGCTGGGGCATCCTGGGCCCGAATGGGGCCGGCAAGAGCACCCTCCTGCAGACCCTCGCCGGCCTGCGGGCCGCGCGTGCCGGAACCATCAAGATCAAGGGACAATCCATTGCGGCCCTCGCCCGCGCGGAACTGGCCCGTCGCCTGGGCCTGGTCTTCCAGACCCACCATGACGGCTTTCCCGCCACGGTGCTGGAGACGGCCCTGATCGGACGCCACCCGTATCTGCGGCCCTGGGATATCGAGTCTTCCGAGGACTACGCCCGCGCCCGTGCGGCACTCGCGGCGATGGATCTCGCTGACCTCGAGGACCGCATGGTGGACACCTTGTCCGGCGGGGAACGCCAGCGCCTGGCGATCGCGACGGTCCTGACCCAAGATCCCAGCCTGCTCCTGCTGGACGAGCCCACCAGCCAGCTGGACCTGCATCATCAGGTGGCCGTGCTCAACCGCGTGCAGGCCATCGTCGGTCAGGAAAACCGAGGCGCAGTGCTGGTCCTGCACGACGTCAACCTCGCGGCGCGCTACTGCGATCACTTGCTTCTGCTATTCCCTGACGGACAGGCGTGCTGGGGCCCCACGGCCACCATGCTGGTGCCCAGTGCACTGGAGCGCCTGTACAACCAACGCCTGAGCGTGGGCGAGGTGGACGGCCTGCCCGTCTTCCTGCCCCGCAACGAGTAATCCCTATGGAATTCTTCCGCACCCTGCATTCCGACCTGAATGCCGAAAGCCTGCAGCGAAGCCTCACCGTGCCCGTATTACCCGACGCCAGCGGCGCGATCGATACGCTGATCGCCGACGAGGGCCCCGATGCCGGTGTCGTGTACTGCCTGTGGGGGGAGTTTCGCGTCCATCGGGAACTCATCAACGGTGGCGTTCGCTTTTCCCTGCCGGAATGCCCCAATGGCCTCGCCTGGACGCTGACCACGGGTCATCCGCCCGACCCGCAAGCCGTTGTCCTGCACCTGACCATCAGTCGCCAGGAGCACGACCCGGACTTCGTCGAGAGCCTCGAGATGTTTGCCGATTCCTGGCAGGTCCCGGCCACCTGACAGAACGCCCCATGACGGGAAACGATGCAATTTTCTTTTCGTTTCATGGTCGGTATGGTGCAGATCTGTTGCGAAGGAGAACGCCATGAACCCGACACCGCCGGACAGCGTGAAGACCTCTCATCCCACCCAGGACGGGGCCGGGGTGAAGATTCGGCGCATCCATGATTTTAGTGGCGGGCTGGATCCCTTCCTGATGCTGGACGAACTGAAGGCCAGCGCGCGCGAGGACTACATCGGTGGCTTCCCCTCGCACCCGCACCGCGGTTTCGAGACGCTTACCTACCTGGTCCACGGCGGGCTTACCCACGAGGACTCCATGGGCAACCAGGGGCGAGTGGAGGCCGGCGAGGCCCAGTGGATGAGTGCCGGGCGTGGCGTAATCCACTCCGAGATGCCGCTTTTGGACGCGGACGGCCTGCACGGCTTCCAGCTTTGGGTAAACCTGCCCGCCCGGCGCAAGATGGACCCACCGCGTTACCGCGACGTGCGCGCCGACGCGATGCGCCACCTGCCGGAAGACGACGATTCGCTGCGCTTCAAGGCCATTGCCGGCTCCTGGCAGACCAGCGCCGGGGACACCGAAGGCGCGCTGCCGCAGATCGGCGAAGGCGCCGCCATGGCCGACCTCACGCTACCGGCCGGCTATCGCCTGTCGCTTGCGGTGCAACTGGAAGATCGCGTGCTGGCCTACGTGTTCGACGGCGAGCTGACCGGCCTCGGCACGGGCCAACTGGGCGTCTGGCACGGCCACACCCAGATCCACCTGATCGCGCAGCAGGATGCCCGGGTACTGCTGTTCAAGGGGCGGCCGCTGGGCGAACCGATCGCGCACTACGGCCCGTTCGTGATGAACACCTCCGGCGAGATCGAACAGGCCATCAGCGACTACCAGTCCGGCCAGCTCGCCGCCGAACCGGCCAGCATGGACTGAGCTCGCGCCAGCGCACCATCCCACAAGTTCCGCGCGCGAATCCCCCTCTCCGTCATCCCGGAAACCGCCCAGCGGTGATCCGGGGTCTCACCGCGTGGACCAACCCCCAACCTGCCGCCTGGCACCCCCGCCAGAGATCCCGGGTCTTCGCTCCGCTGCGGCCGGGATGACGCCGAGGAAGATCACCCGACCGGTGATACTTGCACCCCCCGCCACCTACCGCTTTCGTCATCCCGGAAACCGCGCAGCGGTTATCCGGGATCTCACCGCGTGGACCAACCCCCTGACCTGCTGCCTGGCACCCGCGCCAGAGATCCCGGCTCTTCGCTCCGCTACGGCCGGGATGACGCCGAGGAAGATCACCCGACCGGTGATACTTGCATCCCCCGCCACCTATCGCTTTCGTCATCCCGGAAACCGCGCAGCGGTTATCCGGGATCTTATTGCGTGGAACGAACCCCGACCCGCTCTCTCGCACCCACGCAGATGACCCCGGCTCTTCGGTTCGCTACGGCTGCGGTGACGGGGCGCTGGGAACCCGGATCGCAATAGGCGTGGCGGGCTGCCCAGCTAGGCTTGGGAGTGGGTCCGGTGATCCCACGATCCGTTCCGTGGAGAAGGATGGCCCCGCAACGGGTGCAGGGTCGCTGGTTCTTGGCCGGCCCCCGGGTCCGGCCTCAGCCGCCTTCCTCGATCAGCTCGATGGCGTTGCCGTCGGGATCGCGCACGAATGCGGCCGGGCGCCCGGAACGACTGCGCTCCACGGGAATCCCGGCCCCTTCCAGGCGCGCCGCCAGCGCCTCCAGACCACGGACGCGCAACGCCAGATGACGGTCCTGACCGCAGCGCACGCCGCGCTCGGTCGGATCGGGGTTCGGCACCTGCAACAGATGCAGCGCCTGTCCGCTCCCCAGGTCATACCACAGGCCGGGAAAGTCGAGATCCGGGCGTTCCAGCGGCACCAGGCCGAGCTGCTCCCCGTAAAAGGCCGCCGCCACCCGTATGTCCGCAATCACCAGGCTTGCGTGATGCAGACGCAGGATGCCGGGTTCTGCCCCCTTCACCGAAGTCATACCCGCATCACCCCCGAGGCCGGTTCGAGCAACACAATAGCCTGGGCTGCCACCCCTTCCTTGCGCCCGGTAAAGCCGAGGTGCTCGGTGGTCGTCGCCTTCACGCTGACATCGGCGATATTCAGGGCGGTATCGGCTGCCAGGTTCTCACGCATCGCGCAGACATGCGGTGCAAGCTTGGGCGCCTGCGCGATCACCGTGGTGTCGATGTTGACCGGGCGCCAGCCGGACCCGGCCACTCGTTCGACCGTCTCCCGCAGCAGGACGCGGCTGTCCGCCCCTCGAAACGCCGGATCGGTATCCGGAAAGTGCAGGCCAATATCCCCCAGCGCCGCGGCGCCCAGCAGGGCGTCACACACCGCGTGGATCAGCACGTCCCCATCCGAGTGGGCCACGAATCCACGCTCGAACGGGATGCGAACGCCACCGAGCACCAAGTGGTCGCCTTCGCCGAAGGCGTGTACGTCGAAGCCCTGGCCAATCCGCAAGCCACTCATGCGCGAAACCCGCCTTCCAGGCGACCCTGCTGCATCAGATACAGGCGAGCGAGCTCAAGGTCTTCGCTGCGGGTGATCTTGATGTTCATCGCGGAGCCCTCGATCAGCCGGGGTGCCTGGCCCAGGAACTCGATGGCGCTGGCCTCGTCCGTCACCGGATGCCCCTCGGCCCGCGCCCGCGCGTTGGCCGTGCGGAGCATGCCCAGCCGGAACATCTGCGGGGTCAGGGCCCGCCAGACCCGTTCGCGATCCAGCGTCCGCTCGACCTTCCCGGCACCATCGCTCCATTTGATGGTATCGGTGCTTGGACTGGCCAGCAGCCCACCCACCGGGTCGTCACGCAACTCGTGCAGCAGTCGGTCCACATCCGCTAGCGGCAGACAAGGTCGTGCCGCGTCATGCACCAGTACCCAGTCGTCCTCGTGCGCCCGTTCGGCAAGGAAGTCGAGCCCGTTCTGGACCGAATCCGCGCGTTCCGCCCCTCCGGCCGCACGGAACAGCCGGCCGCCGGCCAGCGGCAGGTCCAGGGCATCCGGGTCGACGTCCGGACCGAGCACCAGAACCACCCCGCGAATCCGCGGGTGTTCGAGAAAGATCGACAGGGTGTGGGACAGGATCGTGTGCGATCCGAGTGTCAGGTACTGCTTCGGACGGTCAGATCCCATGCGCCGACCGATTCCAGCGGCCGGGATCAACGCCCAGAACGCTGGCTCCCGAGTCGGCACGTTTTCGGCGTTAGCCATCAAAGGGGTCCTCGGGTGGCAGGGTGTCGGTGGCGGGCTCCGCATCCTCCGGGACTTGCGCGTCCGGGCCCGGATCGGTCTCTCCAGCCGGGCCCGGTAGCGGCTCGACCTGCAGCCTCGTGGGCTCGTCCTCGCCCACCACGAAGAAGAAGATCTCGTCCTCGCGGATCATCCCCAGATCGCGCCGCGCTCGCTCCTCGACCGCCGCGGTGCCGCCGCGCAAATCGCGCACCTCGGCCTCCAGAGCCTGGTTGCGTTGTTCCAGTTCGGCATTTGCGGCTTGCTGTTGCGCGACCTGCTCGCGCAGATCGCGCACATCGCGCCAACTCCCCTCGCCCAGCCACAGGGGCCATTGCAGGGCCAGCAGCACGAGGGCCAGACCGATCAACAGGCCGCGCATCACCCGCACTCCGTATAGTTGAACAGAGAAAGCCCCCGCCCGCGCACCGCGACAGACGCGACAACGTGGAGACGAGGGCTTTCGCAAGTGGCCGGCATGCCCGGCATTCTACGAGCCCCTGACGACCGGGGACAGGAACCGCGCCGCAGGCTGAGGACTGCGTGGTGACCAAGGCCGTCCCGGGTCTCGATCAGCGCCCGAAGGTGAACGCCGACATGCCCGGATAGGTCGCTCGCGAACCCAGGTGTTCCTCGATACGGATCAGCTGGTTGTACTTGGCGACCCGATCGGAACGCGACAGCGAACCAGTCTTGATCTGGCCGGCGCGCGTGGCCACGGCCAGGTCCGCGATGGTCACGTCTTCGGTCTCGCCCGAGCGATGCGAGATCACTGCAGTGTAATTGGCCTTGCGCGCCATCTCGATGGCTTCCAGCGTCTCGGTCACGGTGCCGATCTGGTTGAGCTTGATCAGGATGGAATTCGCAACGCCCTTGTCGATACCTTCCTGCAAGATCTGAGTATTGGTCACGAACAGGTCGTCACCCACCAGCTGCACGCGATTGCCCAGGCGCTCGGTCAGCGTCTTCCAGCCGTCCCAGTCATCTTCGGCCATCCCGTCCTCGATGGTCAGGATTGGGTACTGGTCCACCCAGTGGGCGAGATACTCGGAGAACTCGTCGGCAGAGAAGGCCTTGCCTTCGGAATCGAGGTGATAGCGCCCATCACGGTAGAATTCGGAGCTGGCGCAGTCCAAGCCGATCCAGATGTCCTCGCCCGCCTTGAAGCCGGCGTTGTGAACCGCCTCAAGGATCACCTCGATCGCGGCGGAGTTGGACGGAAGGTCCGGCGCAAAGCCACCCTCGTCGCCCACCGCCGTCGCCAGCCCGCGCTTGGACAGCACCTTTTTCAGCGCGTGGAAGACCTCGGCGCCGTAGCGCACGGCCTCACGCACCGAATCCGCCCCCACTGGCAGGATCATGAACTCCTGCATGTCCACGCTGTTATCGGCGTGGGCACCACCATTGATGATGTTCATCATCGGTACCGGCAGCAGCGTGGCGTCGTCGCCGCCCAGGGTCTCGAACAGCGGCTGTTCGCGATCCGCAGCCAGGGCATGCGAAGTGGCCATGGAGACCGCCAGCAGTGCATTGGCGCCCAGGCGTGCCTTGTTGTCGGTCCCGTCCAGTTCCAGCATGCGGCGATCGACCGCGGTCTGATCCAGCTCCATCCCACGCAGGGCGTCGCGGATCTCGCCGTTCACGTGGCTGACGGCCTTCAGCACGCCCTTGCCGCCGTAACGCTTTTCGTCGTCGCGCAGTTCCAGGGCCTCGCGGGCCCCTGTGGAGGCACCGGAGGGCACCGCCGCTCGCCCCATGGCGCCGGAATCCAGGACAACATCGGCCTCGACCGTCGGGTTGCCCCGAGAATCGATGATCTCGCGGGCGTGAATCTCCGCAATCTTGGACATGCTCTCTCCTTGAAAAACATCCGCCCGGACGGGATCGCCCGGGACGTTTTATCGATTCTTTGGGTCGTTACCCGAGACCGTACTCCGCCTCCGCAAACGGCTGCGCCTTGGTCGCGGCATCCAGCGCCTTGAGCGTCTGCAACAGCTCGGCCATTTTTGGCAGCGGCCAGGCGTTGGGGCCGTCGGACAGGGCCTTCTCGGGGTCCGGATGGGTCTCCATGAACAGACCGGATACGCCAGCGGCCACCGCCGCCCGTGCCAGCACCGGCACGAACTCGCGCTGCCCGCCGGAGCACGCGCCCTGCCCGCCCGGTTGCTGCACTGAATGGGTCGCGTCGAAGACCACGGGGCAACCGGTCTGACGCATCTGGGCCAGGCCGCGCATATCGGAGATTAGCGTGTTGTAGCCAAATGAGACCCCGCGCTCGCAAACCATGATCTGATCGTTGCCGACCTCGCGGGCCTTGTCCACGACATTGCCCATGTCCCAGGGTGCAAGGAACTGGCCCTTCTTGATGTTCACCGGGCGGCCCTGGCGCGCAACGTTCTGGATGAAGTTGGTCTGCCGACAGAGGAAGGCCGGGGTCTGCAGCACATCAACGACACTGCCGACTTCGTCCAGGGCGGTGTCCTCGTGGACATCCGTCAGGATCGGCACGCCGACCTCCGACTTCACTTTGTCCAGGATGCGCAGGCCCTCTTCCATGCCCAGCCCGCGGAAGCTCTTCGTCGACGACCGGTTGGCCTTGTCGAACGAGGACTTGTAGATGAACGGGATGCCGAGATCGTCCGCCATGGTCTTCAGCGCGCCGGCCGTCTCCAGCGCCATGGCCTCGGATTCGATGACGCAGGGGCCGGCAATCAGAAAAAAGGGCCGATCAAGGCCAACTTCAAAACCGCAAAGCTGCATGCTCTGTCCTGTCTGGCGGCCGCCACCCTCCGGGTGTGACCGCATAAAACGTGAACCGGCGCTTATTCCGTCAGCGCCGTGGTGGTTTCCGGTTCGCGGGCATCCTGGTAATCCCGGGCAGCACACACGAAAGCGGTGAACAGCGGGTGGCCATCCCTCGGGGTCGAGGTGAATTCCGGGTGGAACTGGCAGCCCACAAACCACGGATGGTCGGCCAGCTCAACGGCCTCTACCAGTTCGCCGGATTCCGAGACCCCGGAGAGCCGAAGGCCGGCGGCCTCCAGGCGTTCACGATAGGCGTTGTTGAATTCGAAGCGATGACGATGACGTTCGCCCACCTCTTCGCGACCATAGGCCTCGGCAATGCGTGACCCCGGGGCCAGGCGCGCGCTCTGGGCGCCCAGACGCATGGTGCCACCAAGGTCGCTGTCGGCATCGCGCCGCTCGATGCGGCCTTCCTTGTCCTGCCACTCGGTAATCAGCGCGATGACGGGATGCGGCGTGTCGGGGGCGAACTCGGTACTGTGCGCACCTTCCAGCCCCACCACATCCCGCGCAAACTCGATGACCGCCACCTGCATACCCAGGCAGATTCCAAGATAGGGCACATCGTTCTCGCGGGCGTAGCGCACCGCGGCAATCTTGCCCTCCACGCCGCGTTCGCCGAAGCCACCCGGAACGAGGATCGCATCCAGGCCCTCGAGTTCGCGCGCGGCCTCGTTCTCGGCCCCTTCCAGCTTTTCCGAATCGAGATAGCGAATCCGGACCCGGGTACCCGCCTGGATACCCGCGTGGGTCAGGGCTTCGTTGACCGACTTGTACGACTCGGTCAGATCGACGTACTTGCCGATCATGCCGACCGTCACCTCGGACTCCGGGAACTCCATGGCATTGACCACGTGCTTCCAGTCCGAAAGATCGGCCTGCGGGACCTCGATATGGAGTTTGCGCAGCACGATCTCGTCGAGCTTCTGCGAATGCAGCCACAGCGGGATCTTGTAGATGTTGTCTACATCCACTGCAGAGATCACCGCCTTCTCCTCGACGTTGGTGAACAGCGCGATCTTGCGCCGTTCGCCCTCGGGGATCGCCTGGGTGGAGCGGCACAGCAGGATATCCGGCTGGATACCGATGGAGCGCAGTTCCTTGACCGAGTGCTGGGTCGGTTTGGTCTTGATCTCGCCGGCGGCCTCGATATACGGCACCAGCGTCAGATGCATAAACAGGGCGTTGTCATGCCCCAGCTCCACGCCCATCTGACGGATCGCCTCGAGAAACGGCAGGGATTCGATGTCACCAACCGTACCGCCGATCTCGATCAGGGCGATGTCGGCATCGCCGGCCCCCTCGTGGATCGAGCGCTTGATCTCGTCGGTGATGTGCGGGATGACCTGCACCGTACCGCCAAGATAGTCCCCACGACGCTCCTTGCGGATCACGTTCTCGTAGATCTGCCCGGCGGTGAAATTGTTGCGCCGCGAGGTGCGAATGCGCACGAAGCGTTCGTAGTGCCCGAGATCCAGGTCCGTTTCGGCGCCGTCATCGGTGACGAACACCTCGCCATGCTGAAACGGGCTCATGGTGCCCGGATCGACGTTGATGTACGGATCCAGCTTGAGCAGCGTCACCTTGAGACCGCGCGCCTCCAGGATCGCCCCCAGCGAGGCGGATGCAATACCTTTGCCCAGAGACGAGACCACGCCTCCGGTAATGAAAACAAAACGCGTCATGCGGGAAACCTGGCTGGGAGCTGACAAGCACCCTGCCCCGGGTCGCACACGCAATCCGGGGCAGGCGGAAAACCCCTGAGAGATTACCAGAGCACCCGCCCCCGCTCAATCGGAAGATGGGGGCAGTGCCTCGTTTCCAGCCTTCGATGACAACGGCCGGAACGCCACCAGGGTCATATCGTCGCGCCGCGGCTCGCCGTCGCGATAATCTTCCAGCACCCGGACCACGGCATCGATCTTGGCCGACAGATCGCGACCACTCTTGTCCGACAGCACCTGGCGCAACCGCCGCCGACCAAACAATCGCGGCGGCTCTCCGCCGACATGATCGTGCACGCCATCGGTGATCAGGAAGAATTCCGTGCCCGGCTCCACGTCGACCTCGTGGTCCACGGGCTGGGCCGGTTCCAGGCTGCGGTAGCCAAGGCCGCCGCGTACGCCCCGGATCTCCTCGACCTCGCCGCCGCGGTCGATCATCAACGGCAGCCCGACACCGGCAAAGGCCAACTTGCGATCCTCCGGCCGGTAGACACACACCGCCGCCTCGAGCCCGTCGTCGGAGTCCGAGTCATAGCCATCCTGGCGCAGCCGTGAGCGCACCAGCCGGTCCATCTCGCGCAGGATGGCCGAGGGCTCCAGCAAGCGGTGTTCGTGCAGGATGCGATCCAGCGCCGAGGCCACCACCAGGGTAATGAAGGCACCCGGTACACCGTGGCCGGTGCAGTCCGCCACCACCAGGATGCTGTGTCCGTCGATGGCCTCGACCCAGAAGTAGTCGCCCCCCACGAGGTGCAGGGGCTCCCAGTAGATCTGCACCTCGTCCATGTAACCATCGAGGGCATTCTTGTCCGGCAGCATGGCAGTCTGGATGCGGCGGGCATAACGGATGCTCTCCACCACCAAGCGATTACTGCGCTCGAGCTCACGGTTGGCCTCGTCCACCTTGGCCAGCGCCCGTTCCGTCTCGGATTTCTCGGCTTCCAGCTGCCGGGTGCGTTCCTCGACGCGCCGCTCGAGGTCTGCATTCAGCGCCTTCAGCTCGCCGCGGGCCCCGTCGCGCGCGTCCAGCCCCGCCTGAAAAGCCCCCAGCAAACGATCCAGCGAACGCCCCAGCGCCCCCAGCTCATCGTTTTCGTGATGGCCCAGGCGCGGCATCGGCCAGTGCGCGGGCTGGTCTGGGTCGGTGTCCGCCACCGCACGTGAAATCTTCAACATCGGACGGAGCATCAGCAGATAGAACAGTACAACCACCACCAGAGAGACGATCACCGCCTGGGTTACGCTGGTCACGACCCCGGTCTGCAGCCGGTTGACGAAGGCCCGCCCCAACACGCCAGGGTCCAGTTCCACGCGCAGGACGCCCACGCCCTGGATATTTCCGCGGGTATCAGGATGGCGCAGCTCACGCTCATGGGTTTGCAGATCACCGAAGAGCCAGTGCGCCCACTCGCCACCGGTCTGGGTGCGCGCCTGGGCATCTTCCGCAAGGGTGTTGCCAAAGTCGTCGAGGATCTCGACCCGCCGGATCTCGTCGAAAACCAGCAGGCCCTGGACCAGGGAATCGGCCTGGGCAGCGCTCAACTGGAAGGCCGCCTCGGCGGCGGGTGGTTCTACCAGGCGTTGCAGACGGTCGATCTGCTCCCCGGTCTCGGCACGGAAGGCATGCCAGTCCGAGGCAATGACATAGGCGCTGCTGAGAAGGCTCAGCGCCAGCGCCGCCAGCAGCGTGGCGACGGCCAGCTTGGCGACCAGGCTACGATTCCGGCGGATGCCGCCCGCCATCACCCGTGTTCGCCGTGCATTTGCACGATGACACGGTTGCGTCCCTCGTTCTTGGCCCGGTAGAGCAGGTCATCGGCCAGAGCCACCAGCTCGCCCGCATCCGGCCACGGGTTTGTGGTGATAACCAGGCCAATGGAAACCGCCAGCGCAAGCGGTTCGTCCTTCCAGTGCAGCGATGCATTCTCCACCGACGAGCGAATGCGCTCGGCCAGTGCGACTGCCTCTTCGGCATCCAGATCCGCCGCCACTACCAGGAACTCTTCCCCACCCATGCGCCCAGCGTACTGTTCCGCCCCCAGCTCGCCCCGCAGGATGTCGGCAAAGCTCTCGAGGGCGAAATCGCCGGCGGCATGGCCGTGGGTGTCGTTCAACGCCTTGAAGTCGTCGAGATCCAGCATCATCACGGTGAGCGAACGCGATTCCTCGCCAACGCTATCCGCCATGCCCTCCACGCAGTCAATCACCCGGCGACGCGAGAACAGGCCGGTCAGGGCATCCTCCAGCGCCAGGCGTTCCAGCTCGGCCGTCAGGCGCTCGCGCTCGCGTACTTCGTCGGACAATGCATTGTTGAGTTGTGCCAGATGCTCCGCCTGCTCACGCAACTGGCGGTTGGCCTCCTGCAGATCCGCTTGCATACGGTCGCTCATACGCATCATGCGACGCTGCGCCCGATAGCTCTCGGAATAGGCCTTGGCGAGCACCTTCACGCCATCGCCTACCGCATCCAGCGCCTCGAGCATCTGTTCGGAGCGCTGCATGACGGACTTTTCCTGCTCGAACAGGGAGAAGTCCGCGAGCCTCTCCATTTCCTGGCCCTCCCGTGGCCGGCTAGCAGGATTCATCGGGTCGTCTCGGGAGGGGGCCTTCATGTCAGCGGACACATTCGGAAGTCAGCGTGTTCGAAATCCTCGGAGAAGTCTTCGCCGAACTCCTCCATGGTCTCGTCGTCATCGTGGTAACACCAGTTGATCCGTACCTTCAGACCCGACTCGGCGCCGTCTTCCAGGATCTGAAACATGTTCATCAAGGCCTTCGCAGTCGAACTGTTGAAGTAGATCATTTCCACGGTGAACTCCACCTCGTCGCTGGCCCGGTCCTCGATCGCCTGCCGCAGCCCCTGAGTCAGCGGGCCGTAGAAGTTCGCGGCATCTTCCGGATACGACTCGCCGGACAGCCGGTACTGCCCCGCCGCGAAATCGAAAACGACAGCCGGGGTCCGGTCGGTTGCCTCGTGTTCAATGGTCTCGACGACTGCCATCAGATATAGGCCTTCAGGACAAAATAGGATTGCGCATCGGAAAGATGCTGAAAGTCGAACTGGATTGGCTCGCTTGCCCGGCGTGCGATCTCGATCAGCCCGATGCTGCCGCCCTTGCTGCCTTCGTCCGGTGGTTCCCGCAGCTTTTCCTTGTAAAAGCGGCGCAACTCCTCGCTGTCCATGCCCGCGAGCTCACGCAGGCGCACGGCCAGGGTGTCGGCATCCTTGCGCCCGATCACGTTGCCGCAAATGACGAAGAAGCGCCCGTTTTCCGACCCGACGGTAATCATCCCGGAGCTCAGCTCGACGGGAGGCTCCGCGTCGTGCTCGATACGCTCGGCTGAATAGCGAATCACGTTCTGCACCTGTTCCACGAACACCGAAAAGACGCGGTTCACGGTCTTCGTATCGGTGGACTCGAGTCGGATTTTCTGCCGCAGTGCATCCCCCAGGGCCTTCAGGATGCCCTCGGAAATGTAGCCAGTGAACGAAAAGATGATGCCGCGCCGCGTCATGTTGCGCTGAAAGCCCAGCACCTCCTCGGCGATCAGGGCCGACGATTCCGTCCGGGCCTCGGCTGCGTCAGTCATTGCGCTCTCCATTGCTGTCCAGGACATCCTGCACGATGGCCGCATAGCGTCCGTCCGCGCGTATCGCATCCAGTTCCTCCTGCATGCGATCCAGCGGCGCCCGCGCGGTTTCCGGGTGGCAGGCCAGGGACATCACGGTATCGTTGAACGCGAACAGGGACCGGAGCTCCCCGATGCCCTCCTGGCGGGCATACCAGGGGGCCAGATGTTCGCCGCTGACCCACACATCGATCCGGTTGGCCGCAAGCTTGCGGGCGTTCAGCCGGTCATTTGGTGCAGTATCCACGGGGATGCCCCGGGCCTCCACATAGAGCGCCACGGCATCGTCCCGATAGCCCCCGACACGGTAGAGCTCCAGATCTTCCAGCGACCCTGCGTTCACCTCGGCGTCTGCCAGCACGAACGCATGCCACTGGTTTTCCACCAGAGGGCCGACCCAGGTGAACAGGTCTTCGCGTTCGGAGGTGCGCGTAGTGGAAAAGACGCAGGTACCCGGTTCCGACTGCGCCTCGGCGTAGGCCCGACTCCACGGCAGCAGGCGGATCTCGGCGTCCACCTGGGCGACATCCAGCAGGGCATCTATCACCCGAATGGAGATCCCGTCCAGCTCGCCGGTTTCCGTCTCGAAATTGAACGGGGGGTAGCTCTCGGTCGTGAGCATCAGCGAATCCGCGCCCAGAGGCGCGGCCAGCAGCATCCCGGCCACCAGCACCCCCATGCCCGTACGTCGTCCGCATTGTGCCGCGAAACCTGTCACGTACCGCTCACCCGCACCCCTGAATACGACCCAAGAATTGTCCGATTTGGACGGGCGCGTCAACTCCCAGCGTGCACCAACCCGGGCCAGAGCACCGCCACAATCGCTCCATCCAGCTGACACAAAAGCGGAATCCGGTTGCGTTCCCAGGGGGCGACCCCGCGCTCCTGCATCAGCTTTTTCAGCGATCGACGCCCGGCGGGGGTCGCGACCATCTCGCCCCCGCTTCGATAGCTAACGGTGAGAGCGGCCTCGGGGTCAACGCCGAGCCGCGGCAGCATCTCCCGGGTCAACCGGCGTCCGTCTACCAAAATCAGTTCCGGCTGATCGGCTGGCCAGGGCTGTTCGGGCGGTGGACCCGCACGCACCCTCTCCTCCTCCGGCCCGGCATGCAGCTGATCGCGATAGCGCCGAATCCAGCCGCCATCCCATTCCGCCACAGGGGACGCCTCGGGGTTGTCCACTAGGGCTTGGCGCAGGAATTCGCCCAGGCGTTCGTGGCCCGGCGGACGGAGCCCCTGCTCGCGCAGCCAGTGCCGCAGCAGGCCACGCTGGTTATCCGCGTCGAGCCCGCGCAAACCTTGAAGGCCCAGGCTGCCGGTCAGCGGATCCCGCACTTCTTCCAGCAGCTCGCCGAAATGCTGACGGAGCTGCCCAACCGCCTCCTGCTGCCAGCCGGCCGCGCGCGCCAGCCCGGCCGCTCCATCGAATCGCTCCCGCAACAAGGGCAACACCGACTGGCGCAGGAAATTGCGGTCGAATCGGGGATCTTGATTGCTGGGATCGTCATACCAGTCGAGGCCCTCCTGCTCCGCATAGGCGACCAGGGCCTCGCGTGACAGGCCCAGCAACGGCCGGCCCAGCCAGGTCTCGCCCTCGCGGCGCAGCGGCCGCATGGCCTGCAGCCCTTCGGGCCCGCTGCCACGCAGGGCAGCCAGCAGGAACGTTTCGGCCTGATCATCCGCATGCTGCCCAGCAAGGATGATGCCCGTCTCACCCAGCCCTTCGCGCAGCATCGCGTAGCGTGCCTCGCGCGCCGCGGCCTCCACGCCGAAGCCACGGGTGTCGAGAGAATCGAGGGTACGGAGCCGGAACGGGCAGTTCAGTGCCTGTGCAAAGGCGCGGCAGTGCTCGACCTGCTGGCCGGAGTCCGGACGCAGGCGATGATCCACGTGCATGGCTTCGAGGTTGGGGATACCCAGGCGCACCGCGGCGTGGAGCAGGACGGTCGAGTCGAGACCGCCGCTGAAGGCGATGCGCACGTGACGATAGCCGGGATGCGCCTGGAGGAAGTCCCGCAGCGCCGCGGCTACAGGATCGAGCGCCCCGGCACCGCGATCAGGAAGCGGCTTCCTGGAAGGCACCGTAGTCCATCAGCCGGCGATAGCGCCGTTCCAGGCGCTTGCCCGGGTCCAGCCCTTCCAGGCCGTCCAGGGTTTCCAGAAGCGCGGCGCGCAGACTGGAGGACATGGTGTCGGGATCGCGGTGGGCACCGCCCAGGGGTTCCGGCACGATGCGGTCGACCAGCCCCAGCTCGCGCAGGCGTTCCGACGTGATGCCCAGGGCCTCCGCGGCCTCCGAGGCCTTTTCGGCGCTCTTCCAGAGGATGGAGGCACAACCCTCCGGCGAAATCACCGAGTAGGTCGAGTACTGCAGCATCAGGGTGGCGTCGCCCACCCCGATCGCGAGGGCCCCACCGGAGCCGCCTTCGCCGATCACCGTGGCAATGATCGGCGTGTCGAGGCGCGCCATCACTCGCAGGTTGCGCGCGATCGCCTCGCTCTGGCCACGTTCTTCCGCCCCCACGCCCGGGTAGGCACCCGGCGTGTCGATGAAGGTGAGCACGGGCATGCGAAAGCGCTCGGCCATCTCCATCAAGCGCAGGGCCTTGCGGTAGCCCTCCGGACGCGGCATGCCAAAGTTGCGGTAGACCTTGTCGCGTGTCTGGCGCCCTTTCTGGTGCCCGATCAGCATCACCGGCCGACCGTCCAGGCGTGCCACGCCGCCCACGATCGCCGGGTCGTCGCCAAACGCCCGGTCGCCATGCAGTTCCTCGAATTCGTCAAACAAGTCGGGAATGTAGTCAAGGGTGTAGGGTCGCCGCGGATGCCGCGACATCTGCGAGACCTGCCACGGGGTCAGCTTGGCGAAGATGCTCTCGGTCAAAGACCGGCACTTGCCTTCCAGGCGCTGGATCTCTTCCTGGATGTTGACCTCGGCATCGTCGCCGACATAGCGCAGATCGCGGATCTTCGCTTCCAGTTCGGCAATGGGCTGTTCGAAGTCGAGAAAGTCCGGATTCATGCAGGGTCCCGAAGACTTGGTTGTGGATACCGACGAAGGATGCGAATTGTAACCAATTGCGGCGATCCCCGCTCCCGGACCGGTGCGGTGATGCCTTGCATCAATCAGTGTTTCCCTATCGGCCGTAGAGCACCTCGGCCTCGCAACCCGGACCCAGGGACTGCTGGATGCCACGCAACAGCCGCTCGTCCGGGCGGATGGTCCATCCCTCCGGCAGGCTGATATCCGCCTCCAGCCCGTCACGGCGATAGCACAGGTGCACGCGGCAAGGCCCCTCACGATGCGGCTCCATCAGCCCGCGCAAATGGGCCACCTGCTCGGGAACCACCCCTTCCAGGCACAGGTGCAGCGCGCGGGCCCACTGGACCCGCGCTTCATCCAGGCTGTACACGGTACGGGCCCGCATACGGATCCCGCCGGCATAGTCGTCGAGCGTGACCGTGCCCTCCGCGACCAGCAGGGCATCCGGCTCCAGACGGTCCTTGTAGGTGGTGAAGTCGTCGTTGAACAGCACCACCTCGGCCCGCCCGCTGCGATCGTCCAGGGTGACGATGCCCATGCGTCCGCTCTGCGTGTTGCGCACCCGCACCCCGACAATCAGACCGGCGATGCGCACGGTTTCCTGCTTGCCGCGCCACTTCTGGCCCTGGGGCTCGTCCGGGCGATCCTCCAGCTTGGCCTCCAACGCCTGCAGCGTGGTGCCGGTCAGGCGCAGCAACTCGGCGCGGTAGCGCTCCACCGGGTGGCCGGTCAGATAAAGCCCCAGGGTGTCCTTCTCGCCGCGCAGACGATCGTCGTCCTCCATTTCGGCGAGGGTCGCGCTATCCGGGATCACGGCCGCGGCTGGATCCCCGAACAGGTCCACCACACCCAGATTGGCATTGCGCACGCTCTGTTCGGCTGCCGCGACCGCCATCGGGATGTCGTTCAGCAGCGTCGCTCGGTTGGCGCCGATCCGATCCATCGCGCCGGCGCGCACCAGCGTCTCCAGCACACGCTTGTTCAGCTTGCCGAGATCCACGCGCTGGCACAGGTCCACCAGCCCGTGGAACTCGCCGCCCTCGCCGCGCGCCTTGAGCAGGGTGTCGATGGCCGATTCCCCAACGCCTTTGATCGCGCCCAGGCCGTAGACCACGGTCTGCGCGTCATGGCAGGTAAAGCGGTAGTCCGACTGATTGACGTCCGGCGGCAGGACCTCCAGGCCCATGTTGCGGCATTCCTCGATCAGCCCCACGACCTTGTCGGTGTTGTCCATGTCCGCGGACAGCACCGCCGCCATGAACGGCGCCGGATAATGCGCCTTGAGCCAGGCGGTCTGGTAGGCAACCAGGGCATAGGCCGCGGAGTGCGACTTGTTGAAGCCGTAGCCCGCGAACTTCTCCATCAGATCGAAGATGTAGGTCGCAACCCCTTCATCCACACCGCGCCCCAGCGCCCCCTCGAGGAAGATCTCGCGTTGCTTGGCCATCTCTTCGGGCTTCTTCTTGCCCATCGCGCGGCGCAACAGATCCGCACCACCCAGGGTGTAATTGCCCAGCACCTGGGCGATCTGCATCACCTGCTCCTGGTACAGGATCACGCCGTAGGTGGGCTGGAGAATGGGTTCCAGATCCGGATGCGGATATTCCACCTGGGCACGACCGTGCTTGCGGTCGATGAAGTCGTCCACCATGCCCGACTGCAGCGGGCCCGGGCGGTAGAGCGCCACCAGCGCAATGATCTCCTCGAAGCTGTCCGGCTGCAGGCGGCGAATCAGGTCCTTCATGCCACCGGATTCCAGCTGGAACACGGCGGTGGTCTGATAGTCCTTCAGCAGCCGGAAGGTCTCGGCGTCATCCAGCGGGATGGCGTCGAGATCGACCTGTACCGCGGCATCCATCTTGCGGATGTTGTCCACCGCCCAGTCGATGATGGTGAGCGTGCGCAGACCGAGGAAGTCGAACTTCACCAGGCCGACCGCCTCGACGTCATCCTTGTCGAAGTGGGTCACCAGCGAGCCGCCGTCGTCCTCGCAATACAGCGGCGAGAAGTCGGTCAGCGCCGAGGGCGCAATGACCACCCCGCCGGCATGCTTGCCCGCGTTCCGGGTGAGCCCCTCGAGTTTCTGCGCGAGATCGATGATCGCGCGCACCTCCTCGTCTTCGTCATATTGCGTCTTGAGGTCCGCGCTCTCGGTCAGGGCCTTTTGCAGGGTCATGCCCAGCTCGAACGGGATCAGCTTGGCAATGCGGTCCACGAAACCGTAGCCATGGCCCAGCACACGCCCGACGTCGCGCACCACCGCCTTGGCGGCCATGGTGCCGTGGGTGATGATCTGCGAGACTTTGTCGCGCCCGTAGCGCTCGGCGACATAGTCGATGACGTCGTCGCGGCGCTCCATGCAGAAATCGACATCAAAGTCGGGCATGGAGACACGTTCGGGATTTAGAAATCGCTCGAACAGAAGATCGTAACGCAATGGATCCAGGTCGGTAATTCCCAGCGCATAGGCCACCAGAGAGCCCGCACCGGAACCACGACCCGGGCCCACGGGAATGCCATTGTCCTTGGCCCACTGGATGAAGTCCGCCACGATCAGGAAGTAGCCGGGGAAACCCATCTGGCAGATCACGTCCAGCTCGCGCTGCAAGCGCGCCTCGTAATCCGCCGCCGGCGCGAAGCAGAAGCGCTCCAGGCGACCCGCCAACCCCTGCGCCGAGGTCTCGCGCAGGTGATCTTCGACCGTATAGCCCTCGGGAACCGGGAAGTCCGGCAGCACCGATTCGCCCAGGGTCAGGCTCACCGAACAGCGCCGGGCGATCGCCACGCTGTTGGCCAGGGCCTCGGGAATGTCCGCGAACCGCTCCGCCATCTCCTCCGGTGTACGCAGGTACTGCGCCTCCGAGTAACGACGCGGGCGTCGCGGGTCGTCCAGGGTCACGCCGTCATGGATGCAGACGCGCGCCTCGTGGGCCTCGAAGTCCTCGGGCCGCAGGAAGCGAACATCATTGGTGGCCACCACCGGCAGATCGAAGGCCTCGGCCGCGGCCAGCGCCTGTTCGATCCAGGCCTCTTCGCCCGGGCGGTCGCTGCGCACCAGTTCCAGATAGAAGCGACCCGGGAAGCGCTGCATCCACGGCTCGAGATCCTCGGCCAATAGCGCGCGCGCGGCCCCCGAACCGTTCACGAATAACCCGTCGATCCCGCCAGACAATGCGATCAAACCCTCGGCGGCCGCATCCAGCCAGGCGCAGTCCACCCGCGGAATGCCCTTCTCCTGGCCCTCCTGCCAGGCGCGCGAGATCAGACGGGTCAGATTGCGGTAACCCGGGTCGTTCTGCGCCAGCAGGGTCATGCGTGCAAGACTGCCGTCGGCACGGGCATCGCGCACCAGAACGTCCGCACCGATGATGGGCTGCACACCCTTTGCGATCGCTGCACGGTAGAACTTCACCAGCCCGAACAGGTTGCAGTGATCGGTCACTGCGACGGCGGGCATCCCGCCCTCGGCCACCGCGTTCACCAGTGGCTTGAGGCGGACCAGCCCGTCGATCAGGGAATACTCCGAATGCACCCGCAGGTGCACGAAACCGGTATGGCCTTCGCTCATGCCCCCATTTCCTGTTCACGCGCCGCCAGCGCACGCGCTACCGGGCCGAAACTACGGCGGTGTTGCGGGCACGGCCCCAACCGTTCCAGGGCCTCGCGATGCGCCACTGTGGGGTAGCCGGAATGGCGGTCGAAGCCGTAATCGGGGTAGTCGTGATGCAGATCGCGCAACCAGCCGTCGCGCGCCACTTTCGCGACGATGGAGGCGGCGCTGATCGCAGCCACCGAGCCATCCCCACCGACGATCGCCTCGGCAGTCCAGGGGCCCTGCGGTGTGAAGCGCCCGTCCACCAGCAGATGTGCCGGCGCGATGGCGAGCCCGGCCGCCGCCCGCTGCATGGCGAGCAGCGTCGCATGGTGGATGTTCAGTTCATCGATCTCCGCCGCCTCGGCCCGGCCCAACGACCATGCCAGCGCGTCGGCACGGATCTGCACGTCCAGCGTCTCGCGACGTTTCGCGCTGAGCTTCTTGGAGTCGGTCAAACCGGGGCAGGTGTAGCCTTCCGGCAGGATGACGGCGGCCGCCACGACCGGCCCGGCCAGCGGCCCGCGCCCCACTTCGTCCACGCCGGCGACGTAGCGCTGCGTTGCCTCTAAATCGGACATGGAGTCTCCACCACGGTGAACTGCGGGCAATCGCCCGAACGCGAACATGCGCCGCGCCGGGGATCCGTTACAATAGCGCCGAAAATCCTAGCACACCCCCTCCGGATCCGAGCCTACTCATGTCCCAATCTCCGTTACGCTGCGCCGCCATCGGCGTGGGCCATCTTGGCAAATGGCATGCCGCCAAATACGCCGCGCTGCCGGACACCGAACTGGTTGCCGTGGTCGATGCCGATTCCGAAACCGCCAGCCGCGTCGCGGCGGAGCACGGCTGCCGCGCGGAGACCGACCATCGCGCCCTGATCGGTCAGGTCGATGCGGTCTCCATCGCCGCGCCGACTACCCTGCATTTCGACATCGCCCGGGACTTCCTCGAGGCCGGTTGTCATGTCCTGGTCGAGAAACCGATTACCGCCACCCTGGAGCAGGCCGAGACGCTGAACCAGATCGCCGAGCAGCAGGGCGTCGTCCTCCAGGTCGGGCACCTGGAACGCTTCAATGCCGCACTGCGCCGACTGACCGAGACCCCGCTGCACCCGCGGTTTATCGAGTCGCACCGCCTGGCACCCTACAAGCCGCGCGCCACCGACGTGTCGGTCGTGCTCGATCTGATGATCCACGACATCGACATCATCCTGTCGCTGGTGGATGCCCCGCTGACCGAGATTCGCGCCTCCGGCGCACGCGTGCTGACCGGCGACATCGACATCGCCAATGCCCGGCTGGAATTCGCGGACGGCTGTGTAGCCAACGTGACCTCCAGTCGCATCAGCACCAAGTCCGAGCGGCGCATGCGCATCTTCCAGTCACATGCCTACGCCTCGGTGGACTTCCAGAACCGCATCCTGTCGCTGAACCACATTGGCGAACCCGATCCGGAGACGGGAGCCCCTGCGATTCACCGCACGGAGAGTGTCTTCGACGAGGCGGATGCCCTGCTAGCCGAGATCCAGGCCTTTGTCGCCGCCGTGCGCGGTCAGGGACCGGTCGTGGTCAGCGGCCGTGACGGCCAGCGCGCCCTGGAAACGGCCAGCCGCATCACCGACCTGGTCTACGAGAACCTGAACATCATGAGCCGGGCCGACGGTCCGCACAGCCACCTCGACGCGAACCCCACAGGAGTCAAGCCGTGATCCCGATGGTCGACCTGCAGCGCCAGTACCAGACCCTGCGCCCCGAAATCGATGCCGCGCTACAGGACGTGCTGGCCGGTGCGCGCTTTATCCTCGGCCCCAACGTCCAGACCCTGGAGCAGGAGCTCGCCGAGTACCTGGGCGTGGAACACGCGATCACCTGTGCCTCCGGCACGGATGCCCTGCATCTGGCGCTGGCCGCGGCCGGCATCGGCCCGGGCGACGAGGTCATCACCACCCCGTTTACCTTCATTGCCACGGCCGAGGCGATCCGTTATGTCGGGGCCGACCCGGTATTCGTGGACATCGACCCGCGCACCTTCAACATCGACCCGGACCAGGTCGAGGCGGCCATCACCGAGCGCACCCGCGCGATCCTGCCGGTCCACCTGTTCGGCCAGCCGGCCGACATGCCGCGGCTTCAGGCCATCGCCGAGAAGCACAAGGTGATGATCGTCGAGGATTGTGCACAGTCCTTCGGCGCAACGGTCGATGGCGTACAGACTGGCGCGGCCACCGCCTTCGGCTGTTTTTCGTTCTTCCCCAGCAAGAACCTCGGGGCCTTCGGCGACGGCGGTCTGGTGACCACCAACTGCCCGTCTGCCGCTGACACCCTGCGCCGATTGCGCAACCACGGCTCCAGCGTGCGCTATTACCACGACGAGATCGGCTACAACAGCCGGCTGGACGAGATGCAGGCCGCCATCCTGCGGGTGAAGCTCCCCCACATCGACACCTACAACGCCGAACGCCGCCGGGTGGCGGCACGTTATCGCGACGGTCTGGCCGGGCTGCCGGTCGAAGTGCCGTTCGAGGATGGCATCGGGGTCCACGTCTACCACCAGTACACGCTGCTGACCGATCATCGCGACGCGATCATGGAGGCCCTCAAGGCCGCTGACGTGGCCTGCGCAATCTACTACCCGGTACCCCTGCATCAGCAAAAGGCCTTCGCCGATCTCCCGAACCGGCCGGAATCGCTGCCCGTCACCGAAGACGTCGCCGCGCGCTGTCTGTCCCTGCCGGTGTTCCCGGAACTCGAGGACGCCACCATCGACATGATCTGCGGGAAGATCCGCGACGCCCTCGCGTGACGCCACGCGACATCGCTTCCACAGGGGGCCTCAACCGGTCATGACGCAGCATGTCGTGATCTGCGCCGGCGAGAGCTCCGGTGACGCACTCGGGGCGGGACTGGTTCACGAACTCTCGGCACTGGAGCCGGGTCTCCGCTACACGGGCATGGGCGGGACGCAGATGCGCGCCGCCGGGGTCGACACCCTGATCGACGTCTCCGAACTGGCCGTGGTGGGCCTGGTCGATGTGCTGGTCAACTACCCGCGCCTGCGCCGCCTGTTCCGGCGCATGTGCCAGCACCTGGAGACCCATCGCCCGGACCTGCTGATCCTGGTGGACTATGTGGAGTTCAACCTGCGCCTGGCCGCCCACGCCCGCCGCCTCGATATCCGCGTGCTGTTCTATGTCAGCCCGCAGCTGTGGGCGTGGCGTTCGGGCCGGATCAAGCGGATCCAGCACAGCGTGGACGCGATGGCGGTACTTTTTCCCTTCGAGACCGACGTCTACGAGAAGGCCGGGGTGCCAGTCCGCTATGTCGGAAACCCGCTTGTGGATCGGGTTCAGCCGCCCAAACAGCCGATTCGCGAACAGCTTGGCCTCGCGGCCAATACGCGCCTGATCGGGCTTCTCCCCGGCAGCCGCAATGGCGAACTGAAGCGCCACTGGCCCATGCTCCTGGACACCGCCCGCCGCCTCCACGGATCGCACCCGGACATCCAGTTCGTGGCCTCCATGGCGCCGGGGGTCACCACGGAAGACCTGGGGGCCCTCGCCACCTGTGACGATCTCCCCGTGCATTTCGTGGGCGGCGACGCGGCCACCCACTCCCTGATGGCGGGGGCCGATCTATTGCTGATCGCCTCGGGCACGGCAACCCTGGAGGCCGGTCTGCTCCAGGCCCCGATGCTGGTGTTCTACCGCATGGGCACCCTGAGCCACGCAGTCTTCTCGCGTCTCGTGCGGGTCGAGAACATCGCCCTGGTCAACATCGTGGGCGGCGAGCGCCTGGTGCCCGAATACCTGCAACAGCATGCCACCGCCGAGCGCCTGGCCCGCGACGCAGCGGATCTGCTCGACCGCCCCGCGGCTCTGGAAGCGATGCGCGATCGCCTGGCGCAGGTGCGCGATCGCCTGGGCAATGGTGGAGCCGACCGCCGCGTGGCCGAAATGGCGCACGAACTCCTGCGCCACGGCCAACTAAGGGACAGCGAGAAGCCGATCTAAGGGCGACGGTTCGTTTGGGGAGCAACCGATTGGGCAGCACGCTGGGCCCTGTCCCGAGGCGACCGCGTCAGTGCGGACGACCGCCGCGCAGAATGCCGCGACGACTGCCGCGCACGAAACCGATCAGATTGCGCACCTCGGGCACCTCGGTCTCCTCGAACATGGCGTCCAGATGACTCTCGCGCCCGGCACGTCCACGCATTCCCTGGATGAATACCCGGTGGAGCGCCTGAATGGCGTCATTGGAGAAACCGTTGCGCTTTAGGCCAACCTTGTTGATCCCGATCAGCCGCGCATAGTTGCCGCTCGCCAGGCAATACGGCGGGAGGTCACGGTTCAGCGCCGCACCCATGCTGGTGAAGGCGTAGGTACCCACGCGACAGAACTGATGCACCAGGGTGAAACCACCCAGCGTTGCGTGATCCTGGATCTCCACGTGCCCCGCAAGCGAAGTAGCATTGGAGAAGATGATGCCGTTCCCGATCGTGCAGTCGTGCGCGATGTGGACATACGCCATGATCAGGTTATCGTGCCCGATGACCGTCTCACCCAACCCCTTCTCGGTTCCGCGGTGCAGCGTTACCGACTCCCGAATCACGTTGCGATCGCCGATGATCAGCCGCGTGGGTTCACCCCGATAGCTGGTGTCCTGAGGCTCCTCCCCGATCGAGGAGAACTGAAAGATTCGGTTTTCCCGCCCGATCTCGGTCGGTCCGTTGATCACCACATGCGGGCCCACCCAGGTATCCGCGCCGATCTTCACATTGGCACCGATGACCGAGAACGGCCCGATCGTCACCGAGCTGTCGATCTCGGCGCTGGGGTGGACGTCCGCGCGCGGATCGATCACGCCGGGATTTCCTGACCGGAACACATGAGCTGCGCCGTCGCGCACACGTCGTCGCCCACCTTCGCGACCGCGTCGAAGCGCCAGATGCCCCGCACCGTACGCTTCAGATCCACCCGCAGGTGGAGTTGATCCCCGGGTACCACCTGGCGCCGGAAGCGCGCCTCGTCGATCCCGACAAACAGGTATAGCTGCTGCTTGTCCTGGTTCTCGTTACGCGCCTCTTCGGTCTTGAACGCAAGCAGGCCAGTCGCCTGTGCCAGGGCCTCGAGGATCAGAACCCCGGGCATCACCGGCTTGATCGGGAAGTGCCCCTGGAAATACGGTTCGTTGATGCTGACGTTCTTGATCCCCGTCAGATAGCTGCCCGCCTCCCACTCCAGCACCCGATCCACCATCAGGAACGGGTAACGATGCGGCAGGTAGCGCATGATCTCCTGGACATTAAAGTCATCCACGCCGGTGTCCTTTCTCTTGATCTTGTTGTGCCGCATCCGGACCGCTGCGCGGGACGTGCAATACGACGTTCGACTCGGCCTCCCCACACGCGGCAAGGCCAGTTACTACCAGGGCCGATTAATCGCCCCTCGATCGCCTAACGCGCCAGACGGCGCAGTCGGGCCAGCATGCGATTCCACAACCGGGCCTCTTGATGCGGGACGCCCGAGGCGTAGTGACCCGGCCGCGTAATGGAGCGCGTGACCAGGGTCATCGCATGAATGGTGACGTGATCCACGATGGACAGGTGGCCCAGGATCCCGGCACCACCCCCGATTGCGCAATGTGCGCCGATCCGGGCACTGCCCGCGATCCCCACACAGCCGGCGATGGCTGTATCGTCGCCAATCTCGACGTTATGGGCAACATGAACCAGGTTGTCGATCTTCACACCCCTCCCGATCCGCGTCGCGCGCAACGCCCCGCGATCGATGGTCGTGTTTGCTCCAATTTCCACATCGGAACCGATCACGACATGGCCCAGCTGTTCGATCTTCTCCCAACCGTGGTCGCCCGCGGGGGCGAAACCAAAGCCATCAGCCCCGATCACGCAACCACTGTGCAGGATGCAGCGATCCCCCACCACAACCCCTTCGAGCAGGGTCACACGGGGGTGCAGGAAGGTATCGGCCCCCACCGTCACCCCCTCGCCCACCACGCAGTGCGCCCCCACGACACTCCGGGCTCCCACCGTCGCCCCCGCGCCGATCACCGCCCCAGGCCCCACGCAAGCGTCGGGAGCAACCGCGGACTCGGGATCCACAAACGCACCCGGATGGACACCCGCAGCTCGGGCGCGACGTGGCCTGCCCAGCCACTGACTCGCTCGGGCATAGCCCAGGTAGACATCATCCAGGTGGATCAGGGTTCGGGAAGACGTCGCTTGCAGCCCCGCGGCCACCGGTACCAGGATCACACCCGCGGCACTCGCCGCCAGGGCCTCGGCATGACGCCCGGCGTCCGTCACAAAACTCAAATCGCAGGGGCCTGCGGTGGCCAGCGGGCTCAACCCGGTGAAGCGGCGTTCGTCATCGCCCGTGAGCTGCCCGCCCAGCGCCTCCGCCAGCTCGCGGGCCGAATACCCGCCGTCAATCTCGCTGCATTGTGGCAAGGATGTCGTCCGTGATGTCGATGCGGTCACTGGCATACAGCACGTTGCGCTCGGTCAGGATCAGATCAATGTCGCGTTCCCGGGCGAGATCGACGATGGCATCGTTGATCCGTCGCTGCAGTTTGGCCAGCTCTTCGTTGCGGCGTACGTTCAGGTCTTCGCTGAAGCTCTCCTGCGCCCGCCGGAATTCGCGCGAACGTTGCGAGAACTCCCGCTCCAGATCCGCCCGTTCCGATGGGTTCATCAGGTCGCCGTCACGTTCCAGCCGGTCACGCAGCCGCTGCAGCTCTTCACGCTCCGCCACCAGCTCCGAATCGCGTGGCGAGAACTCGCGCTCCAGTTCGCGCATCGCCTCTTCGGCCTGCGGCGAATCCTCGAGAATCCGGTTCATCGTCACGAATGCCACGTTTTGCGCCCCGGCGACAGCGGGTACCACCAGCCATCCGCTGGCAACGAGAATCACCGCCGCGAACCAGGCCATCCCGGATCTCATGACGCCTCCCGATGCGCTTGCATCGATCATCCTCAGAAACTGGCCCCCAGCAGGAACTGGAAGCGCTGCAGCTCGTCACCCGGCTGATTGTTGAACGGCTCGGCCACGCTGAAGCTCAGCGGCCCCACTGGCGAGAACCAGGTCACCGCCACACCCGCCGATGCCCGCAACTCGCTGGTATCAAAGTCCGACACATCATGGAACACATTCCCCGCGTCCACAAAGGTGCTCATGCGGACTGCATCGTTGTCGGCCGCAAACGGCATCGGGAAGAACAATTCCGCGGAAAGCGTAGTCCGGAAACGCCCACCGTAGGGATCATCATTGGAATCACGTGTCGCCACCTGACCATCGCGGATCGGTCGCAGATCGCCCAGCTGGTTGTCCTCGTAACCGCGAACCGAGCGAATGCCCCCGGCAAACAGCCGTTCATAGAACGGGACGTCATCCCCTCCGTAGCCGTCCGCATACGCGAGCCCGGCGGAGAGGCTGAAGGAGTACCGATCGGACAACCGGAAGATCTCCTGACCCGAATAGGTGAGCTTGTAGAACTCGCGGTCACTGCCCGGCACCGTGACTTCCAGGCCGACCCGATGACGACGGCCTTGCGAAGCGAAGGTCGTGCTGTCCCGAGTGTCGTGAATATAGCTGGTCTCCAGCTTGTAGAGGTTCGCGGAATCGCCGAATTCGTCCAGCTCGTCGATGATCTCGTCCGGGGTTCCGATACGAGTGTCGGAGCGTTCGACCGTCTCGATTTCGATGTTCTCGAAACCCGGGCGCACCTGAATCCGGTCGAACTCCGACAGCGGAATCCCGTAGGTCACATCGAAGCCAAAGCGGTTAGATGAATACCGCGAGATGTTGGCCTCCTCGGCATCGATCTTGCGATAGAACACGGAGAACCCGCGACTCGCACCGGAGGGGGTGAAGTGCGGATTGGTGACGCTCATCCGGAACAGCTGGTTGACCTTGCTGGTACTCACCTCGGTGGAGAAGCGGTTGCCGGTCCCAAGGAAGTTGTCCTGTGTCAGGCTCGCGGTCAGCAGCAGCCCCTGGTTCTGCGAGAACCCGGCGCCCAGCGACAAGGCCCCGGACTGCTGCTCGGTCACGGTGATATTCAGGTCCACTTCGTCATCGGTGCCGGCGACCCGCTCGGTCTCCACGTTCACGCTCTGGACGAACGGCAGCCGCTGGACACGCACCCGGGAACGTTCGACCAACGCCCCGTTGTACCAGGCGCTCTCCATCTGCCGCATCTCGCGGCGATACACCCGTTCCTCGGTGTTCTGATTGCCGGTGATCCGGATGTTCCGAACATAGACGCGCGGACCCGGGTCGACGAAGAACGTGATGGCCACTTCGCGGTTGTCCTCGTCCACGTCGGGCACCGGGTTCACGTTGGCGAACGCGAAACCCTCCCGGGTCAGGCGTTCGCTGATCCGTTCGGCCGATTCGGTCACCTGGCTACGCGAAAACGGCGCATCGATGTCCACGTCGATAAGGCTTTCCAGCTCCTCCCGCGGGATCACGAACTCCCCGGCGAGGTCCACACCCGTCACCGTATAGCGATCACCCTCGTCGACGTTGATCGTGATGAACAGATCCCGCCGATCCGGCGTCAGCGTCACCTGAGTGGAGTCGATATCGAACTCCAGGAAACCCTGATCCAGATAATGCGAACGCAACTGTTCCAGATCCCCGGACAGCTTCTCGCGCGAGTAGTTGTCACGCCGACTGAAAAAGGCCCACCAGCGTGGCACGCCGGACTCGAAACGCCGGGTCAGTTCACGACCCGAGTAGCTCTCGTTGCCCACCACATTGACCTGGCGGATTTTGGCCACCGGCCCTTCGGTAATGTCGATCTCGATGTCCACGCGGTTACGCGGCAGTTCCACGATCTCCACATCGACCTGGACGTTGTAGCGCCCGCGCGCGAAATACTGCTGGCGCAGCTCGCTCTCGATGCGGTCCAGCATCGTGCGGTTGAACACCCGCCCGGAACGCAGGCCGGCCGAATCCAGCGCCTCGCGCAAGCCCTCGTCGGGGATATCCCGGTTCCCGGAAAAATTGATCTCGTTGATCGCGGGGCGTTCCGAGACGATCACAACGAGGACGTCCCCGCGCCGGGCAATCTCCACATCGTCGAAGAAGCCGGTCTGGAACAGCTCGCGGATCACCTCCGGACTGCGATTGTCGTCGAAGGTATCCCCAACCTGCACGGGCAGATAACTGAGCGCGGTACCGGCGGTGATCCGTTCCAGCCCCTCGATCTCGATATCCTCGATCTCGTAGGCCTGGCCCCAGGCCGTCCCCGCCAGGCTCATCAAACCGACCAGGGCCATTCCTCTCAAGCTGTTTCGCGCCATGCTCTCCGCCAAAAAATAGGCCGTTCGGTGGGCTGATCGAGGCACCCGGGGTGCGCTCCAGCGTGACTTCGCCTAACCGAACAGTCGTGTCAAATCATTGTACAGGGCCAGTATCATCAGCCCCGCGATCGCCAGCAGACCCACCTGCTGACCGATTATCTGGGTGCGCTCCGACACCGGGCTGCCCTTCACCGCCTCGGCGGCGTAGTACAGCAAATGGCCGCCATCCAGCATCGGGATCGGCAGCAGATTGATGATCCCGAGCGACACGCTCACCAGCCCGAGAAATCCCAGGAACGCCGAAATCCCGATCACTGCCGAGACCCCCGCAAACTCGGCTATGGTAACCGGTCCGCTGATATTTTTAACCGACGCATCACCGGTGAGCATTCGCCAGAGGATGCCAAGTGTCAGGACGGTCACATCCCACGTCCGCTCCGCCCCCGAGACAAATGCCGATCCCGGACCCTGGCGCACCAGTACGGCCATGTCCCGTGCCGCCGATTGATCCGTATCCACGCCCGCGCCGATACGACCGATGGCCAGCCCCTCGTGATCCGTCGCCTCCGGCGTCATCCATAGTTCCAGGGTCCGACCGTCGCGCTCCACGGTGACCCGCAGGTCGGCTTCTGGATGCGCACGCACAACCTCGACCCAGCGATTCCAGTCCGCGAGCGGCTCGCCGTCCACTGCCAGCACACGATCCCCGACCTCCAGTCCGGCCGCCGCCGCCGGGCTCCCACCCTCGACGGCACCGATCCGCGGTTCCAGCCTCGGCCGATAGGGCTGCAAACCCAGCTTGTCGAGGAACTGCCCCTCCGCCAGCAACGCCTGGCGATCCCGCAGGTCCACCTCCCGCTCGATCTCTCGACCGTCCGTGCCGCGCAGCAGCAGGGTGACGGCCTCGCCGCGAACCGCGTGGTCCAGCAGTCGCAGGTTGGCCTGCTCCCAATCCACCACTTCACGATCGCCCACCCGCAGGATCTCCTGCCCCCGCTCGAGGCCCGCCTCGGCGGCCGGCGTATCCGGCGCGACCTCGCCCAGAATGGGCTTGATCCCGCCCACGCCCACCATGAACATCACGGCGTATACCAGGATCGCAAGCAGGAAATTCGCCGCCGGGCCGGCCGACACCACGAACGTACGGGCCCCAAGACCTTTCTGGTTGAAGGCGCGCGTGACCTCCTCCTGCGCCACCGGACCCTCGCGCTCGTCGAGCATCTTCACGTAGCCACCCAGCGGCAACGCGGCAATCACGAATTCCGTCCGGTCCCGCCCGAAGTAGCGCTTGAAAATCGGCCGGCCGAAACCCACCGAGAAGCGCAGCACCTTCACCCCCATCAGACGGGCGGCGAGGTAGTGCCCATATTCGTGCACGGTCACCAGTACGCCAATGGCCACCGCAAACGCCAGAAGGCTCGTCAGGAACGTCATGACAGGACGGATCGTGCGTTCGCGACATACTCGCTCGCGACCTCGCGAGCTCGCCGGTCCGCACCCAGGACGCGCTCCAGCGAATCGACCGCCTCCGCCTCGATCGCCTCCAGGGTCGTGGCGATCACCCCCGGGATCTCGCTGAAGGCCAGACGTTCTCCCAGGAAGGCATCCACCGCCACTTCATTGGCCGCATTGAGAACTGCGGTGGCCGTCCCTCCACGCTCCAATGCGGCGTAGGCGAGACCGAGCGCCGGGAAACGCGCGGCTTCCGGCTCGGAGAACTCCAGCTTGCCCATCGTGAGCAGATCCAGCGGTTCAACGCCCGACGCCATGCGCTCGGGCCAGGCCAGCGCATGGGCGATTGGTGTGCGCATGTCGGGGTTGCCGAGTTGCGCGAGCACCGACCCGTCATCGTAGGCCACCATCGAATGCACGATGCTCTGCGGGTGCAGTACAACCTGGATTGTCGAGGGCGCCACGGCAAACAGCCAGCAGGCCTCGATCACCTCGAGCCCCTTGTTCATCATCGTCGCCGAGTCCACCGAGATCTTGCGCCCCATATCCCAGTTGGGGTGGGCGCAGGCTTCGTCCGGCGTAATCCCGGCAAAACTGTCCAGCGGACGGTCGCGAAACGGCCCCCCCGATGCGGTGAGCCAAATCCGGCGTGCCCCGTGCGGTGTCACCGACTCGGCACAGACGTAACCATTGGGAAGGCACTGAAAGATCGCGTTGTGCTCGGAATCGATCGGCAGCAGACAGGCACCGGAGCGGCGCACGGCATCCATCAGCAAGGCCCCGGACATGACCAGCGCCTCTTTGTTGGCGAGCAGCACTCGTTTGCCCGCCTCGGCCGCGGCCAGCGTCGGCAACAGCCCGGCTGCGCCCACGATCGCCGCCATCACCGCGTCGACCCGGGGTTCCCGGGCGACCTCCGCCAGGGCCTCCGCACCCGCCCGCACCTCGGTGCGCGAGCCGACCGCCGCCAAAGCCGTGCGCAGGGCCTCGGCGGCATCGGGATCGACCATCACCGCCACCTCCGGGTGATGCGCCAGGCACTGCGTGCGCATGCGCTCCACATTGCGATGCGCCGTCAGGGCATACACGCGGAAGCGTTCCTGCTGACGCGCCACGACATCGAGCGTACTCAACCCGATGCTGCCGGTTGATCCGAGAATGGTGATCTGCGTCGTCTTCATGGGTACCTGCTTCCGTTCGCGCTATGCCGCCACCGGCGGGGCCGGGATCAGCGCCAGCCACAGCAACCCCGCCAGGAAAACCGGAGCCGCCGCGACCATGCTGTCGAACCGGTCCAGAATACCCCCGTGGCCCGGCAGCAAGGAACCACTGTCCTTCTCGCCAGCCTGTCGCTTCAGGATGCTCTCAAACAGGTCCCCCACGACCGAGACCAGCCCGATCAGCACCGACAGCAACAGGAATACCATCGCGTCCATCGGCTCGAGGCCCCAAACGGCCGCCACCACGATCGCGAAGGCCAGCACCGTCACTAGACCACCAAGCAAGCCCTCGCGGGTCTTCCCGGGACTGATATGCGGCGCCAGCGGGTTGCGCCCGAACGCCTTCCCGGCGAAATACGCCCCGGTGTCGGCCAGGCCAACCAGCACCACCAGATAGACCACCAGAAAAGGCGCCAGGGCATGCAGCCAAACCAGGCCCATTCCAGCCGGCACCAACGTCATGATCGCGGCCACCGCAAAGAGGGTCCGACTGGATGCCGGTGCGGCCGTGTCGCGCTCGCGATAAAACGGCAACAGCAACAGGATCACCAGCCACCACAGCAACACCAGACCCAGGATCAGGTAGTGCAACCCCGCAATCGGCGCCAGCCCGAGCGCGAGCACGGGAACCACCACGGCCGCCACCAGCGCACCGCGTGCCAACGGGTTTTCGAGCCCGGCCAGTCCACCCCACTCCCAGGTCGCCAACCCGAGGACCAGCGCGACCAACGCCAGCACCGCCCAGTTCGGGCCCCAGGCCACCAGGGCCAGCGCCGGCAAACCCAGTGCCGCGGCGGTCAGAATCCGTTGTTTAAGCACTCGGCACCTCCCGCGCACTTGCCTCGGCGGCTCCGGTCACGCAGCCGAAACGCCGCTGGCGACTCGCATACCACGCCAGCCCCTGTCGCAGATCATCGGCTGTGATGTCCGGCCAGAACGTCTCGATGAAGAGCAACTCGGCATACGCCGCCTGCCACAGGAGGAAATTGCTGATGCGGCGTTCGCCGCCGGTGCGGATCAACAGATCGACGTCCGGCATCCCGGCCGTGCTCAAATAGCCGGCAAAAGAAGTCTCGGGATTCGCCCCTTCATCGCCGGCGGCTACCCAGCGGCGTGCCGCCTGCAGGATGTCCCAGCGGCCACCGTATCCCAGCGCCACGACAACCCGCATCGCTTCGTTGGCGGCAGAGGCCTGCTCGGCTTCCGCCATCCGCGTCTGCAGATCCGACGGGAAGCTTGCACGATCGCCAATAAAGGTGAGCGCGATACCGCGCTCGATAAGCTCCGGGAGTTCCGCCTCGATGGCGGACACAAACAGATCGAACAGTGCCTCGACCTCTTCGCGCGGGCGGCCCCAGTTCTCGCTGCTAAAGGCAAACAGCGTCAGGGTGCCCACGCCTTGTTCGGCGAAAAACCGCACGGCATGCCGCGTCGCCTCCAGCCCCGCCCGGTGGCCTTCGGAACGACTCAGACCTCGAGCCTCGGCCCAACGCCCGTTGCCGTCCATGACGATGGCCACGTGCGCAGGGAGCGCCTCGCTGGGTGAAGTAGTAACCGGCATCGCCTGCGCCGGTCAGACTTCCATCAACTCGGCTTCCTTGTCCGCAAGCATCGCGTCCACCTTGGCGATGTGGTCGTCGGTCAGCTTCTGGATCTGATCCTGCGCCTTGTGCTCGTCGTCTTCGGACATCTCCTTGTCCTTGACCAGCTGCTTGAAGGCGTTGTTGGCATCCCGCCGGATATTGCGCACGGCTACCCGCGCGTGCTCGGCTTCAGCCCGGACCACCTTGACCAGGTCACGGCGACGTTCTTCGGTCAGCGCCGGCAGCGGCACACGGATGGTCGTCCCCATGCTCGCCGGATTGAGTCCCAGATCCGAAGTCATGATGGCCTTTTCGATCTTGCCGACCATGTCCTTCTCGTACGGCACCACGGAGAGCGTGCGTGCGTCCTCGGCATTGATGTTCGCGACCTGGTTGATCGGCACATCCATGCCGTAGTACTCCACATGCACATGTTCGAGCAGCGTGGGGTGCGCACGGCCGGTTCGAATCTTCGATAGCTCGTTGCGCAGCGCTTCCAGGCTCTTGTCCATGCGTTCGCGCGCATCTTTCAGGGTGGCGTCACTCATTACGGGCTCCCTCGACCAAGGTGCCGACCGCCTCGCCCATCACGAGCCGTTGCAGGTCGCCCTTGGCAAACATGTTCATTACACGGATCGGCAGGCCATTGTCTCGGCACATCACCAGAGCCGTGGTATCCATTACACCCAGACGCTGTTCCAGCGCATCGTCGAACGTCAGCCGCTCGTAGCGTCGGGCATCCGTGGTGGTCATCGGATCGGCATCGTAGACCCCGTCGACCTTGGTCGCCTTGATCATGATGTCCGCGTTGATCTCGATCGCTCGCAGGCTGGCCGCCGAATCGGTGGTGAAGAACGGATTGCCGGTTCCGGCCGCAAACACCACGATGCGCCCCTTTTCCAGGTGCCGTACCGCGCGCCGGCGGATGTAGTCCTCGCACACCTGGTTGATGCGGATCGCCGACATCACCCGCGAAAAACGCCCGGCGCGCTCGATCGCATCCTGCAGCGCCAACGCATTGATAACGGTTGCCAGCATGCCCATGTGGTCGCCGGTCACCCGGTCCATGCCGCCTTGTGCCAGACCCGCACCCCGGAAGATGTTGCCGCCACCGATCACGATGCCGACCTCGACCCCCATGCGGGAGAGCTCCGAGACCTCTTCGGCCACCTGCGCCAGCACATCCGGGTCAACCCCGTAGGATTGCTGACCCATCAGGGCCTCCCCACTCAACTTCAGAAGGATGCGCCGGAACGCGGGCTGGCTGTCCTGACTCATGGGGTTCCTTATCTCGGGCTCGGTTGTTCTCGCTTGCCAGTTTTTTCTGGCCCTTTTATCCGGAAGCGGCCGCATCAAGCGGCCGCCCCGGAGTCCTTCTGGATCAGGCGCCGCGCGCCTGAGCCATTACCTCTTCGGCAAAGTTCTCGGTCTTCTTCTCGATCCCCTCGCCCACCTCGAAGCGGATGAAGCCGGAGACCGAGGCACCCTTGCTTTCCAGCAGCTGTGCGACCGTCTGATCGGGATCCTTCACAAACGGCTGGCCCACCAGGGTGATCTCGCCCAGATACTTGCGGATACGCCCCTCGATCATCTTCTCGATGATGTTCTCCGGCTTGCCCGATTCCTCGGCCTGGGCCTTGAAGATCGCACGTTCCTTGTCGAGCATTTCGGTCGGCACCTGACTCTCGTCGATGCACACCGGATGGCTCGCCGCGATATGCATCGCGATATCCTTGGCCAGCTGTTCGTCACCACCGTTCAGGCCAACCAGCACGCCGATCCGGGCACCATGCTGATAGAAACCCAGCGCACCTTCCGCGGTCATGCGTTCGAAACGGCGGACCTGGACGTTCTCGCCAACCTTGGCGATCAACTGAGTACGCTGTTCTTCCAGGGTCTGTCCATCGACGGTCTCGGTCATCAGGCCTTCCACCGAATCGGCGGCGGTGTTCAGCGCCACATTGGCGCAGGCGCTGGTGAAGGCACGGAAGTTGTCGTCATTGCCAACGAAGTCCGTCTCGCAGTTGATCTCGACGATCACCGCGCGCGAACCGTCGCTGGCAATCTCGACACGACCTTCGGCCGCGACACGATCCGCCTTCTTGTCGGCCTTGGCCATGCCGGACTTGCGCATTGCCTCGACCGCCGCTTCCAGATCGCCGCCGGTTTCGGTCAGGGCCTTCTTGCATTCCATCATGCCGGCGCCGGTGCGCTCGCGCAGTTCTTTTACTTGTGCAGCAGTAATCTGCATCGTTGCTTGCTCCTGAATCATGCTCGAGCCGGCCGCCAGCGTGGCGACCGGCTCCTGTTATCAAGCGGGGTTGGCGGGCGACGCGGTGTCGGGGGCGTCAGTCGTTGCAGCGGCCGGCTCGGCGGCTTCTGCTTCGCCCATGCCGCCCGTGGTCACCGCACCCTTGGCCTCGATGATGGTATCGGCGATCGCGGCCACATAGAGCTGAATCGCACGCATCGCGTCATCGTTGCCCGGGATCACGTAATCCACGCCTTCCGGGGAATGGTTGGAATCCACCACGGCGACAACCGGAATGCCGCGCTTCTTCGCCTCGGCCACCGCAATCTTCTCGTAGCCGACGTCGATCACGAACATCGCATCGGGCATGCGGTTCATGTCCTTGATACCGCCCAGGCTGCGATCCAGCTTGTCCTTTTCGCGGCGACGGCTCAGGGCCTCGCGCTTGTTCAGGACCTGGAAGCTGCCATCGGCGTCCATCGTCTCGAGGTCCTTCAGGCGCTTGATCGACTGCTTGACGGTGTTGAAGTTGGTCAGCATGCCGCCCAGCCAGCGGTGGCTCACGTGCGGCATGCCGCAACGGTTTGCCTCTTCGGCCACCACGTCGCGGGCCGAGCGCTTGGTGCCGACGAACATGATCTGGCCACCGTCGGCAGCGATCTTGCCGAGGAAGTTCAACGCATCGTTGAACATCGGCAGGGACTTCTCGAGGTTGATGATATGAATCTTGTTGCGTTCCCCGAAGATGTACGGGGCCATCTTGGGATGCCAGTAACGCGTCTGGTGGCCGAAGTGCACGCCGGCCTCCAGCATCTGTCGCATAGTCACGAGGGACATGAGTTTTCTCCTGTAACGGGTTGAGCCTCCACGCATCCCGATCTGAAACCCGAACCGAATTTTCTTCGAGGGCGGGCACCCGACAGATCGTGCCGATGCGTGTGTGGATTAAGGTTTCGGGAGTCGCCCCGCAAAAGGCGGCTTCCGGCCCCGCCGAATTGCCAGCGAGGCGCGCGCTTTATAGCATAGGACACTTACCCGAACCAAACGCCGAGCCCCTCCGGGCGCCGCGGCGGGAGCCCCCATGTCCGTTTCCATCAAGACCCCCGAAGAGATCGAACACATGCGCGTCGCCGGCCGCCTGGCCGCCGAAGTCCTCGAGATGATCGAGCCTCACGTGCAAGCCGGCGTGACTACCGGGGAACTGGACCGGATCTGTCACGACTACATCGTGAACACCCAGGACGCGATCCCGGCCCCACTCAACTATCGCGGCTTCCCAAGGTCGATCTGTACCTCGGTGAACCATCAGGTCTGCCACGGCATCCCGGGGGATCGCAAGCTGAAGAACGGCGATATCCTCAATATCGATATCACCGTGATCAAGGACGGCTTCCACGGCGACACCAGCCGCATGTTCGTGATCGGCAAGGCCGGCATCCAGGCCCAGCGGGTGATCGACGTGGCACGTACCAGCATGTACCTCGGCATCCAGCAGGTTCGCCCGGGCGCAACGCTGGGCGATATCGGCCACGCGATTCAGGTGTACGCCGAGGCACAACGCTGCTCCGTGGTGCGCGAGTTCTGCGGCCACGGGATCGGGCGCGGCTTCCACGAGGATCCGCAGGTCCTGCACTATGGCAAGCCTGGCACCGGCATGACCCTGAAAGAAGGCATGTGCTTTACCATCGAGCCGATGATCAATGCCGGCCGCCGCCACACCCGCATCCTCGCGGATGGCTGGACCGCCGTGACCAAGGATCACAGTCCGTCGGCGCAGTGGGAACACACACTGCTGGTCACCGCCGACGGATACGAGATCCTGACCCTGCGCAAGGACGAAACCCCACCGCAGGAGATCGCGGCCTGATCGAAGGCCATCACGCCTGTTCCCCGCTGATTCGAACCGCCCAACCCACGGAGCTCCAATGAATCCTGCGGGCAGCACCCCCGGCGAACTCGATACCCCGGCGTTCACCCCGGACTGGGGCGAGGACTATCAGCGCCTCAGCCGCAACCCGGGGAACATCGCCCTGTTCCGGGACCGCCGGCGTGCCATCCTGGAACAGCAATACCAGGGCTTTCGCGACGGCATGCCGATTGCCGAGCTGATCCATGGCCATGCCCGGCGCATCGACGAGCTGCTCAAGCTGATCTGGGCCCAGAAGGGCCTCGCGGATGACGCCCAGCTATGCCTGATCGCGGTCGGTGGCTATGGCCGCGGCGAACTGCACCCGGCCTCCGATATCGACATCCAGATCATCCTCGAGGGCGAACATGACCCCGCCCTCTTCGACCGGATCAGCGACTTCGTCACGTTCCTCTGGGACATCGGCATCGAGGTCGGGCACAGCGTGCGCAGTATCGACGACTGCACCCGCGAGGCGCGCGACGACATCACCGTCGCGACCAACCTGATCGAAGCCCGCTACTTGGCCGGCCATCTCAGCCTGTTCAACGACTTCCGCGGCGCCATCGAGCCCGACCGCATCTGGGACTCACGCAGTTTCTACGCCGCCAAGCTGGCCGAACAACAGGCGCGCCATCGGCGTTTTGGCGAGACCGCCTACCGCCTCGAGCCGAACGTCAAGGAAGGCCCTGGCGGCCTGCGCGACATCCAGATGATCGGCTGGGTCACCAAGCGTCATTACGGCGCCGAACGCATCGAGGAGCTGGTGTCACTGGGCTTCCTGCGCGAGGGCGAGTTCCGCGAGATGATGGAGGGTCAGAACTTCCTCTGGCGCGTGCGCTTTGCCCTGCACATGCTCGCTGGCCGCCGCGAGGACCGCCTGCTTTTCGATCTGCAGCGCCAGCTTGCCAACACCTTCGGCTTCGTCGACCAGAACCACAACCGGGCGGTCGAGCAGTTCATGCAGCGCTACTTCCGCACCATCAACGATCTCGAACGGCTGAATGAACTGCTGCTGCAGCACTTCAACGAGGCCATCCTCGACGATCCGGAAGCCCTGCAGGACCCCATACGCATACACCAGCGTTTCCAGGTCCGTGGCGGCTACCTCGAGGCGGCGCACGATCAGGTCTTCATGATCTATCCACCGGCGCTGCTGGAGGTCTTCCGCCTGCTCCAGGAACACCCGGAGATCCAGGGCATTCGCGCCTCCACCATCCGCCTGATCCGGGCCCATCGCCACCTGATCGACGGCCATTTCCGCCGCAATCCGGTGTGCCGCGAGCTGTTCATGGACATCCTGCGCGCCCCGCGCGGGATCACCAGCCAACTGCGCCGCATGAACCGCTACGGCGTGCTGGGCAACTACCTGCCGGCCTTCGGGCGCATCATCGGACGCATGCAGTACGACCTGTTCCACGCCTACACCGTGGACGAGCACACCCTGAACGTGGTGCGCAACGCGCGCCGCCTGGCGCTGCCCGAGTTCGCGCACGAACAGCCACTGGCGCACCAGATCTACTCCGGACTGGTGCGTCCCGAACGTCTGGTGCTGGCCGCCCTGTTTCACGACATCGCCAAGGGTCGTGGGGGTGATCATTCCGAGTTGGGGGCCCACGATGCCCTGCATTTCTGCCAGCATCACGGCCTGTCGGACGCGGATGCCGGCCTGGTCGCCTGGCTGGTGCGTTCCCACCTGCTGATGTCGCTGACGGCCCAGCGCAAGGACATCTCCGATCCCGAGGTCGTCATGGGTTTCGCCCGCGAGGTGGTCACCCGCGAACGCCTGGACTTTCTCTATCTGCTGACCATTGCCGATATCCGCGGAACCAATCCGGAGCTGTGGAACAGCTGGAAGGATTCCCTGCTCCAGACCCTTTATCACGCCACCCGCAATGTCCTGGACCGGGGTCTGGATACCCCGCCGGACATGGACGAACAGATCCGGCAAACCCGCACCGAGGCACTCACGTTAATCGAACAACAAGGCTTCGATACTGATCAGGCCCGGAAGCTGTGGGACGAACTGGACGACGAATACTTCCTGCGCCACTCCGCTGACGAGATCGCCTGGCACGGCCGGGCCCTGCTGCCACTCCCCCCGGACGCCCTCCCCCTGATCCTGGTGCGCCCGAAGACCTCGCGCGGGAGCACCGAGATCTTCGTCTACGCCAGCGATCATCCGCGGATCTTCGCGCGCATCACCAGCGCCCTGACCCAGTTGGGACTGGACATCGTGGACGCACGGATCATCACGACCGCGGGCGGCCGCACGCTGGATACCTTTCTGGTTCTCGAAAGCGGCGGAGGCCAGACCGTGGATGCCGGTTATCGCTCCGAAGAGATCCGCCAGAGCCTCGAACGCGAACTAGAACGCGAACACGAAGGCACCATCCCCAACCCGGCCTCACGCCAGCTTCCACGCCGCCTCAAGCACTTCGACGTGGATACGCAGATCGAATTCGAACCGGCTGCGGGCGGCCAGGCAACGCGCATGCGGCTGCGCGCTTTGGATCGACCCGGCCTGTTGTCGACCATCGGGCATGTCCTTGCCGAGCAGGGAATCGACGTGCGGACTGCACGCATCGCCACGGCCGGGGAACAGGTCGAGGACAGCTTTCTCCTCAGCCGTCCCGGCTCGGCTGCACTCGACGCCGAGGATCAGGCCGGCCTGCGCAAGGCCCTGCTCGGCGCCATCTGACGGCAACCGGGTCAGCGGGCGCGCGCCTCCAGAGGTCGGGGCCCTGCCTCGTCCGACGCCGTCCCCCCGCCCAGCAGGCGCGCCTCGAAATCGGTCAGGACACTGAACTCGACTCGGCGGGATGCCCGACGATCCTCCTCGCCGCGCTCGTCCAGCACCCGGCGTGATGAGGACAGCCCCACGGCCGCGACCCGCGAGCGGAACCAGTCCGCTTCCTGCAGGGGCTCCAGCTGATAGGCATATTCCAGCACCGCGCGCGTGCGGCGCTGACTAAGATCCATGTTTCCGAAATAGGCCTCCAGCGCATCGTCGCTGCCGGCCCACTCGCTGGAGGTGTGACCCTCGATCCGCACCTCCCGAATGACCTCGGCGAACGGACGCAACTGTGCCGCGTAGCGCGGCATGAAGTCCTCGAGAATCGCCTCGAAGCGCGGCCGGATGCGTGCAGAACTGCGCTCGAACAGGACCTCCGGCTCGCGAAAGCGCAAGGTCAGGCTGTCGCGGTCCAGTTCCGCATTCCAGCGCGGCAAATCCTCGCGAAACTCCTCCTCCAGAACCGAATAGATCGCCGCGCGCAAGGCGGCCGCCTCGTTGCGAACCTCGGTATGCACCGCGCTCTCGCGCTCCACCTGAACCATGTGCAGCAGCGCGAGGAACAGGAAGATCATCATCAGCGCGGCCATCAGGTCCGCCACGGCCAGCCAGTGCGAACCCTGGTCGGACTCGTGTCCCGCGGTCACACCTTGTCGCCGACGGCGTCGCGCCAACCAGGAAAACATCAGTTACGCCCGCCCGCGGAGGCGATGGCGGCGGAGCGTTCCCCACCCCAGCGTGTCTCCGCCGCGAGCCCCGCCTGGACGGCATTCTCGATACTCTCGAGCATCGCCTCCAGCCGTGCGTCCATCGCCGGGAAGGCCTCGGTGGCGCGATCCCGCAGGGCCGCGATGCTCCCCAGCAGGGCCTCCAGTTCCACCGTCTCGCGCCGCAGACTGGAGAGCGTCGATTCCTGATCCTCCACGTGCCGGGTGATCTGCAAGGCCTGCCCGGTCATGCGCTCCAGGGTCTGCTCGGTCTGTTCGACCCCGGCACGGGCCTGGTCGAAGGCCCGATGCAGGGCGTCCATCTGCGCGCGATACTGATCCTGCCACTCCACCAGGCGGGCGACCGAGTCATCCAGACGCCGGAAGTTCTCGCCAAACTGTTCACCCAGGCGATCGTTGAAATCGTGGATCACCCGCTCCAGGGCCTCTACCAGGTGTCCGCTGCTCATCTCGGTGATGCGCTCGGCCATGCCATCGAGCGCGCCGGTCAGTTCGCGGTGCTGTTGCTCCAGCCGGGCATCCAGGCGCTGATCGAGGGCCCGCACCGCCTCCACTACGGCGAGCGAGGCATCCCGTTGTTGTGCCGCCAGGTGCGCATTATCCAATGGTGCATCCGACGCACCCTCCGCAGACGGTTCGGGGGATGCCGCCGGTGCCGGTACGATCACCTGAACCATCCGCAACACCGCCGCCAGCAAGATGCCCACGATACTGGTCACGAAGGCCAGCTTGAGCCCCTCCAGCAAGGCCGGGATACTGGCCTCCACCCGTCCAGCGTCAAAATCCAGCAGCCCAATGGCGACCCCGAGGAAGGTGCCGAGAATCCCCACGGTGGTCAGCAGCGCCGGCGCCGCTCCCTGCAAGGACTCGGCGCGGCGCAATGCCGTCGCCGTCAACGCCGCCAGGAACAGACCAAACAGCAACAGCGCGAACAAGCCAATCACGCTTAATGGACTGAGCCCCTGCAACGTGGCCAACAGCGCCTCGGCGACCCGATCGAAAATTCCGGTCATGTGCTTCCTCCGTCCCGCGGCGCCGGTAGCGCCCGCGCGGTCGTGCGATTCGTAAGAACCGAACGCAAGCAAAAACAACGCCAGACCCGCCAAAGACCCGTGGAAGGGGCTTTCGGGCACGACCGGACCGGGCGCGCCACAAGGTGACGACGGATTCCCGACGACCACACGCCAGGCAGCGAACGGCAACCAGAGCCCAATCGTCCATTCTTTGACGCTTCGAACGGGACGAAATCGCACGCCTGATCCGTCTTACCCAGTGAAGCCCAATAGACGGTGGCTCCATGCCTGCGACGGTCACGCCTGCTGCGAACGTGTCATGCAAGCCCATCGGCCAGCCCCGGCGGCGGCCGGCAATCGTCTGGCTGGCACTCGCCATCCTGCTCTGGTTGCTGAGCACCCCGGCTCAGGCGCAAGCCCCATTCACGTTCGGGATCCAGCCATTTGCCAGCCCACCAGCGCTGTTCACACGCTACGCACCCCTGCGCGACTGGCTGGGAACCGAACTTGGCCAGCCCGTTCAGCTGGAGTCCGCACGCGACCTGCCGACGCTACTCGAACGCAGCCGGGAGGGCCGTTACGACTTGGTCCTCGTGGCACCGCAGGTAGTGCCACTCCTCACGGAAAACGGGCCCTACCGCTTACTGGCCCGCAGCGAGGAAGAGCTGGCGATGGTCCTCCTGGTGCGGCCCGGGGGTGACATCAGTTCGCTTGCCGGCCTTGCAGGCCGATCCCTCGCAGTGCCGTACAAGGAAAGCCGCGCCGCGACCCTCGCACGCAGCCTGACTGACGCCGAGGACTGGCCCGACCCACCCGGCCCGCCCCGCTACCTGCACTATCACCACAACAACGCGGCAGTGGCCGCATTCCAACGCGGAATCGCCGATGCCCTGGTCATGATCATCGAAGGCAACGTATTACCGGTACGACCGGATATGGAGGGCGACCGCGAACGCCACATGTCGCTGGGCGACGGAAGCCTGGTACGTATCCTCGCCCAATCCGAACGGTTCCCGGGACTGACCCTTCTGGTCCACAAACGTCTGGATAGCGACACCCCGCGGTTGCACCATCGCCTGATCACGCTGCAGCAGAGCCCGTCCGGCACGGCACTCCTGAGGCATATCGGACACCGCGGATTCATCGCGGCGCATGCCGGCGAGTACGCGGCCTTCCAGGGTGCGCTGGATGAGTTGGAAACCAAATTCGATCTCCGCGCCCCCATCCCGGCCGCGAACCCGACCCCGTAAGTCCAACCCGCAGCCTCCGTCACGCCCGCCGCGCGGGCGCGGACCGCTCCTGGGCTTTCGGCTTCTCCCCCGCCACCTCGCCATCCACCCACCCCAGTGATCGCCACCGCCCCCGTGGCCTTCCCCTCATTTCAAAGCGGGACGGGCATCCTTCGTCCAGTACCGTTAAAATGGGAGCGATACATCCATGGCCGCACCACGCGGTGACTCTGGCGCGCACGCAACCCGGATTCCGTCGATGCCCCTTCCCGGCCCGGCTCCAACCAGCTCTGGCCCCACCCCTGCCGGCATCGCCCCACAGGCGTCGGCGCCCCCAACATGCGCCTGAATTTCGCCTGGCAGATCATTATCGGCACCGTCGCGATCCAGGTCGCGATGGTTGCAGCGCTGATGATCAGCGGCATCTCTCAGGTACAGCAGAACCAGTCGCAGATGCTGGAGCGCTTTGCCGAACAGCAGGGCCGCCTGCTCTCCAGCGCCCTGACCCCCGGCCTGGCCTACGCGGATCCGGCGATGCTGCAGGACCTGCTCGAGCTCGTCGCGGACGACTCCCATGTCCGCTATGCCGTGGTACTCGATGCCCAGGACCAGCCGATGGCGTCGGTGGGCATCTCGCCCGACACCATCCCCGGACGCACAGACGGCACGCGCACCACGCCCGGGCAGATCGAGATCCTTCGCGACATTGAGCTGGCCGGGCAACCGCTCGGGACTCTGGCGGTGGGCTATTCCACCGATGCGATCGACGCACTGTCCGCCACCCTCCTGCAGCGCAACGTCCTGCTGGCGCTGGGCGTGCTCGTGTTGTCCATGCTGGCCGCGGTGGTCTTCAGCCTGGTTATTACTCGCCGCCTGCGCCTGCTGAACCAGGGCGGCAAGGCGTTGCAGGGCGGCCGTCTGGACCATCGCATCCCGGTGCGCTCGCACGACGAATTCGGCGACCTCGCGCGCACCTTCAACGACGTCGCCGCCCACCTGGGGTCCACCCAAACAACCCTGGAACAGCAGAACCAGCAACTGAACCGCTCGGTCGCACGCCTGGAGTCCATGCTCGGCGGTGCCAACGCGATCTTGTGGGAGGCTGATCCGCGCACCCACGAATGGGAGTTCGTGTCCGGCGACACCCGCCGTCTGCTGGGCTTCCCGGCCCACAACCTGGGCCGGGGCGAGCTGCGCGCCCGGCATATCCACCCTGCGGACCTGCCGCGCGTGCAGAATGCCGCCCGCGAGAGCCGGACCAGCCCGCGCACGGTGGACTACCGCTTCGCCCATCGCGACGGCCAGTGGCTGTGGCTGCGAGACATCCTCTCCTGGGCCCGTGACGCGGACGGCCGGGAGAGCCTGCGCGGCCTGACCCTGGATATCACCACCCACCGACGCACCACCGATGCTCTGGCGGAAAGCGAGAACCGCTACCGCGACGTGGTGGACCACATCTCCGAGGTCATCTTCCGTACCGACGCCGAAGGCCACTGGACCCTGCTGAATCCAGCCTGGGAGGCCCTGACGGGTTTCAGCGTGGAAGAGACTCTCGGCAGACCGTTGTGCGACTTTGTAGCCCCCGAGGACCACGACGACGCCCATAGCTTCTGTGCCACCCTCCTCGAAGGCGGCTCCCATTCCCAATCCGAGGAGATCCGTCTGCGCACCCGCGACGGTGACATCCGCTGGGTCAGCATCTACGCCAGTGCCCGCTTCGATGACCACGACCAGGTGACGGCGACCTTCGGCACGATGACCGACATCTCCGATCGCAAGGAGGCCGAAGACGAGATCCGGCGTCTCGCCTTCTTCGACGGGCTGACCCAACTGCCCAACCGCACGCTGCTGCACGACCGGCTGGGTCAGAGTCTCGCCAATACCGAACGCACCCGCCTGCATGGCGCCTTGCTGTTCATCGATCTCGACAACTTCAAGGACATCAACGACACCCTCGGCCATGCGGTCGGCGATGACCTGCTACGCCAGGTCGCCGAGCGCATGCTGAACTCCGTGCGCGAGGCGGACACCCTCGCCCGCCTCGGGGGCGACGAGTTCGTGATCATTCTCAACGATCTACACCCGGACCAGGCACGCGCGGCGACCCAGGCCGAGGCCGTGGGTCGCAAGCTCATCGAGATTCTGCGCGATCCTTTCAAGCTGGCGGGACAGAGGCGGCACGTAACGCCCAGTATCGGTGCCACGCTGTTCAGCGGCCGCAATCTGAGCGTGGAGGAGATCCTCAAGCAGGCGGACCTCGCCATGTACCGGGCCAAGAACGCCGGGCGCAACACCGTGCGCTTCTACGACCCCGAGCTGCACCGCGCGGTCGAGGCCCGATTCGAGCTGGAGAGCGAGCTGCGCCACGCCCTGGATCAGGATGCCTTCAGCGTGCACTACCAGCCACAGGTGGACACGTCGGGCGCGGTCATCGGGGCCGAGATCCTGCTGCGCTGGAACCACGCCAGCCGCGGGATGATCTCGCCCGCCGAGTTCATCCCCGTGGCAGAACAGACCGGTCTGATTGTCCCGATTGGCCGCAAGGTGCTGCGCGCGGCCTGTGAGCAGCTGGCTGCCTGGAAACACCAGCCCACCTTTCGGGACCTCACCCTGTCGGTCAACGTCAGCGCGCGCCAATTCCGGCACAAGTACTTCGTGCGCGATCTCGCCCAGACGCTCGAGGCTACCGGCGCCCCGGGGCACCGCCTGAAGCTGGAGCTGACCGAGAGCATGCTGCTCGAAAACGTGGAGACCGTCATTGCCCACATCGAGGAACTGCGGACCTTCGGCATCGAGTTCTCTCTGGACGACTTCGGGACTGGCTACTCCTCTCTCGCCTACCTCAAGCGACTGCCCCTCGCTCAGCTGAAGATCGATCAATCCTTCGTACGTGACGTCCTGGATGATCCCAACGATGCCGCGATCGCCCAGATGGTGGTCAACCTGGCTCACACCCTCGACCTGGACGTCATCGCCGAAGGTGTGGAGAACGACCAGCAACGGGCCTTCCTGTTCGGCCTCGGCTGTCGCCACTTTCAGGGCTACCTGTATGGCCATCCCGACACGCTGGCAGAACTTGAGGCCCTGGTACTGCGCCAGAGCGGCAACGGAAACCCCGCAACCCACCTCTAACCGTTCGTATTATTCGAATACTTGGAGGCGTTTTTCGCCATTTTCATTCGTATAAATCGGATCTAAGGTGGCAGGAACTGCAACCTAGCCAACCGGAGGCGACTCGCCATGAGCACCAAGATCCTGATCCTGTACTACTCCACCTGGGGCCACATCGAACAGATGGCCGAAGCTGTGGCCCGCGGCGCCCGCGAGGTACCGGATACCGAAGTCACGATCAAGCGCGTCCCCGAACTGATGCCGGATGACGTGGCGCGCAATGCCGGCGCCAAGCTCGACCAGGCCGCCCCCATCGCCAGGCCCGAAGAACTGGCGGACTACGACGCGATCATCATCGGCACCCCCACCCGCTTCGGCCGGATGGCCGCGCAGATGGCCAACTTCCTCGATCAGACCGGTGCCCTGTGGTTCGGCGACAAGCTGGTCGGCAAGGTCGGGAGCGTGTTCAGCTCCACCGCCTCGCAGCACGGCGGCCAGGAGACCACCCTGATCTCGACCATCGTGAACCTGCTGCACTACGGCATGACCGTGGTTGGTCTACCCTACACCGAGAAGCGCCTGCTCGATGTCAGCGAGGTCTGCGGCGGTACACCCTACGGGGCGACCACGCTGGCCGACGGCGACGGCTCGCGCCAGCCGAGCGAGAACGAACTGGGAATGGCCGCCTCGCAGGGGCGTCACGTCGCAGAGGTCGCACGGGCCCAGCGTCTGGGGCGCGTCGCCGGCGGACCTGCCACAGGCACGTCCGAAAGGGGCCGCATGCCCTGACCGGATGTTGCCTGGGCACAAACCCGGTCGGGCACTGGCCCGACCGTACCGACTGGGGACATCGATCCACAGCATGACAAGGAGAGGATGGAAATGGATAACACGCTAGACGACAGTGGCAAGCTCGTACTCCGCCTGGCCCTCGGGATCATGATCCTGCTGCACGGCATCGCCAAACTGACTGGCGGGATCAGCGGCATCGAAGGCATGGTTACCAACGCGGGACTCCCGGCGATCCTCGCCTATGGCGTCTACATCGGCGAGATCCTCGCCCCGATCCTCGTCATCATCGGGCTGTATTCGCGCATTGGCGCGGTGATTATCGCCATCAACATGGTCTTCGCCATCGCGCTCGCCCACGCGCACGAGGTCTTCCTGCTCACCGGCACCGGCGGCTGGGCCCTCGAGCTGCAGGGGATGTTCCTGTTCGCGGCGATCGCCCTGGCCCTGACCGGTCCTGGCCGGTTCGCGATCAACCGACTGTAGTTCTCACGGCATCTTGGGGCGGCGCAATGCCGCCCCTTTCAGGTACCATGCGCGACCCTGATCCCCGCGCAGACCGTCCGCCATGAGTAATGCCCAGACGCTGATCCTCGCTGCCCCACAGATCCTCCCGGTAGTCCCCCGCGACACCCTTCTGCAAGACCACGCCCTGATCATCCGCGACGGCACGATCCACGCGATCGAACCACAAGCCACCGCGCGCGCAAACCATCCCGAGGCGGAATACCGCGATCACCCCGGCCAGATCCTGATCCCCGGCCTGGTGAACGCCCACACCCACTCCGGCATGAGCCTGCTGCGTGGCATCGGCAGCGACCGACCGCTGATGGAATGGCTCAAGGGCTACATCTGGCCGGCCGAGGGCAAGCTGCTTTCCCCCGAATTCGTACGCGCAGGCGCCCGCCTCTCCATAGCCGAGATGCTGCGCGGGGGCACGACATGCTTCAGTGACATGTACCTGTTCGTGGACGATGCGGCCCGGGTGGTCGACGAGACCGGCATCCGCGCCTCGCTGGGCCTCACCGTGTTCGACTTCCCCACGCCCTGGGCAAGCACGGCAGACGAATACTTCCAGCGCGGTGCGGACGTCGTCGCGAACTGGGGGCACCATGACCGGATCGCCTTCAATGTCGCCCCGCACGCGCCATACACCGTGGGGGATACAAGCCTGGCGCGCGTAGCGGCCCGTGCCCGCGAACTGAACGTGCCCATCCACATGCATGTCCACGAGACGGCCAGCGAGGTCGCCGACGCCGTGCGCGACCAGGGCGAACGGCCATTGGCCCGCCTCGCACGCCTTGGCATGCTGGACCAGCCCTTCATCGCGGTGCACATGACCCAGATCGACGATACCGACCTGGACCTGCTGCGCGAACGCCCGGTCTCCATCGCCCACTGTCCGGAATCCAATCTAAAACTGGCCTCCGGCTTCTGTCCGGTCACACGCTTGCAGGACGCTGGCATCAACATCGCCCTCGGGACCGACGGCACCGCCTCCAACAACGATCTCGACATGATCGGCGAGATGCGCACCGCCGCACTGCTGGCCAAGGGCGTCAGTGGCGATGCCGCCGCCCTGCCCGCCACCGCCGCGCTGGAAATGGCGACGCTGGGGAGTGCCAAAGCCCTGGGACTCGCGGATCGGATCGGCTCCCTGGAGCCCGGCAAGCAGGCCGACGTGGTCGCAGTAGACCTGCAGGCGCTGGAACTGCAACCGGCACACGACCCCAGTGCACAGATCGTTTACGCCGCCACCCGCGATGCCGTGCGCGATGTCTACGTGGCCGGACGCCCGTTGCTACGCGACCGCGAACTGCTTACGCTGAACTCGCAGGATCTCCACGCCGAAGCCGAGTACTGGCGCATCCGGGTGCTGGAAACCCAGCAGTCCACTGCCTGAGGGAAACACTGATCAATGTACACGCTCGCGTTGGTACCCCAGGTTTTCCAAGACAAGGCGCGGTGCGCAGCCGATAGTTGTTCTACCGGCAAGGGCCGCAACGCAGGATCGGGGAACCTGGGGTGCCAACCCCGAGGGGCTCGGCCGCTCTTGCGCGCGCACGGCGTTGCGGCTCCCTTGTGCAGAATGACTGCACGGCAGTCACCGCGCCTTGTTCGCACGCAAAAGCGACTCGAGCGCGAACGTGTACATTAATCAGTGTTTCCCTGAGCGAGACAGACGCCATGAGCCCCGAACCCCTCTCCCAAACTTCTGCGCACGCAAACGTCGATAGCGCCGAGATCCACAAATTCACCCATCGGGCCCACGAATGGTGGGATCCGCAGGGCCCCTTCGCCACGTTGCACGCGATCAACCCGTTGCGCCTCGAATGGATCGACGGCCAGGCCGATCTCGCCGGCAAGAAGGTGCTGGATGTAGGCTGCGGCGCCGGCATCCTCTCCGAGGCAATGGCGGTTCGCGGCGCTCAGGTCACCGCGCTGGACGCCGGCGCCGAACACCTGGAGGTGGCGCGCGAACACGCGGTGGAGGCAGGACTTGAGATTCACTACCTGCACACCACCGCCGAGGCGCACGCCGAACGTCACGCAGGCGACTACGACGTGGTGACCTGCCTGGAGATGCTGGAACACGTGCCCGATCCGGATGCCGTGATCGACGCCCTTGCAAAGCTCGTGCGCCCCGGCGGCTGGCTGTTCCTGTCCACCATCAACCGAACTCCGCGAGCCTTTGCCGAGGCCATCGTGGGGGCCGAATACGTGTTGCACATGCTGCCCACCGGCACCCATGAGTACGGCCGCTTCATCCGCCCCTCCGAACTGGGCACCGGCCTGCGCCGGCACGGGTTCGAGGTCACCGCGATGACCGGCCTGACCTATTCGCCCCTGAGCGGGCGTTATCGCCTGGTCGCCCGCACCGATGTGAACTACCTGATGGCCGCCCGCCGCGACGAAGCCGGCACCGACGAATGACCCGCGAACTCGGATCGGTCCTGTTCGACCTCGACGGGACCCTGCTGGACACCGCTCCCGACATGCATGCGGCCCTGGTCACCCTGATGGCCGAACACGACCGTGCGCCGCTGGCGTTCGAGGTCGTGCGTAACTTTGTCTCCCACGGGTCCCGGGCCCTGGTGGATCTCGCCTTCCCGGACGCCGATCCCGCCTTCGCCGAGCATCTCAAGAAGCGCTACCTGGAGATCTACGCCCGCGACCTGTGCCGGACCACCGCCCTGTTTCCCGGACTCGCAGAGCTGCTGGACGCCTGCGAGGCCCGCGGCTGGTCCGTCGGCGTGGTTACCAACAAGCCGGGCTGGCTGACCGATCCGCTGCTGGAGGCCCTCGGACTGCATTCGCGCATGGCAGCCGTCGTCAGCGGCGATACCCTGCCCCAGCGCAAACCCGCCCCGGAACCCATGTGGCTGGCCGCCCGGCAGACCGGCCTGCCGCCGGAACGCCACTGCTACTGGGGCGATGCAGAACGCGACATCGCGGCCGGACGGGCCGCCGGCATGCCCACCCTGATCGCCAACTGGGGCTACATCGACGCCAACCAGCGTCCGGATCAATGGGGCGCCGATGCCGCCCTGGAACAGCCGAACGACTTCTGGGCCTGGTACGCCGACGGAGCCGCCACGGAGCCCGGGCTTGCGAGCTGAATCCGCCCACCTCGGCGCCCCGCACGCCGGCAATAGGGGCTGAGCACCCATGTCGCCTCGTATCCGTTCGGCCTACCGCCACTGTCGCCAGCGTGCCAAGGCGCATTACGAGAACTTCCCCGTGGCCTCCTGGCTGCTGCCCAGCCGTCTGCGCGGCCCCGTGGCGGCGATCTACTGCTTCGCCCGCGACGCCGATGACCTGGCCGACGAGGACCCGCGTCCGATCGCGGAGCGGCGCCAGGCGCTGCTGACGATGCAGGAACGGGTGCAGATCCTGGAAGATCCCGCCGCCGAGCACGAACCCGAATGGATTGCCCTTGCCGACGCCCGTGCACGCTTCGACCTCCCGGCCGCGCCGTTCTCCGACCTGATTGACGCCTTCCTGCAGGATCTGGAACAGACCCGCTATGCGACCTTCGGCGAGGTCATGGACTACTGCCGCCGCTCGGCCAACCCGGTTGGCCGGCTGATGCTGCACCTGAACGGCAACCCGACCGACGAGATGCTGGGGTACTCAGACGCCATCTGCTCGGCGCTGCAGCTGATCAACTTCTATCAGGACCTGCAGCAGGACCTGCGCGAGAACAACCGCATCTACCTGCCGCAGGAAGAGATGGACCAGTACGGCGTGACCGAAGCGATGCTGGCTACCGGGCAAACGACCTTTCAGCTGCGCAACCTGATGCAGTTTCAATACGCCCGCGCTGACCGGCTGCTGCGCGCCGGGGCGCCGCTGGGCGGCCTGCTGCGCGGGCGCATGGGTCTGGAGATCCGGGCAATCATCAACGGCGGGGCACGCATCCTCTGGCGGCTGCGCCAGCAGGATGACGTCTTCGCCCGCCCGCGCCTGCGCAGCCGTGACGCCTGGATCATCCTGAGCCACAGCCTCCGCCCGCGCCGCCGAAGACCGTAGGGATCGAGCCGCCGAGAACCCCTGGTTAAGCTGAGGGCTTCAAAGGCATCAAGCGGCAATGCCCTCGACCGTAAGGTGCTGGAGGTCAGTTCGTTCGCTTGCGTGCTCAAAGGTAATGGCGCAAACACCACCACTGGCATCGACATCCAGGGTAGTGTTCTCGTCAAGCGAGCGGGTTTCGGCCACGCTATCGCCTCGGAATTCGATATAAAGCGTATCCGTATCCCCGAAGTACTGGAGTTTCATGGCTGGAACCCTCGATCGAAAAAGGCGTTGTGAACGGTTTCTCCATCCGGCAGCAGAACAACGCGAAGGTAGCGTCCTTCAGCCTCCTCGACACGAGCCCATCTGCGGATACGCCCATCGCCTTGGACTTCTTCGCACAACGGTTGGTCGATTGCACTACTGATCCAGTGATCCCGGATCATTCGCCGATCCGGCCTCTCGCGTACAGTCTCGAAGTAACGTGTCGTCTTCACCGGAACGTCCCTGTTACCGGTTGCTATTGTTCAAAGCTTCCGCCGAGAACGGATCGCCGTCAAGCCGCTCACACTACCTTGCTGTAGCGCTGCGCGCTCTCCGTCTTCAGGTAGGCGTCGAAGGCCATGGCGACGTTGCGCAGCAGCAGGCGCCCGCGCGGCAGGATCTCCAGGCGCTCCGCGCCAATCCGCACCAGGCCGTCGGCCTCCATGCCCCGCAGCCGCTCCAGCGCATCCCCAAAGACCTCGCCAAAAACGATCCCGTGGCGCGCCTCTATGGCGGCAAAATCGATGCGCGAATGGCACATCAGGTCGGTGATGACGTCCCGCCGCAGCCGATCGTCGGCACTCAGTTCGAGTCCGCGAAACACCGGCAGGCGCCCGGCATCCAGCCGCGCGTAATAGGCATCCAGTTCGCGCAGGTTCTGGCTGTAGGTGGCCCCGACCTTGCCGATGGCCGTCGGCCCCAGTGCCACCAGGTCGTACTCCGCCCGTGTGGAGTAGCCCTGGAAATTGCGCTGCAGCGTCCCGGCGCGCTGGGCCGTGGCCAGTTCGTCGTCCGGCAGGGCGAAGTGATCCATGCCGATGTAGACATAGCCGGCATCGGTCAGGCGAGCGATGGTGGTCTCGAGGATCGCCAGCTTCTCCGCGGCATCCGGCAGATCGGCCTCGCGGATCTGGCGCTGAGTCTTGAACATCTGCGGCAGGTGCGCGTAGTTGTAAATCGCCAGGCGCTCCGGGCGCAGCTCCAGCGCGCGTTCCAGAGTGGCGGTATAGCTCTCCACCGTCTGCAAGGGAAGGCCGTAGATCAGGTCCAGGTTGGTGGATTCGAAGCCGTTGGCCCGCGCCTGCTCCACCGCCCGCGCGGTCACCTCGAAAGGCTGGATGCGGTTCACCGCCCGCTGCACGTCCGGGTCGAAGTCCTGCACCCCGAGGCTGATCCGGTTAAAACCCAGCTCGCCCAGCAGCGGGATGGTCCCGGGCCGCACCGCGCGCGGATCAATCTCGATGGAGAACTCGCGCGCCTCACTTTCGTCCAGGCGGAAGTGCCTCCCCAGCGTCGCCATCACCCGGCGCAGGTCTTCATCACCAAGATAGGTCGGCGTGCCACCCCCGAAGTGCAGCTGCCCGACGGTTCGCTCCCGGTCGAACAGCTCGCCCTGCAGTTCAGCCTCGCGCTCCAGATACTGCAGGTAGCGTTGGGCGCGCTGGTAATTTCCAGTGATGACCTTGTTGCAGGCACAGTAGAAGCACACCGTGTCGCAGAACGGCACATGCACATACAGCGACAGCGGCCGCGCCGGGTCCGCCCCGTTGGTGGCCTGCGCCGCCTCGGCATAGGCGCGGTCGTCAAAGCCCTCGTGAAACTGTGGCGCGGTGGGATACGACGTGTACCGCGGCCCGCTCACGTCGTAGCGGCGCAAGATATCGGGGTCAAACACCAGGCGTTGTTCCATTGGCAGCTCCACAGCCGTCGCCGCGCACTCGCGACCTTGGTTCTGCAGACTACGGACGCACGCCGGGCCCGAGCTTGATACAGGTCAACAATCCGCCTTCAGGGCGCCCTCTCCCGCCCTCTGTGCTGACTGTGCTAGCCTTCTCCTCCCTGTTCGACACCCGCCACGCGAGAGCGCATGTCCCCCGACGAGTATTGCGAGGAGAAGGCCGCGCAAAGCGGCTCCAGCTTCTACTACGCGTTCCGCTTTCTGGAACCGGATCGCCGTCGCGCCATCACGGCGCTGTACGCCTTCTGCCGGGAAGTCGACGACATCGTCGACGAGGTCAGCGAGGAGAGCATTGCGCGCACCAAGCTCGACTGGTGGCGCCAGGAGATCGAACGCCTGTTCGCCGGCGAACCCCGCCACCCCATCACCCAGGCACTGCAGCCGCACATCGCCGCCTTCGACCTCGGGCGCGAGTACTTCGACGAAATCATCGACGGCATGCAGATGGACCTGGACTACGACAGCTACCCGGACTTCACCACGCTGTCGCTGTACTGCTACCGCGCGGCCAGCGTCGTGGGCATCCTGTCCGCTCACATCTTCGGCTACACCGATCGGCGCACTCTCAAGTACGCCCACGACCTCGGCATGGCGTTGCAGCTCACCAACATCCTGCGCGACGTGCACGAGGACGCCATGCGCGGCCGCGTGTACATCCCCATGGACGAGCTCAGCAAGCACGGGGTCAAGCCGGAGGAATTCCAGATCAACATCACCGACGACCGCCACCGCGCCCTGTTCGCGGAGCAGGCGGAACGGGCGCGACGCTACTACGAACGCGCCGAGGAACACCTCCCGGACGCCGACCGCTACGCCCAGCGCCCCGGCCTGATCATGGCGGCCATCTACCGCACCCTGCTCGACGAGATCGCGGACGATGGCTATCGCGTGCTGGAACACCGCGTACGCCTGACCCCGATCCGCAAGCTGTGGATCGCGTGGCGCACCGCGCGCCGCCTGAAGCGCGAACAACGCCGACGCGCAGCCTAATGCCATGACCTCCAGCTCCCCCCCGGCCCCGGCGGTCGTGGTCGGCGCGGGCTGGGCCGGCCTGACCGCTGCGCTGGCGCTTGCACGCGCCGGGCACCCCGTGCACCTGATCGAGGCCGGCAAGACCCCCGGTGGCCGTGCCCGCAACCTCGACCTGGACGCAACGCCGCTCGACAACGGTCAGCACATCCTGGTCGGGGCCTGCCAGCAGACCCTGCAGCAGATCCGTTCGGTCGGCATCGACCCCGAGCAGGCGTTCCATGCCCTGCCCTTCGGCCTGCGCATGTTCGAGCCCACCGGCCGTCCGCAGACCCCGGCGTTGCTACTGGAACCGCGCACGCCCCGGTTGCCCGCCCTGGCCGCCGCCCTTTACCGGGCGCTTGCGAAGCACTCCCTTGGTACACGCCTGCGTGCCCTGTCCGGCGCCGCCGCCATGTTGCACCGGCCCCTGCGCGACGATCTCCCCGTCCTCGACTGGCTACGCCAGCGCCGTCAACCCGACGCCCTCATCCGCAGCCTGTGGGACCCGTTGTGCCTGGCGGTGATGAACACCCCGACCCGAACCGCCTCGGCCCGCATCTTCCAGAACGTCCTGCGCCTGGCACTCAACCATGGCCCGGAAGCCGCGCGCCTTCTCGTCCCCGCGCGGCCCCTCGGCGAGCTGTTCCCGGAACCGGCCGTACAGGAACTCCGGGAGCGTGGCGCCAGAGTGGATCTCGGCCGCCGCATCACCGCCATTGAGCGCAGCACGACCCACGACGCCGCCCCCTACCGCCTGCGCGACCGCCAGGGCGTGGCGAGCCCGGCGCGCGGCGTGATCCTGGCCGCCCCTCCAGCCGCCGCCGCTGCCCTGCTGCCACACGAAACCGGCTGGGAGGCCACGCACCAGGGCCTGAATGGCATGGGCGCCCGCAGCATCTGCACCGTCTACCTGCGCTATGCGCGGCGCCTTGATGATCTTCCCCCACTACAGGGGCTGCTGGACCAGCATGGCCAATGGCTGATCGCGCGGCATGTCACCGGGGCGCCACACTGGCTGGCGGTCGTGATCTCCGCGGCCGACGACCTCGAACCGTTGACGGCGGATGCACGATGGCGCACCGTCGCCCGCTCCCTGTCCCAAACCTTCCCCGAACTGGGCGAACCTGAGACCGGCCACAGTATTTGCGAACGCCGCGCGACGCTGGACGCGCAAGCCGGTCTGGATGCACGTCGCCCGCCGGCCCGCACGCCCTGGCCGGGGTGTTATCTGGCCGGGGATTACCTGACGCCTGCACTGCCGTCCACGCTCGAAGCGGCCGTACAATCTGGACTAGAATCGGCGCACCTGTACCTGGAGGACCATCCTTGACCGATCTCGATATTCCCCGCCTGCTCGCCTACCGCCCCGAACCCGGCGCCTTCGATGAACGCGTGATCCTGGTCACCGGGGCCGCCGACGGCATCGGCCGCGCGGTTGCCGAGGCCTGTGCCGCGGCCGGCGCGATCGTGGTCCTGCTGGACAAGGACCTGAAGGGCCTCGAAGCGGTCTATGACCGGATCGAACAGGCCGGTCACCCGCAGCCCGCAATCTACCCACTGAATCTCGAAGGCGCGACGGTCAAGGACTATGGTGACCTGGCGGAGAACATCCGCGACTCCCTCGGCCGCCTCGACGGGCTGGTACTGAACGCGGGCTGGGCCGGCGCCCTGATGCCGATGAAGAACTACGACCCGGAGCTGTGGTTCAAGGTCATCAACAGTAACCTGCACGGCCCGTTCTTCCTCACGCAGGCCGTCCTGCCGCTGCTGGAGGCCAGCCCCACCGGAAGCCTGGTCGTGTCCACCCAGAACGCCCGCAAGGCCTTCTGGGGCGCCTTCGGCATGGCCAAGGCGGCCCAGGACGGCCTGATCGACATCCTGTCGCACGAGCATCGCAACGAACCACGCTTCCTGCACGTGAACGGTATCGACACCGGCCCCGTGCGCACCCGCTTCCGCGCCGGGCATTATCCGGGGGAAAACCCCGACCTCCTGCCCGAGCCCGAGGCCGTGGTCGGTCCCTACCTGTACTTCCTGGACCCCGGCGACCGCACCACCACCGGTCTGAACATCAGCCTGGAAGGCCAGGTCCCGGTCCCCGACCCGGCCTCCTGAACCACCGGGATGTCAGGCGCGCGGCCGTTTTCCAGCCGGGCGCCCTTTGCGTACCTTCCCGCCACCCGCGCGCGACTTGCCACCCTTGGGCGCGGCAGTACGTGCCCCGGCCTTGCCCGCTGGCGCTGGCTTGCCACCGGGGCGCGCGGCGGCCTCGACGCCGTTGTGCTGCGTCTGGAAGGTCTGGCCACGCTTTTTCAGCGCCTTGCCACCGCGGGTGATCCGACCCCCCGTAGACGGCCGTGCCATACCCTGACCGGTCCCGGCCGGCTGCCAGGTCGGCACCAGGTGATGCTTGCCATTGCCGATCAGGTCCGCACGCCCCATCCGTTGCAGGGCATCGCGCAGTAGCGGCCAGTTGTTCGGATCGTGATAACGCAGGAACGCCTTGTGCAGACGCCGCGCGCGCGACCCGCGAGGCACGGGGACGCGTTCGCTGGTCGTGCGCCGGATGCCGCGCAGCGGGTCACGCCCGGAATGCCACATGGCAGTGGCCAGGGCCATGGGACTCGGCAGAAACGCCTGCACCTGATCGGCGCGGAAGTCGTTGCGCTTCAGCCAGAGCGCAAGCTGCAGCATGTCCTGGTCGGTGGTGCCGGGATGCGCGGCGATGAAATACGGGATCAGGTACTGCTCCTTCCCGGCCGCCTTCGAGTATTTCTCGAACATGGCCTTGAACCGGTCATAGGTCCCCATGCCCGGCTTCATCATGCGGGAAAGTGGCCCTGTTTCCGTATGTTCCGGCGCAATTTTCAAGTAGCCACCCACATGGTGGGTCACCAGTTCTTTCACATACTCCGGTGACTCGATCGCCAAGTCGTAACGCAGCCCGGAGGCGATCAGGATCTTCTTGATGCCCGGCAGCGCTCGCGCCTTGCGGTACAGGCGGATAAGCGGCGCGTGGTCGGTATCCAGGTTGCTGCAAATGCCCGGGTACACGCAGGACAGTCGCCGACAGCTCTGCTCGATCTTCGGGTCCTTGCAGGCCAGGCGGTACATATTGGCGGTCGGGCCGCCCAGGTCCGAGATCACGCCGGTGAACCCATCCACCTTGTCGCGGATCTCCTCGATCTCGCGCAGGACGCTGTCCTCGGAGCGGCTCTGGATGATCCGCCCTTCGTGTTCGGTGATGGAACAGAACGTACAGCCGCCGAAGCAGCCGCGCATGATGTTCACCGAGAAGCGGATCATCTCCCAGGCCGGGATGCGCGCATCTCCATAGGACGGATGAGGAGCCCGCGCATAGGGCAGATCGAACACCGCGTCCATCTCGGGTGTCGACAGCGGGATCGGCGGCGGGTTGAGCCAGACCTCCTTGTCCCCGTGGCGCTGCACAATCGCACGGGCGTTGCCCGGGTTGGTCTCCAGGTGCAGCACCCGCGAGGCATGTGCATAGAGCACCGCGTCGCCCTTTACCTGCTCGAAGGCCGGAATACGGATGACCGTTTGGTCGCGCGGGGTGCCGCGCGGGATATCCCTGTGAAAACGCACGACCTTCGCACCCGCCTCCGCTTCTGCCCCCTGCGCATCCTGTGCCTCGGCATCGGCGCAGGTCTCGGGCGAGACCATGGCGTAGGGGTCGGGGTTGGCATCCACCGGTCCGGGGGTATCAACCTCGCTGGAATCCAGCTCGACGTAGCCGGCGGGCACGGCATCCCGCAGCAGGGCCGTCCCGCGCAGGTCCGTGATCTCGCGCGGGTGCTCGCCCGCCGCGACGCGATGGGCGAGTTCCACCAGGGCGCGCTCGGCATTGCCGAACAGCAGGATGTCGGCGCGCGAATCCAGCAAGACGGAACGGCGCACCTTGTCCTGCCAGTAGTCGTAGTGCGCAATCCGCCGCAGGCTGGCCTCGATCCCGCCGGCCACGACCGGCACATCCTTGTAGGCCTCACGGGCGCGCTGGGCGTAGACGATCACCGCCCGGTCCGGGCGCTTGCCGTGCACGTCGCCCGGGGTATAGGCATCGTTGGAGCGGATCTTCCGCTCCGCGGTGTAGTGGTTGACCATCGAGTCCATGTTCCCGGCGGTCACGCCGAAGAACAGGTTGGGTCGCCCCAGGGCCCGGAACGGCTCGGCCGAGGTCCAGTCCGGCTGGGCAAGGATCCCCACGCGAAACCCCTGCGCCTCCAGCAACCGGCCGATGATCGCCATGCCGAAGCTGGGGTGGTCCACGTAGGCATCGCCGGTCACAAGCACGATGTCGCAGCTGTCCCAGCCGAGGTCGTCCATCTCCTCGCGCGTGGTCGGCAAAAACGGCGCCGTGCCGAAGCGCTTGGCCCAGTAGGGCTTGCGGACAAACAGGGAATCGGGTGCTGCGGACATGACCAGGCTTCTTCCGGCGGACGCCGGCAACAGGAAATGCGCGCATTACACGCCGGGGGCGCCCCAAGATCAACAGGGCACGCCCGCGGGCGGGACTTCGCAGTGGTTGATCGGGGCGCCGGAAACGACCCGGCTCGCGTCAGTAGCGCTCGATAAACAGATCGATCGCCGGACTCAGCGCGCCGCGCCAGCGCTGCGCCAGGGACTCGTCCCAGCGCGGATCCACCTCGCGGGCCGTCTCCACCATGCAGTTCAGCCACACCCCGTACAGCTCCGGCGCGACCGGTACGCGCCCATGACGGCTATGCACCTCGGCCATCTTCTCCATGGTCGGTGCCACGAAGCTCTCGCCCTCGGCGTAACTGATCGCAGTGGAGACTGCCTGCCCGAGGGCCCGCTTCTGCTGTGACCAGTTGGTGGTCGTGAACGCCTGGGCCACCCGCTCGTCGGCGGCAAGAAAGCGTTCGTAGAAGCGATCCACGAAGTTGCCGGCCCGCCGACAACGCCCGTAGCTCTGATGGACATCGGAATAACTCATCACCATCCCTTCTGAAGATAAAAACCCAGGCTACCGGGATCGCTCCAACGACATGCTGATCCAGGTCAAACGGGGCATGTGTCCCGCGTGGTCCGCGCTGCCAGACATCGCCCTCAGGCGCTCAGGTACAGCTCCACGAACATGTCCACCGCCGGCATCAGCTGGGCTCGCCAGCGCCTCTCGAGGGCGTCGCTCCAGTGCGGATCGGTTTCGCGAACGGCCTGTATCACCGACTCCAGCCATACCGGGTACAGGGCCGGCGGAACCGGCACCCGCCCCTGCCGCCCGTGCACATGAATCATCTCGCTGACCCTCGATGCGCCCTGCGGGTCGCCAGAGGAAAAATCCAGTGCAGCCCGGATCGAGGCGTCCAGCATCACTTCCTGCTGTCGGGCACTCAACGGATCGAATCCTGCTGTCGGGCACTCAACGGATCGAAGATTCCGGAGACCTGCCCATCGGCTGCACGCAGTGCCAAGCGGAAACGTGCAAGAAACGACGCGTCGGCAGAACAACGTCGATAACTGCTTTCCACATTCGGGGGCGTCATTTCCTATCCGCGGCGAGAAACGGGCAGCAATCGTGTCATCAACCCGCCCGGCGCGTCGGAAAACCTAGCTGCCCGATATGACAATAACGGCTCGGGATCGAACAGGCGATTGGATCCGTGTTTCCCTAGCGGTCCTCCAGGACCCCAGCATATTGGAGCCCCGCAAGACGCGCCAGATCGCGGTCGAAGGTGGTCAGATCATTCGGCCCAAAGTCCTCAAGGTGCGCGTGTCCGCAGGCCCGCGCCAGGACCTGCATGAGTTCCGTTGAACCGCTCAGGAACCGCGCCAGGCGTTCGCTCCCCTCCTGCGGGTCCAGCCGGCTGCGCAGTTTCGGGTCCTGGGTCGCTACACCACTGGGGCACTGATTGGTGTGGCACATCCGCGCACTCACGCAGCCCACGGCCTGGATCGCCGAATTGGCGAGGGCAATACCATCCGCGCCGAGCGCCAGGGCCTTCACGAAGTCCGCGGGCGTACGCAGCCCACCGGTAACCAGCAGCGTCACCCGTCCAGTGGCGCCGTTGGCATCGAGAAAGCGCCGCGCCCGTGCCAGCGCCGGGATGGTAGGCACGCTGATGTGATCGCGCAGCAGGGCCGGGGCGGCGCCCGTACCACCACCTCGGCCATCCAGGATCAGGTAGTCGGCGCCAGCCTCCAGGGCAAAGGCCAGGTCCGCCTCAATGTGGTTGGCCGACAGCTTGAATCCGACCGGCACGCCACCGGTCTTCTCGCGCACCGCGTCGGCAAACCGGCGGAAATCGTCCGGACTTTGCAGATCGGCATTGGCAGCGGGTGAATGGGCATCCTGCCCCGCCTCGATCCCACGCACCCGCGCAATCTCGTCACTTACCTTGCTGCCCGGAAGAACCCCACCCACCCCGGTCTTCGCTGCTTGCCCGGCCTTGAAGTGAAACGCCTGAATCTTGTCCAGAACCTCGTCCGAATAGCCAAACCGCGCCGGTCCCAACTCGAACAGGTAGCGCGAATTCTCTGCCTGCTCGGCGTCCAGCATGCCCCCCTCGCCGGAGCAGATACCGGTCCCGGCCCGCTCGGCCCCGCGCGCCAGGGCGATCTTTGCCTCGCGCGAAAGCGCACCAAAGCTCATGTCCGACACCAGCAGCGGAATCGCCAGTTCCAGCGGGCGCTTCGCCTCGGGCCCGATCACCAGCGAGGTGCCCACGTCGGCATCTTCGTCGAGCGGGCGTGTGGCCAGTTGCGCCGCCAGGAGCTGCAGCCCGTCCCACGCGGGCAATCGATCGCGCGGGACACCCATGGCCACCGTTGTGCCATGGCGGCCCACACCCTCCAAGCCATCGCGGGCCAGGGCGTGAATCCACTCGACATGCGGTTCAACCGCGCTGTTACGGGGGCTCGGGGCCTGATCGCCCTGATCCGATGCCTCGGAATCCCCTTCCGCCGCGCTTGCTGGCTGCCCCACCGCGTCCTGATCGAACTGCGCATGCGTCCCGTCGCAGTACGGCAGATTGCCGGATTGCTTGCACTGACACAGGTACGCCTCGCCGTCCTCTTCCGCCGTGAAAACCAGCGGCTCGATGCCGGAACCCTCGTGCGACCCATCGCAGAAAGGCTGATCCTTCGAGCGCCCGCAGCGACAGAACGCATACTCCTCGCCCTTTTTCAGTTCCACTCCTCGGGGTTCCACTGCGGCGATAATCGGTTCAGCCATCGGATGCTCCTTGCGCTCGGTTTGAATCGTCCTCATCTGTGACAGCGAAAGTCGCACAAATTTCCGAATCCTCGCCGGCGCCGTATGATGACGTCATCGCATCCAGCCCCGGGGAACATCATGAGCACCGCCGACCACCGCCATACCCGCCGCGATTACACCCGCGCCGAACTTCGCCGCGGCGACCTGCACCAAAACCCGCTCAGCCTGCTGAATGACTGGCTCGAGGCCGCCCGCGAAGCCGGCAACCCGGACCCCACCGCCATGATCCTGGCCACCGCCGACGCCGACGGCCAGCCCTCCGCTCGCACCGTTCTGCTCAAGCACGTCGATCCCGAGGGCCTGGCCTGGTACACCGACTCGCGCAGCCGCAAGGGCCAGGACCTGAGTGAAAACCCGCGGGCCGCCCTGTTGTTCTACTGGCCCGAGACCGAGCGCCAGATCCGGGTCGAAGGCCCGGTCACCGCCCTCCCGGGCGACCTGGCCGATACCTACTTCCATCAGCGCCCGCGCGGAAGCCAGATTGCCGCGGCGGCCTCGACCCAGAGCCACCCAGTCGCAGACCGCGAGGAACTCGAGCAGCGCGTGCGCTCGCTGGAGCAGCAATACCCGGAAGGCGACATTCCGCGCGACGCCGCATGGATCGGCTATCGCCTGCACCCCGAACTGTTCGAATTCTGGCAGGGCCGCCCCAATCGGCTGCACGACCGGTTCCAATACCACCGCGCGGGCAGCGACTGGGAAATCACCCGCCTGATGCCTTAGAGAGACGCTGATCCGCGCTTCCCCGGCCCGGCTACCGCTCGGCCAACCGAATCTGCTAGGATTCGCTCCGTCGTGGCGGTTCGACCCCGCATGACAAGAAGATTCGGAGAGGTGCCGGAGTGGTCGAACGGGGCGGTCTCGAAAACCGTTGTACTCTCGCGAGTACCGAGGGTTCGAATCCCTCCCTCTCCGCCAGATTCAAGCAAGGGGGCCCCAGTGGCCCCTTTTGCACGTCTGGCCCCCAGGGTATCGGGATTCGAACCCGAGGAATCAGAACAGATGGTTCGACCGGTGGCGCGTAGCGGCACCGGAACGCCGCAGCGTAGCGAAGGCGGCCCGAAGGGCGAGGCACGCAGTGCCGAGTAATCCCTCCCTCTCCGCCAGATTCAAGCAAGGGGGCCCGAGCGGCCCCTTTCGCATGTCTGGCCTCTGCGGTTTCGGGGTTCGAATCCGAGGAATCAAAAACAATGGTTCAACTGGCAGTGCGCAGCGATACCAGCACGTCACCGCAGGCGACAACCCGAAGGGCGAGGCGCAACACGCCGAGTAATCGCTCCCGCTCCGCCAGATTCCGCAAGCGTCTCTCATGTCACATGCGACCGTCTCACAGACACAAAAAAAGCGGCCCGGTTTCCCGAGGCCGCTTTCTTGTTATCCAAAGCTGGTGGGCGGTACTAGGTTCGAACTAGTGACCCCTGCCGTGTGAAGGCAGTGCTCTACCGCTGAGCTAACCGCCCGGAGCGCGGACAAGATTAGGGTTCAAGCGAGCGAACGTCAAGCGTTGCATGCCGAATATCCCGCTCACATCGACCCCTTCGCCGGGCGAGCCGGCGCCGCCCCCGGTTGCCAGCCCGTCCCCCTTGCCAGACAATGCCCAGCCTCGGAGAGGTGGCAGAGTGGTCGATTGCACCGGTCTTGAAAACCGGCAGGGGTGAAAGCCCCTCGAGGGTTCGACAAAGCGGCGCAGCCGCCGCAGGACGTTGCCGCCAGGCAACGCCCGAAGGGTGAGGACCGCAGGTCCGAATCTATCCCTCCCTCTCGTGGCCGCGAGGCCACACGGGCCACCCCCGGTTGCCAGCCCGCCCCCCTTGCCAGACAATGCCCAGCCTCGGAGAGGTGGCAGAGTGGTCGATTGCACCGGTCTTGAAAACCGGCAGGGGTGAAAGCCCCTCGAGGGTTCGAATCCCTCCCTCTCCGCCAAAATAAGCAAAGGGCCGGGGAGCCCCATTCGCATATCTGGCCCCGAGGTATCGGGATTCGAACTCGAGGAATCAACAACGATGGTTTGACTGGCAGCGCGCAGCGATGCCAGAGCGTCACCGCAGGTGACGACCCGAAGGGCGAGGCGCAACGCGCCGAGTAATCCCTCCCTCTCCGCCATTTCCAGCCTCCGTGCCGCAGTCATCTCACAGCTCCGCCAGACGAATCCCCTTCGCAGCTTCCTCCCAATACATAGCCGATATGGTATGCGTCATATAGAACAAGTTAGATAGAAGAAAATGGACTGACCGCCTATAATCTGGCGCTACTTTCGCGACTGCGCCCGTGCATCCGACCGGGCCCAGCACCGGCTGCCAGTATTGTGACGACGGCCCTGGCAAGCCCCGGCCCGGACTGCCCTTGGGCCCATTGCATCGGTTCCGGCCGTCGTCAACCCTCACGAACTGGCCAAGCGAGCGACCCGATGAATTCGATTCTGCTGCGAGTGTTCCCCTTCCTCAGCTGGCGCCCGACGAAGCAAACCCTCAACGCGGACCTCATCGCCGGGATCTCGGTCGCCCTGGTCCTGATCCCGCAGTCCATGGCCTATGCCCAGCTGGCCGGGCTGCCGCCGGTGTACGGGCTTTACGCCTCCCTGCTGCCCGTCATGGTCGCCGCGCTGTGGGGTTCATCGAACCAGCTCGCCACCGGCCCGGTCGCCGTGGTCTCGCTACTTACCGCCTCGGCGCTGATACCGCTGGCCGCCGAAGGCTCTTCCGAATTTGTCATGCTGGCCATTGCCCTGGCATTCATCGTGGGCCTGGTCCAGTTGATGCTGGGGTTGTTCAAGCTTGGCGCGCTGGTCAGCTTTATCTCGCATCCGGTCATCGTCGGCTTCACCAATGCCGCGGCCATCATCATCGCCCTGTCGCAGCTGAACAAGATCCTCGGCGTCCCGATTGATACCAGCGGTCACTTCATGCTGGGCCTCTGGGGCGTGATGACGGAATTGGGTAGCGTCCACTGGCCCACGCTGGCGTTCGGCGTCGGCGCCATTGGCCTGATGGTGCTGATGAAACGGTTCGTGCCGAAGATCCCGGGGGTACTGGTCGCCGTGGTCGTGGCGATCCTGGTGAGCTGGGCAATCGGCTACGAGCAGAAGGCCGAGACGGCCCTTCAGCAGATCGCCCCGGCCCAGGTTCTTACTCTCGCGCAGTCCATCGAGAGCGATGGCAGGCGCCTCGCCGATCTCGACGAGCAGATCCGCCGGCTGGAAGCAGAGCTTCAGGAACAGGAGGGCGCCGAGGCCGTGCGCCTGCGTCACGAGGCCGACCAGCTGCGTCTGCAGCGCGATGAACTGCGCCCCGAACTTGCCGGCATGCGCGAGGAGATCCGCGACATCACGCTGCGTCGCGTCCCCGGTGAGAACGACCAGCCTGCGCGGTTCATTGCAGACGATCACCTGACCGATGCCGAACGTGCACGCGCCGATCGCGCCGCATGGCGTATCGAACGGGTCGGTGAAGATACCGTGCATCTGAATGGCGGTGGCGCCGTGGTGGGCAATGTGCCCCAGGGCCTCCCCGGGTTCTCGATCCCGGATATCACCTTTGGCACCTTCACCACGCTGCTAACCACCGCCTTCGTCATCGCGCTGGTGGGCTTCACCGAGGCCATCGCGATCGCCAAGGCCATGGCGGCACGGACCGGCCAGCGCCTGGACCCCAGCAAGGAGTTGATGGGTCAGGGTCTGGCGAACATCGCCGGCGGCTTCACCCAGGGCTACCCGGTCAGCGGCTCGTTCTCGCGATCAGCGGTCAACCTGAATTCGGGCGCCAAGACCGGCCTCTCTTCGGTCTTTACTGCGGTACTCATCGGCCTGGCCCTGCTGTTCCTGACGCCGCTGATCTATCACCTGCCGCAGGCGGTCCTCGCTGCCATCATCATGATGGCGGTTGCCGGGCTCGTGAACTTCAAGGCCATCAAGCACGCCTGGGTGGCCAACAAGCACGATGGCGCTGCCGCGATCGTGACCTTCGTTGCGACCCTCGCAATGGCTCCGAACCTGGACTACGGCATCCTCACCGGTGCCGGTCTGGCCATCGTGCTGTATCTGTACCGGACCATGAAGCCGCGTGTCTCGGAACTGGCACGCTACGAGGACGGTACCCTGCGCGAGGCCCAGCGCTACGGCCTGGAGACCAACGAGAAGGTCGGCATCATGCGCTTCGATGGGTCGTTGTACTTCGCCAACGTGCCCTACTTCGAAGATGCCGTACTGGACCTGCTGGCCCGCCACCCACAATCCAAATATCTGATCGTCGTCGGCAAGGGCATCAATGAGATCGACGCCTCCGGCGAAGAGGTCATCCATCAACTGGTCCACCGCCTCAAGGCGCGCGGCATCACGCTCGTGTTCGCCGGCGTCAAGGCCCAGATCATGGAGGTCATGCAGCGCACGGGGCTGGACGACATCATCGGCAAGGACAACATCTTCAAGTCCACCGACCATGCGGTGAAGACCATCTCGGAAAAGGTCGGCGAGCCGATCAAGTAACCCGCGCCGGGCCGATCACCGCGTGATCGGCCCGCATGCCCTGAAACCGCAAGGGAAACGCTGCAACCGGGAACGCTTGTCGCTACACTGTGCTTGTTTCGAATCCAATGAGGAGTTGACCCGTGTCCCGAGACCAGATCGTCCGCTCGAGTCGCAATCCGTCCAGCACTGGTTCCATCAGCGAGACCATCTCCACCAACAAGGTGATCCGGCAGACCTACATGCTGCTGTCGCTCACCCTGGCGTTCAGCGCGATCACCGCGTTCATCGCCATGGCGGTCAACGCACCGCCGGTGCACTGGATCATCATGCTGGGGGTGCTGATCGGCGGCCCGTTCGCCATCCATGCCGCGCGCAACTCGGCGCTGGGTATTGTGCTGACCTTCGCCTTCACCGGCGTGCTGGGCTTCTTCCTCGGCCCGATCCTGAGCATGTACCTGGGTCTGCCGAACGGGCCACAGATCGTCGGCAACGCCTTCGCCGCCACTGCGGTCGCGTTTGTCACGCTGTCCGGCTACGCCCTGGCCACCAAGAAGGACTTCAGCTTCCTCGGCGGCTTCCTGGTCGTCGGCCTGATCGTCGCGCTGCTGGCCATCGTCGCCAACCTGTTCCTGGCGATCCCGGCCCTGTCGCTGGCCATCTCGGCCGCGGTTGTCCTGCTGCTGTCGGCAGCCATCCTGTTCGACACCAGCCGGATGATTCACGACCCCGAGGCCAACTACATCGTGATGACGGTCTCGCTGTACGCGAACCTCTATGTGATGTTCCTGCACCTGCTGAACCTGTTCCACGCCTTCATGGGCGACAACTAGGGTTCCGCGCTGCACAGCAGGAATGCGTTCCAGGGCCCCGCACAGCGGGGCCCTTTTCATTGGACACCCTCTTCATTGAATACGGATACACGCCGATCATGAGCCACCTTCAACGCGGCGTCTTTCTCGATCTCGCCACGGTCGACCGCGACGATCTTGACCTGACCGAACTCCGGGCCAGCCTTCCCGAGTGGTCCTTCCACGAGCACACCGAGGCAGATCAGCGGCTGGGCCGGATCGGCGATGCCGAGGTGATCGTCACCAACAAGGTCGAGCTGGATGCAGAGGTACTGGCCGCCGCACCCCGCCTGCGACTCGTCTGCGCCGCCGCCACCGGAACCAACAATATCGACGTGGAGGCGGCCCGTCGCCTGGGTATCGTCGTCAGCAATGCGCGCGACTACGCCACCGACTCCGTGGTGCAGCACGTCTTCGCCCTGCTGCTGACGCTGGTCACCCAACTGGACGCCTACCGCGCGGACATTCGTGCCGGTCGCTGGAGCGCCTCCGATCAGTTCTGTCTCCTCGACCACCCCATCGGCACGGTGGCCGGAATGCGCCTCGGCATCATCGGCTGGGGCGTACTGGGCCGGGCCACCGCGCGCGTCGCCGAGGCCTTTGGCATGGAGGTGCTGGTCGCCGAGAGCCTGAAAACGGACCGCGCAGCACAAGAGGATCGCGTGCCGCTGGAACGGTTGCTGGGACAATGCGACGTCATCAGCCTGCACTGCCCCCTGACCGCGACGACCCGGCACCTCATCGATGATGCCGCCCTGCGCCAGATACGTCCGGGGGGCCTGCTGCTGAACACGGCCCGGGGTGGCCTGGTCGATCCCGAGGCCCTGGCCAGGCACCTGCGCAGCGGACATCTCGGCGGCGCCGGCATCGACGTACTGGAACCGGAACCCCCACCGGCGGATCACCCCCTGCTGGCCGACGATATCCCCAACCTCGTCCTCACGCCCCACACCGCCTGGGCCGCGCGAACCGCCCGGCAGCGGGTGATCGACGAGGTCACGGCCAATATCCACGGCTACGCGAGTGACCAGCCGCGCAACCTGGTGGAGTAACCCACATGGATTCGGAAGCCCTGCAAAAGCGCATCGAGGATCTGGAGATCCGCCTGGCCCATCAGGAATACACCCAGGAGGAGCAGGCCCGCGTACAACTGGAGCTGCAACAGACCAACGCCGAGCTGCGTCAGCAGGTCCAGTGGCTGCGCGATCGCATGCGCGACCTCGAGGAGCACGGCGGCGGGCCGGAGGGCGCCGAACCACCGCCGCCGCACTACTGACGCCCATGCCACTCACCGTACGCGCGGCCCCCGGCCACGAAGCCGCCGCCAACGCACTGCGCCAGGCCTTGGCGGCGCGCGGCTATGCACATGCCGGGGACGCCGAGCTAGTGCTGGAGACGGGAGACCGCGGGCTCGAACTGATCCGCGAGGACGTACACCCGCCGCTGCGACTCCAGCTGGACTTTGCCGCCGGGCGCCAGGGCTATCGCCTCGCCCATGCCGGGCACCAGCGCGAGGGCCTGATCCGCGCCTTGGGCAGGCTCCCGCGTGACGGTCATGTGCTGGATGCCTCCGCCGGTCTGGGCCGCGACACCCTCCTGCTAGCCGCGCACGGCTTCCGGGTCACGGCCTGGGAACGGCATCCCGTGGTGTACCACCTGCTCGCCGACGCGCTGGAACGCGCGGCGGCCAGCCCGGAACTCGCGCCCATCATCGGCCGCATCACCCTGCACGAGGGGAAGGCCGATCCAGCGCATCTCGCCGTCCCGGCAATGGCCGCGGTCTTCGATCCCATGTTCCCGGAACGGGCCAAGCGGGCCGCGGTGAAAAAGGACATGCAGCTGATGCAGGCGCTGATGCCCGAGGCGGCCGACCCCGACGCAGAGCAAACCCTGGCCACCCTGCGCCAGAACGTGGAACGTCGCGTCATCGTCAAGCGCCCGCTGCATGCCCCCGCCCTCGGTCCCGACTCGCCCCAGGCGAGCATCAAGGGCAAGAGCGTGCGCTTTGACCTCTACCCTGCCATCACCCTCGCGAAGATGGAGGACGGCTGAATCAGACCGTCCAGGCCGGACGCGGTTTTCCGCGTCCGCAGAGACACCCGCATACCGAGTTGGCGCCTCCCGGAACCACGCCACCTCTGGGGCCCTGTGAAAGAGCCGGGGCCGCTTGGGAGGTGACCTTCACGGCCTGCCCAGGATCAGTTGGTCATCCCCGGCGAAGCGATAGTCGGGGATGGGCAGGTTGCGCCGGGCCGATTGATCCGCATATACGCGGCCGGCGCCGTCGTAACGTCCGCCCCGGCAGCGGTCGACAAAGCCACCGCTCCAGCCGTCGGCCTCGTCCGGGTGGACCAGGTCCAGCTCGCAACCCAGATCCGCACTTTCGCCGATCACCACCAGCCACTCGGGCCGGAAGCTGCGCAATGGCCGATCCAGCCCGTCCGGTTGCTGGCCGCGGCGGGCCTCCGGGTCGACCAGCTCGTCATCACCTGCCAGGGCGGCCTGCCACGCGGCATCGCGATGGACCACAAGCACGTGGCGGCTACCGTGAATCACACGCAGGGCCTCGCCCGGGGCAATCTCGGCAAGATCCACCCGCAGCGTCTCGCCACGGGTATCGCCCGGTCCGGAAAAGGCGTACCGGAGCATCACCCCAACCAGCAGCAGGGCGGCCCCGAGAACCATCAATTTGATCAGGGCGCGGATGCGTACCCGAGTCAGCGAGTCGTTTGCTGCGTGCACCTGGTATCCCTGTTCACGTCCGGAAGCCCCCGGACCACTCGTCGAAATCGCTTTGCCTGAGACGGACGCACGCCGAGGGAAATACTGATGAATGTACACCCTCGCGCGCGAGTCGCTTTTGCGTGCGAACAAGGCGCGGTGAGCGAAGTGTAGCCGAGCTACATAAGCGAGCCGCAACACTGGGCGCACGCAAAAGCCGCCGAGCCCCTGCATTCAATGGTTTACGGGGATGACACCCCGGGTTCCCCGATCCTGCGCTGCGCCCCTTGCGGGTAGAGCCACTACCCGCAAGGGGCGCGCCTTGTCTCGGAGAACCTGGGCTGCCAACGCGAGTGTGTACATTCATCAGTATTTCCCTAGACTATGCAGCATGAATGAACCCAAACGCTCCAGTCGCACCTACGTCGGCCTGTACAACGACATGTACGCCGGCATGACCCCCATCGGCAATTTCATCCGCGATGCCTGGGTATTCGGCATCCTCCCGGAGGACGAAACCTGCGATGGCTGGGATGTCTCGCGCATCCAGATGCTGCATGACCAGGTCAACGCCGAGTGGGACAAATACAGCCTGCGCATCAGCAACCTCCCGCCCGAGCTGCGCGAGCGCCATGAGCGCATCCATAACGAAGCCATCGAGCGCGCCCGCGAGCACGGCTGGGTCGCCGGCCAGGACATCGACAGCGAGATGGGCGACGACGCCTGATGGGGGCCAGCGAACCGCTGATTCGCCCCCTTGTTATCATCGCTGCGCTGCTGGCAGGGATTGCCGTCGTCCTCGGCGCCTTCGGCGCCCACGCCCTGCAGGAACGCCTGACGGAACAGGCCCTCGCGACCTGGCATACCGGCGTCCAATATCACTTCATCCATGCCCTGGCCCTGCTGCTGGTCGCGGCGTTGTGGGCCCACCTGGCCAACGGCTGGGCCGCTGCCAGTGCTGTGGCGTTCGTGATCGGCATCCTGCTGTTCTCTGGGAGCCTGTATGCCCTGGCACTCGGCGCACCCCGTATCCTCGGCGCGATTGCACCGCTGGGCGGCACCGCGTTTATCCTCGGCTGGGCCGGGTTGGCCATTGCCGCCTGGCGCGGCTGACCTATAATCGCGGCGCAGCCAACCCTACTCTTCCCGACCGTATCGAGATCCCCATGAGCCAGACCTCCTTCGCCGTATTCGCCGAAAACACCCTGGACGACATCCAGACCCGCCTCACCGAGCAAAGCGCGCTGGACGACCTGGACATTGACCTGATCGACGGCGTGATGACGATCGAATTCGACGATGGCGCCCAGTTGATCCTGAACCGCCAGGAGGCCGCACAGCAGATCTGGCTCTCCTCGCCCGAAGGACCGGCCCATTTCGGCTATTCCGACGAGGAAGGCACCTGGATCGACGATCGCAACGGTGAAGAGCTGCACGCGACCCTGGTGCGGGTCATCGAGCAGAAACTAGGCGTACCCGTCGAGCTCTGATCCGGCGACCAGAGGTCGCTGTCAGTCGCCCTTGCCGGCACCCTTCTTCGAATCGTCTGGGCCCGCGGCCTCGCGTTCCTCCTGCGTTGCGGGCGCCTCTTCCAGCGCCCGCAGATGCGCCTCGACCTCGGCCAGTACCGGGTGGGGCTTGTCCTGTTCCAGCGCCATATCGATCGCCTTGAGCGCCTCCACCGCCTCCGCATCGCCGCGCAGCGGCATGCGCGCGACTCCCAGCGCCAGCATGCGGAACTGGCGGAACACCAGGTAGCTGAGCGTCGCCACCACCAGGGCGGCCCACACGTTGTCCTGGAACCAAAGCCATACCGCCGCCCCGTAGCCCCCGAAGGTCAGCGCGAAGATTCCCAGCGCCACGCGGTGGGAACGAGCAACGATGCCTTCCAGCACTTCACGGTTGCGGATTACGAAGTCACGGTCGAAATGCAAAGGGATGATTCCTTGAGTCAGCGGCGTGGTCAGGGGCGCGGCGGCTGCTGGGCACGCCAGCGTTCAAAGGTCGGATAATCCTCGTAGCCACGGGTCAGGACAAAGTCCAGCACGTTGCGCAGCCGATTCTGGTGGACGACCGAATCGATGCGGATAATCTCTTCGCCTCGCTCGTCGAAGAAAATGAGCGTGGGCGCCCAGTGCACACCCAGTTCCGCGGCCCAGTCTTTCGCGTTAGTGCGGTCGCCACCCGGCGTCAGCACCGGCGTATCGGCATCGTCGGCATCCAGCTGCACCGCATCCATCAGGGCGATGCGCTCCAGCACTTCGTCCTGCTGCAGCGGCTCGGAGTGCATGATATCGCAGGCATGGCAGGCCTCGCGCTCAAAGAACACCACCAGTGGGCGTTCAGCGGGGATCCGGCTCCGATCCAGCGCATACGGCTGGTTGATGAAGAACTCCCGCTGGTTGATGTCGTCGAGATCGAACTTTGGCGGTGGGTCGGCACGCTCCAGATAGTCGCGAAAACTCTCCTCGCGGTCATGCCGGTCAATCACGTATTCCAGCAGCGCGCGGAACCGGTATGGCGGGTAGTAACCGCGCATCTGATGGATGCGCTCGCCGTCCTCGTCGTAAAAGGCAATCGAGGGCGTAAAATTCAGCCGTTGTTCGGCGGCGTAGCGCCGTTCAAGCCAGGTCTCGCCGTCCATGTCCGTGACTTCACGCGTGCCCAGCGCGTCGATGGCCACCACGTTGAAGTGTGACGCCAGGTACTCGCGGATATCGTCCTGTGCGAAGTTCTTGTCGAACAGCGCCTCGCAATAGGGGCAGTCATCCATGCCGAAGTAGATGGCCAGCCCCATCTTTCCCTGCTCCACCGCGTCTTCCAGGTCCTCGCGCAGGTCGAGGAAGCTCAGCTCGAACCAGTCGGGCGTATGCAGCCCAATCGGGCGCGGGGTGTCATCGAACACGATCCCCTCGTCGGATTCGACGGATTCGTCCGCCACAGAGGCGGTTGCGAACAACACCACCATGCCAACCAGCGAGACGCTCGCCAGCCAACCAAACCAACTCTTCCTGCCAAGGGCGTTATTCACGTCGAGAAGACTCCCGGTGGATCTCCTATTCGGACGGTGGCTCCATCACCGAGGTTCCCCCGAGATACGGGCGCAGTTTTTCCGGGATGCGGATCGAGCCGTCCGCCTGCTGGTGATTCTCCAGCAATGCGACCAGGGCCCGACCGACCGCAACCCCGGAGCCGTTGATGGTATGCACCAGCTCCGGGCGTTCGCCCGCCTTCGGTCGGAAGCGCGCCTGCATGCGGCGCGCCTGGAAGGCCTGGAAGTTGGAGCACGAGGAGATCTCGCGGTAGGCATCCTGGGCCGGCAGCCAGACTTCCAGGTCATAGGTGCGCGCCGCGGCAAAGCCCATGTCCCCGGCGCTCAAGAGCATCACGCGGTACGGCAGTTCCAGCGCCTGCAAGACCCGCTCGGCATGCCCCAGGAGTTCCTCCAGCGCGGCATCCGAGCTCTCCGGCTGCACGATCTGCACCAGCTCCACCTTCTCGAACTGGTGCTGCCGGATCAGGCCGCGCACGTCGCGCCCATAGCTGCCCGCCTCGGAACGAAAACACGGGGTGTGGGCCACCATCTTCAGCGGCAAGGCCTCGGCATCGAGGATCTGCTCGCGCACCAGGTTGGTCAGGGTGACCTCGGCGGTGGGGATCAGACGGTAGCGCTGGTCACAGTCGACCGAGAACAAGTCATCGTCGAACTTCGGCAACTGCCCCGTCCCTTCCAGCGACTCGGGATTGGCCAGGTAGGGGACGTAGGTCTCCTGGTAACCATGCTCGCCAGTGTGCAGATCCAGCATGAACTGGGTCAGTGCCCGGTGCAGGCGCGCCATCTGACCGCGCATCACCACGAAACGCGAACCGGCCACCCGCACCGCGGCCTCGAAGTCCAGCCAGCCACCGGGCAGGCCCAGGTCCACGTGATCGCGCGGCGTGAAATCGAAGGTCCGCGGGATCCCCTCGCGGCGGACCTCGACGTTGTCTTTTTCGTCCAGTCCGTCGGGCACGTCCGCCTGCGGCAGATTCGGGAGCTGCATCAGCATCGCATCCAGCTCCTGCTGGACCCCGTGCAGATCGGTCTCGCACTGCTTGAGCTCGTCGCCCAGACGCCCGACCTCGGCCTTCAGCGGCTCGATGTCCTCGCCCCGCGCCTTCGCCTGCCCGATACCCTTGGAGCGGGTGTTGCGGTCGGCCTGCAGCTCCTGGGTGCGCATCTGCAACGCCTTGCGCCGGGCCTCCAGGGCCTTGAAGCGTTCGCGGTCCAGGGTATAGCCACGGCGTTCCAGAGCGGTGGCAGTCGCATCCAGGTCCTGGCGCAGGCTGTGGATATCAAGCATGACGGATTTCCGGCAAGGGGTGGAAAGAACGACGGGGAAGTCTACGGTTGCCGCCCCGTGGCGTCCACGGTCGCGGCCAATACCCTCACGAGGCGACCGGCCCGACCCCCAGCAGGAATCGAGTTCCGTGGAGCCCGGCTGCCGCAGCCAGCACGCAGACCATCAGGCTCGCGAGCATGTAGCCCAGTGCACGCGCCCAGGCGCCTACATCCACCATGTGAACGACTTCCAGGGAGAAGGTGGAGAACGTCGTAAAGCCACCCAGCACCCCGACGACCAGCAACAAGCGCCAGGCAGGGTGCAGTTCCAGGCGCTCCACCAGCACCACAGCCAGCACACCGATCAGGAACGAGCCGAGGATGTTGATACTCAAAGTGCCCCAGGGGAAGGCACGCCCGAAGTGCGCCACCATCCACTCCTGCATCCCCAGCCGCAGTGCCGAGCCCAGCGCACCGCCTGCCGCCACTGCCAGATACGACCCCAGCCCAATGCCCATCATCACGTCCCGCTTGCGGAAAAGACCCACAGTTTATGCGATCACCTCGCACGGACCCAGCAGACCCCTACCATCGAGGCCATGAGCGCCCATCCCTCCACACCGCCGACCGCGGCCGCCGCACAGGCGCTGGCCGCGGTCATTGAGGCTCTGACCACCGAGCTGCCCTCGGACGCCCTGGTGGTCGAGGCCGCGGAACGCCGAGCCTACGAGTGCGACGGCCTCTCCGCCTACCGCCAGATCCCCGGGGCCGTGGCCCTGCCACGGACCCACGAGGAACTGCTGACCTGCCTGCGGCTGTGCCGCGAGCACGGGGTCCCGATTGTGCCGCGCGGGGCTGGCACCGGGCTGTCCGGCGGCGCCCTGCCCAGCGAGACTGGGCTGCTGCTGTCCCTGGCGCGCTTCAATCGCATCCTGGAGATCGATGCCGACAACCGCTGCGCGGTCGTCCAGCCCGGCGTGCGCAATCTCGCGATCTCCGAGGCGGCAGCCCCGCAAGGACTCTACTATGCGCCCGACCCCTCCTCGCAGATCGCCTGCTCCATCGGCGGCAACGTTGCCGAGAACGCGGGAGGCGTCCATTGCCTGAAGTACGGACTTACCGTGCACAACGTGATCGGGCTGGAACTGGTCACCCTGGAGGGTGAGATCATCCGCCTCGGCGGCAAGACGCTGGATAGTGCCGGACTGGACCTGCTCGCCTTCATGGTTGGCTCGGAGGGCATGCTGGGCATCGTCACCGAAGTCACCGTGCGCCTGCTGCCCCGCCCCGAGCGCACCCAGGTCCTGCTGGCCAGCTTTGACCAGGCCGAGGCCGCCGGACGCGCAGTGGCAGGCATCATCGCCGCCGGACTGATTCCCGCCGGGCTGGAAATGATGGACAACGCTGCCATCCGCGCTGCGGAGGACTTCGTCCACGCCGGCTACCCGGTAGAGGCGGCCGCGATCCTCTTGTGCGAGCTCGACGGCACCAACGCCGAGGTCTCCGAGGACATCATGGTGGTACGCCAGAAGCTCCTGGATCTGGGCGCCACCGAGGTGCACACCGCCCGCGACGACGCCGAACGCGCATTGTTCTGGGCCGGGCGCAAGGCCGCGTTCCCTGCCGCCGGGCGCATCTCGCCAGACTACTACTGCATGGACGGGACCATCCCGCGCCACCAGATCGGGACGGTGCTGGAACGGATCAACACCCTGTCGCGCGAGGTTGGCCTCGGCGTATGCAACGTGTTCCACGCCGGTGACGGCAATCTGCATCCCCTGATCCTCTACGACGCCAACCAGCCCGGGCAACTGGAAACCGCGGAGGCCTTCGGCCAGCAGATCCTCGAACTCTGTGTCGAGGTGGGTGGCACCGTCACCGGGGAACACGGCGTAGGCGTGGAAAAACTGGACGGCATGTGCGTGCAGTTCGCCGCGCCGGAACTGGAGCAGTTTCACCACCTACGCCGCGCGTTCGACCCGCTGGGGCTACTCAACCCCGGCAAGGCCATCCCCACGCTCGCCCGCTGCGCCGAGTTCGGGCGCCAGCACGTCCACGGTGGGCAGCTGTCGCACCCGGAACTCCCGCGCCTGTAGGATGACAGGCTCGACCAAACCGAGCTGAGCCTCCGATGCCCAGGGCCACCCTTGCTACCGCACTGGCCGACGACTTCTCCGGAGCCGTCGATGCCACGCTGAGCGCCCTGCAGGCGTTGATCCCACTGGACATGTGGATGCTCACGCGGGTCGAGTCCGACGACTGGGTGGTATTGCACACCCACGGCCACGCGCCGCGCATCCGCCCCGGGGCCGCATTCAGCTGGCAGCACTCCTACTGCGTGCACATGAACGCCGGAGACGGACCGAACATCGCCGCGGACGCACGCACGGTTCCAGCCTACGCCAGTGCCCCGATCAATGACGTCGCAACGATTGGCTGCTACATCGGGTTCCCGCTATACGATGCCGATGGCGAACTCTTCGGCACGCTTTGCGGGTTGCATCCTGACCCCATGGACTCCGCCATCGAACACCATGAGCCGGTCGTTCGTGCCCTGGCAGGATCGCTGGGGCACCTGCTGCGCCTCAGCCAGCGCGCCGAGGGGCTGGACCGGCTGCGGCAGCACGCTGCCCTGGCCGCCCACGGTGATCCCCTGACCGGCGTGCTCAACCGCCACGGCTGGGAGCTCGCGCTGGACGCGGAGGAGACCCGCTGCCAGCAGAGCGGCCAACCCGCCGGCATCATCCTGTTCGATCTCTTCCCCGGGGACTCGAGCGTGGACAGCACTGGCATTCAGGATGACACCGAACTGGTTCGCGCGATTCTCGCCCTGCAGGGACTGGCAGGCCCCACCGATCTGATCGGTCGACTCGGTGGCACCCGCTTCGGCCTGCTCGCGATCGACCTGAGGGCGCAACCCCTGGCGGCGCGGGCGCGACACATCCGCCAGGCCCTGTCCGCAAAGGCCATCCCCGCGGCCATTGGCCACGCCATGCGCGAACCCGGTGCTGGAAGCCTGGAACACGCCCTCAAGCGCGCGGAACGCGAACTGCGACCGGCAGCGCGACCCGCGATCTCCTAGACTTTTCCCATCCTGCGCGGCGAACCGCCGTCCCACCGTCTCGACGGAATGTCCCATGGCCCGAATCTTCGACCTCCCCGATACCGCGCCCTCGCCGTTCAACCTCGGGGTCGATCACGTCCTGAAACTGCTCCACCGGATCGCCCCCCTGGACGTCTGGATGCTGACCCGCATCGAGGACAACGAGCAGATCGTCGTGCGCGCCGACGACCACGGCTACGGCATTCAGGCCGGCACGGCCTTTGACTGGAGCAACTCCTTCTGCATCCGCATGCTCGCCGAACGCGGCCCGCGAATCACGCCGGACGTACAACAGGTTCCCGCCTACCAGGAAGCCCTCGCCGCACAACCCGATCCCCCCGCCATCGGCAGCTACATCGGGTTTCCGGTACAGGACCACGAATACGAGATGTATGGCGTACTTTGCGCGATGAATCCGGAGCCCATATCGGCCGACATCGAAGCGCAATCCGACCAGATCCAGGCCGCCGTCACCGTCATCGAGTCACTGATCCGCCAGCGCCGCCAGATCGACGAACTTGAACGCGAGCGCGAGGCCCTGCGACTGGAGGCCTACAACGACGCCCTTACCGGCACCTACAACCGGCGCGGCTGGCTACTCGCGTTGAGCGCCGAGGAACAGCGCTGCCAGGATCACAGCCTCCCGGCGGGTCTCGTCGCCATCGACCTCGACAACCTGAAGATCGTCAACGACCAGGAAGGCCATGACGCCGGCGACCGATTGATCAAGGCGGCTGGCCAGGCCCTGCGGGATGCCAGTCGCGAAATCGACATCGTGGCCCGCCTGGGTGGAGACGAGTTTGGCGTGCTGCTGCCGGAGACTCCGGCCGACCACCTCCCCGAGATCGCGCACCGGCTGCGTGCGGCGCTGCAGGAGGCCGGTGTGTCGGCCTCCATCGGTTACGCCTGCCGCACCGTCAGCGGGTCCCTGCCCGAGGCCCAGACCAGCGCCGATGCCGCGATGTACGCCGACAAGCGCCAGCGCCGCAGAACCCCCGGGCCCTGACGCCCTCGCGCGGCCAGCGCGATCGCCCTTTTCCTCCGGGCTCAACACACTTCACGGACCCCTCTGCCGCGGGCCGGTCGATGGTTTACCATTCACCTAATCCGCATCCGGACGTCCCCTTCGCTACGAGGCCGTTTCATGACCAAAACCGTCACGCTGACCGACAACACCACCGGCAAGAGCATCGAACTGCCGATCCAGGAGGGCTCGCACGGCCCGAACTGCCTGGATGTCCGCACCCTGTACAAGGAGCTCGGCTACTTCACCTATGACCCGGGGTTCATGTCCACGGCCAGCTGTCGTTCGGACGTCACTTTCATCGACGGCGACGAGGGCACCCTGCTCTACCGCGGCTACCCGATTGAACAGTTGGCGGAAGAAAGCACCTATCTCGAGGTCTGCTATCTGCTGCTGAACGGCGACCTGCCTGCCGCCGACGACCTGCACGACTTCTCGCGCATCATCAAGGAGCACTCGATGCTGCACGAGGCCGTGCGCCGCTTCTTCGACGGCTTCCGCCACGACGCGCATCCAATGGCGATCATGGTCGGTGTGGTCGGCGCGCTGTCGGCCTTCTATCACGACAACGTGGACGTGCATAACCCGGAACATCGGCGCATTGCCGCGCACCGGCTGATCTCCAAGATGCCCACCATCGCCGCCTGGTCGTACAAGTACGCCAACGGTCAGCCGTTCATGTACCCGGACAACAACCTGTCCTACACCGCCAACTTCCTGGCGATGATGTTCGGCGTGCCCAGCGAGCCCTACCAGCCGAACCCGGTGTTCGTGCGCGCGCTCGACCTGATCCTGATCCTGCACGCCGACCACGAGCAGAACGCCTCGACCTCCACCGTGCGCCTGTCCGGCTCCTCCGAGGCCAACCCGTTCGCGGCGATCTCCGCCGGCATCGCCTCGCTTTGGGGTCCACTGCATGGAGGTGCGAACGAGAAGGTCATCCGCATGCTCGAGGAGATCGTGCACTCCGACAAGAGCGTGGAGGACTTCGTGGCCCGCGCGAAGGACAAGAACGACTCCTTCCGCCTGATGGGCTTCGGCCACCGCGTGTACAAGAACTACGATCCGCGCGCCAAGATCATCCGCAAGATGTGCCACGACCTGCTGGCGGAGATGGGCGACATGGGCGCCGATAACCAGCCCCTGTTCGACGTCGCCATGGAGCTGGAACGTATCGCGATGGAGGACGACTACTTCATCGAGCGCAAGCTCTACCCCAACGTGGACTTCTACTCCGGCATCATCCTGCGCGCGATGGGCATCCCGTTGAACATGTTCACGGTGATCTTCGCCCTCGCCCGTACCGTCGGCTGGATCTCGCACTGGAACGAAATGATGCAGGATCCCGAATCCCGCATCGGCCGCCCGCGCCAGCTCTACACCGGCTACCGCTCGCGCGACTACACCTCCATCGAGGACCGCTAGAGAGACACGGATCCACGCGTACGTCCGCGTTGGCACCCCATGTTTTCCGCGACCCGATACGGCACATCGACTGGTAGGCGCGCTACCGGCCGGTGTCCTCTCATTGGAGGTCGCAACGCAGATCGGGGAGCGTGGAGTACCCACCCCACGACCGATGATACGCCGGGGCTTGGCCGCTTCTCCCCGCGACAGTGTTGCCACGCAAACGCGTGCATTGATCCGCATGCACCCCAGGCGGGCATCCGGTCCGATGCTTGCCGAACCCCTGCGCCGGTGCTATCTACTGGGTAGTAACAAGGGAGGGAGTCCTCATGTCCACCGACCGTTTTTTCATTTTGTTTGCCGGTATTGTCGTCCTGGTCAGCGTACTGCTCACCTGGCTGGCCAGCCCCTGGTGGCTGCTACTCGCCGTCTTCATGGGCATCCACCTGATTCAGGCCTCGTTTACCGGGTTCTGCCCGCTGGTGATGATCCTGAAATCCATGGGCCTCAAGCCCGGCGAAATCTTCCCCTGAACCCGGCCCGCGCGGTGGATGGCGAGGGAACCCCGTCGACTGCGCGCCCCTTGTGTTCGTGAGCGTCAGACTGCATATTAGACTTCGCTAATACTTAACCAGGAGACACCATCCATGAGCATTGACCGCATTGTCCTCGCCTTTGCCGGCACCGTCGTGATCATCAGCGCCATCCTCGGGTGGGTCTTCACCCCGATGTGGCTGATCCTGACCCTGTTCGTCGGCGCCAACCTGTTGCAGTCCGCCTTCACCGGCTTCTGCCCGCTGGCGATGATCCTGAAAGCGATGGGCGTGAAGCCCGGGGAAGCCTTCAACTAAAACCAAGGGGTCCCCACCCCTACCAAGGCCCGGGCACCGCTGGTCCCGGGCCTTTTTGTTTGCGCCGCCCGCGAGTGATCAACGCCCGTCTACACTTCAGGTGATACCCACTCACGCAGAACGCAGGCCCGATGCGATTTCGAGACCGAAAGGAAGCCGGCGAGCAACTCGCACATGCCCTGGACCGCTATCGCGGCCAACCCGGCGTCGTGTATGCCTTGCCGCGCGGCGGAGTCCCCCTGGGGATCGCCGTCGCCCGGCACCTGGGCATGCCCCTGGATCTCCTGATCCCACGCAAAATCGGCCACCCGTTCCATCCCGAGTACGCGATCTGTGCCGTGCCCGAGCAGGGGGAACCGGTCTGCAATCCACGCGAGGCGGAACGCGTCGATCCAGGCTGGCTGGACCAGGCCGAGGCACGCGAACGCGCCGAAGCCCGGCGCAGGCGCCAACTGTACTGCACGACGCCTTCCCCGGACGTTGGCGGCAAGCTGGCGATCATTGTCGACGACGGGATCGCCACCGGACTCACCATGCGCGCCGCGATCCGCGACGCACGTCAGCGCCGGCCTCGCCATCTGGTCGTGGCGATCCCCGTGGCACCAGAGGAGACCGCGGCGCTCCTGGAAAACGACGTCGATGAACTGGTCACCCTGGACATCCCCGAGTACTACCGAGGCTCGGTGGGGGCGTACTACGAGGATTTCGAACAAGTCTCCGACGACGAGGTCATCGCGATGATGGCCTCCGTCCACCGAGCGGAAAACCCCGATGCCTCGCGCGAATGAACAGTCCGTCGACCTGGCCCTGGACGGCCAGGTCCACCAGGGGATTCTCGGCGTACCCGAGACACCCATTGGGCTCGTCGTTTTCGCGCACGGCAGCGGTAGCAGCCGCCTGAGCCCGCGCAATCATCAAGTGGCGCGGACACTGCAGGCCAGCCGCATCGCCACCCTGATGTTCGATCTTCTCACCGAAGAGGAAGATCGCACCTACGCCAACCGCTTCGATATCGAACTCCTCGGCCGGCGGCTGGTGCAGGCCTGCCAATGGGCGGCCGCCCAGCCTCGCCTGGCACCCCTGCCGTTCGGGCTGTTTGGCGCCAGCACCGGCGCCGCGGCAGCGTTGCAGGCCGCCGCCGCAGCGCCGGAGACCATCCGGGCCGTTGTCTCGCGCGGCGGGCGCCCGGACCTGGCGGGTACAGCCCTGCCCCGAGTCAAGAGCCCCACCCTCCTGATTGTGGGCGGTGACGACACCATGGTGATTCAACTGAATCGCCAGGCGCAGGCGCTCATGCACGCACGCTGCGAGCTCCAGATCGTACCCGGCGCCAGCCACCTGTTCGAGGAACCGGGCACGCTGGAACAGGCAGCCGAACTCGCGGCCGCCTGGTTCAGCAAGTGCTTGCCTACGGCGTAATGGCGACCTTCAGCACGCCGTCGCGTTGATGCGAGAACAGTTCGTAGGCCGTCTCGATATCCGCGAGCTTGTAACGGTGCGTCACCATCGGCGTCAGGTCCACGCGCCCCGAGGCAACGACCTCCATCAACCGCCGCATGCGTTCTTTCCCGCCGGGGCACAAGGTGGTCACGATGGTGTGATCGCCCAGCCCCGCTGCAATCGCATCCAGCGGCATGGACAGCTTGCCCGAATAAACCCCGAGACTGGAAAGCGTCCCGCCCGGTTTCAGGATGCGCAGACAAGCCTCGAAGGTCTGCTGCTGCCCCAGGGCCTCGATGGCCACATCGACCCCGCGCCCGCCAGTCAGCTCCATGATCGTCTCGACCGGGTCCTGCTCGCGGAAGTTGATCGCCACGTCCGCGCCCAGCTTGCGGGCGGTCTCCAGGCGCTCCGGGACCCCGTCCACCACGATAATCCGCGTGGCTCCCATGAGCTTGGCACCCGCCGTGGCACAAAGGCCGATGGGGCCCTGGGCGAACACGGCCACCGTATCGCCGATGTGGATGTGCCCATGCTCGGCGCCGCCGAAACCGGTGCTCATGATGTCCGGACACATCAGTACCTGTTCGTCGCTCAGGCCGTCCGGCACCGGGGTCAGATTCGCCTGCGCATTGGGGATGCGCACGTACTCCGCCTGACAGCCATCGATCGTGTTTCCCAGCTGCCAGCCACCCATGGCCTTGCCACCACACTGGCTGGAGATGCCCTCCAGGCAGGAATGGCATTGCCCGCAGGGTGTGATCGCGCCCGCGATGACCCGCTGGCCGACCTCATAGCCGGTCACTGCGTCCCCAAGGCGTTCGATCACCCCAACCGGTTCGTGCCCCACGATGCGACCCGCCTCCACCGGGTATTCGCCCTTGAGGATATGTACATCGGTCCCACAGATCGTCGTGGTCGTCACCCGCAGCAGGGCGTCCGTCGGTCCGATCTCCGGGATCGGACGCTCCTGTAGTTCGATCCGTCCGGGTTCGACGAAAACCGCCGCCTTCATCATCTTCATGCTGATCTCCTTTGATGCAGCGACCGGCACGCCGTGCCGGCATTCGGCCCTTATTCAACAAACATAGCAGGCCAACCGACCGGCAACAGCGCCCATCGCGACGGCCTGCTCGCCTGCCTTACAATGAGCCTACGTCCGCCGTTCAGGATCGCATGTGATCTCGCTCATTCCCCGCCTGTTTCAACGCGCCCCGGCCCTCGATCCCGAAAGCCGGGCCTGGATCCACGCCATCTTCGATTGGGCCGGGAACGAACCACACCTGGGATCGATGCTGCGCAAGGCTCACCTCGTTCTGCCCACGGCTGAGCATTTCCCCGGGCAAGCCGACAATCGCCAGGCCATGGCTCAACTGGTGTTCGATCGTGTGCTGGAACATGCCGGGCTCGCAGACAGTCCGTTCCGGCTCGTGCACCCTGGAAACCTGATGGACGATCCCATCCCCTGGGATGCGATGAATACGGCCCGACCGAGTCACAACCCGGGGGAGCCGCAGTCGGGGGGCGTCGGCATCCCCTACGACCCGGAACTCGTCGCCCATTCCCAGGCACTGATTGCCCACTTCGCGCGCGAGATCGCCTTGCGCCTGCTCGCCACGGCTGGCGATCCCCCGCCCGCCCTGGAGGGTAACGAGGCCCATATCGCGGAACTCCTCGCCACCCAGATGGGCTTCGGGGTCATGCTGGCCAATACTGCCTTCCAGGTCCGCGTGAATCAGTGCGGTGCCTGCAAGGGGCCGAGCGCCGAACGCGAAACCGCACTCTCGCGCGACGACCTTGCCTACGCTCTGGGGCTGTTCTGCCGGCGGCACGCCATCCCGCCGTCCCGCGCGAGGGCTCACCTGAATACCCCGTTACGCCCGGCCCTGCGCCACGCGCTGCGCGATCTCGCCCGTCGCGAGCGTGAAGCCGCGAGCGGCGCCACCTGAACCCCCCGCGCCCCCCCTGCGCCACAGCCACGCGCAGCGTTATCTAATCCGTTTTATGAACAAGCAACAGTAACTTGCGGCACCTTCGAGCAGATCGTCGGACGCTACTCGATCACCCTTTCGCGCGGGGTACAGACGCATTGAACAGCAGAGCCTGGGCATCTAGTTATCAGAATGCGAAACCACAGCTTTCTGGAGGCTCGTCATGACCACCCTGCGTTACTTCCTTGCTGCCCCGATCTTCTTTGCGTTTGCCGCAGCGCCGCTCCACGCCAGCGAGGGTACCTTCGACACCCCGACGCTAATCCCCGAGCTTGCGGTCAAGGCCGCCGAGGCCGCGGTCGAGGCCTGCCGCGAACGCGACACCCAGATCACTGCGGCCGTGGTCGACCGACATGGCACCCCCCAGGCCCTGAAGCGCGACCGCTTTGCCGGCCCGCACACGGTGGATACGGCCATCCGCAAGGCCTGGACTGCCGTCAGCTTCCGCACCGACACCCTGGATCTTCGCGAGATGACGGAACCGGGAGCGGCCGGCTATGGCATCCAGCACCTGCCGGGCGTCAGCACCCTGGGCGGCGGCAAGCAGATCACCACTGGTGGACGGATTGTCGGCGGCATTGGCGTCTCCGGCGCCCCCAGCGGACAGGTCGATGACGAATGCGCGGCAGCCGGCATCGACGCCATCACCGAAGACCTGCTCTGACCCCACCATCTGCCGGGGCCTTCCCGCGCGAGCGGGGGCCCCGTTCATCGCATGACCACGCGACCGTTTCAGGCGCCCAGCAAGCCGCTTCGCTGAAGCCCGTCGAAGATAAACTGCATCGCCAGCGCGCTCAGCAGCACGCCCAGAATGCGGGTGAGCACATGCGCGCCCGTCACACCCAGCCAGTGCTGCAGACGTGACGCCACCAGCAAGCACACCAGCGCGAGCACCATTACGGCCACCAATGCGCCCAGCACCACCGCCTGGGCCGCCCAGTCGCCCTCGGCCCGGCTCATCATCAGGATCGCGGCCCCCATCGCACCGGGGCCGGCCAGCAAGGGCGTGGCCAACGGAAAGATCGACAAGTCCTTGCGGGTACGCGCCTCCTGCGTCTCGGCCGCCGTTGCCGACACCCCGCCCGAACTGCGCGCGAACACCATGTCGATACCGATCAGCAGCAGCAGGATCCCGCCCGCGGTATAAAGCGCCGCCAGCGAGATCCCCAGCAGCGACAGCAGCGCCTCCCCGACCAGCGCGAACAGCAACAGGATGCCGCCCGCGACCGCTGCCCCACGAATGGCCATGGCACGGCGCTGGGCTGGGTCCACGCCCCGACTGAGGACCGCGAACACCACCGCAACATCCACCGGCCCGATGGTCACGAAAAACGTGGCCAGCGCGACAATGCCCAGTTCCAGCATGGCGGAGCCCTCCTCTGGCGGCTGTTCTCCAACGGCCAAGACACGCCCGGAATGGGCCTGGCCATCCGGGGTTTAAGTTGCCCTTCGTGATCGACGCACCTACTTTAGCGCGTTCTGAAACGCTTATTGGGGAGCCATCGAGTCATGAAACGTCGTGTTGTCGGTCATCTGACGCTGGCCAGTCTGCTTGCATCACCCGCCCTCGCCCATGCCCAGGAGGCCGCTCAGACTCTGGGCACCGTATCGGTTACGGCCACCGGATACGAGACGCTGATCGACGAGACGCCGTCCTCTGTCACCGTGATCGAGGCCAGCGAAATCCGCAACCGCGAGGCCCGCACCCTCGGCGACCTGCTGCGCGGCCAGCCGGGTGTCGCCACGGCCGTGGACGGATCGGTGGGCTCCGATCCGATCATCCGCGGCCTGAAGCGCGACCAGGTGCTGGTTCTGGTGGACGGCGTGCGCATCAATGCGATGCAGCCGCCGGCCCGCGGCTCGCTGGCTTCCTATGTCAACGTAGACCTGATCGAGCGCATCGAGATCGTACGCGGCCCGGGCTCCGTGCTCTACGGCGCCGGTGCCATGGGCGGCGTGATCAACATCATCACCCGCGGCGGCGATTTCACCGAAGAACCCGAGACCCGCGGCTTCTCCCGCCTGGGCGTCACCTCGGTGGATGAAGGCATCCGCGGCGCGGTCGGCGTGACCGTCTCCAACGACCGCAACGTGCTGGACCTCTCCACCGCGTACCTGAACACCGACGACTACAAAAACGGCGACGGCGACCGTCTGCGCGACTCCGGCACCGAACAGAACGCCTACCACCTGCGCTACCGCAGCAAACTGGCACCGGGTCACGAGGTCCAGTTCCGCGCCCAGCGCGACGAACGCAAGGACGTCTGGTACCTCGCCTCGCGCACATTCACCCCCAGCGATGGGCAGCGTCCTGAGGGTGTGAACACGCACTACACCCCACGGCAAACCCGCGACCTGTTGGAATTGCGCTATGAAGGAGAATTGACAGGTTCCTGGGCGCCCCGCATCGAAGCTTCTGTCTACCGTCAGGAACTCTCCCGCGGAAACTACGACTGGAGCGACCGCCTGCAGAAAGATTACCGGACCTCGGATACCGATTTCACGACGGACGGGCTTCGTGTGCAGGCGGAACTGGTCCCCACCGACGACCAGATCCTGCTGGTCGGGGCCGAGGCCTGGCGCCTGCAAGCCAGCCCTGTTTCCTTTGTAGGTGCTCCCCCCGATTACGATCCCGTGATCCGGATGCCACTCGTCGAGAACGGCAAGATCGAGTCCGCCGGCGTGTTCATCCAGCATGAGACCTACCTCGACTGGGCCACCGTCAATATGGGAGCCCGTTACGACGAGGTGCGCGGGAGTGCTGACGCCGCCATGGGCGTTACCGGGCCGCTGGACAACACCGATCGTAACCTCAGCTGGTCGGCCGGGCTCACCTGGCACCTGGACGAGGCCTTCAGCCCCTACTTCAGCCTGTCCGAGGGCTATCGCTCTGCGAGCTTGCTGGAACGCTACCTGACCTACCCCTACAGCGACGGGTTCACCTGGCAGAGCAACCCGCAGCTGGACCCGGAGCGCAACCGCACCTTCGAAGTGGGCGCCCGCGGCCAGATCGGCGCGACGTCCTATACCGTTTCCGCCTACGAAAGCCGCATCCGCAACTACATCGGCGGACGCGTGGTTGAAGGGGCCCCACGGCCGACCAAGGAGACGATCAACCTCGACGAGGCCCGTATCCATGGCATCGAAGCCCTGGTGGAGCACGCGTTTACCGCTGCGATCACCGGCTACGCGAACGGCACGTGGATTCGCGGTGAGAACCGCGACCGCCGCTTTGACGAGCCGCTAACCCAGATGCCGCCGCCTGAAGCCAGTATCGGGCTCAACCATTCGGTCGCGCAGGGCTGGCAGTGGGATGCCCGAATCCGGGCCGTCGCGAGCCAGAGCCGGACGGCCGACACCTTCACGGACAACAGCGAACGCAACACCTCCGGTTTCGCCACCGCCGATCTCGCCGTCGGCTACCGCTTCGGGCCCAGCGCCGGCTTTCGTTCCAACGAGATCACCTTTAGCGTGACCAACATCGCGAACAAGGCCTACCGCGAGCACATCAACGAAATGACCGAGGCGCGCCTGGACCCGGCCAATGGCGTACAGGACATCTGGGCCCCCGGCCGCAGCTTCGGGCTGACCTGGAACGCCGAGTTCTAGACCGGCCGAAGACTTCGCCCCCAAGACAAGACAAGGACAACACCATGCGTTTACGCGTAATCGATTTCGGCCAGCAGCCCGCCGTGCGTTCCCAGGCGGTCTACCACGGCATTGCCGAGGCCATGGGCAAGGACGACGATCCGGTGCTCACCCTGGTCAACCCCGACGACCCGTACGTCTGCGTCGGGTTGCACCAGGAGATCGCCCTGGAGGCCGACGAAGACTTCTGCAAGGAACAGAACCTGCCGATCATCCGCCGTCATGTCGGCGGCGGTGCCGTATATCTGGACCACAACCAGATGTTCTTCCACTTCATTTATCCATCATCCAAGGCGCCGCGGATCGTCTCCGACATCTACAAGAAATTCATCGATCCGGTGATCAACACCTATCAGGACCTCGGCGTGAACGCGACCTTCCGCCCGGTGAACGACATCCACGTGGACGGCCGCAAGATCGGCGGCACGGGCGCCGCCAGCATTGGCCATGCCACCGTGATGGTCGGCAGCTTCATGTTCGACTTCGACACCGCCACCATGGCGCGTTGCCTCAAGGTCCCGTCGGAGAAGTTCCGCGACAAGCTGCGCGCCGGCATGGAGGACTACATCACCACCCTGTCGCGCGAACTGGGCGCGATGCCGGCCCGCGAGACCGTGCGCGATGCCTTCCTGAAGCGGGTCGCCAGTGACCTCGCCGTCGAGGTCGAGATGAGCGAACCCACCGCCGAGGAAAATACGGCCATCGAGGAACAGGTGGCCGAACTGACCGACCCCGAATGGACCTACCGCAAGGGCCGTAAATTCGTCGAGATGGGCGTCAAGATCGCCGCCGGCACCCACCTGACCGAAGGCGCCCACAAGGCCCCCGGCGGGCTCATTCGGGCCCAGCTGATGGAAAAGGACGACCACATCGCCGATCTCCTGCTCTCCGGCGATTTCACCGTCTTCCCGGAAGACGGCATGGACCGCATCGCCGATGCCCTGCACGGCCAGCCACTGGAAGAAGAAGCCCTGCGAAACGCCGCGGCCGCCTGCATGCAGGCGATTGGTCTGGACGCCCCGGGCATCGAAGCCAACGACATCGCGACGGCGATCCTCGCCTGCGTCCACCGCGAGCCGCATTGATCGGTCACGCGCCGGGCTTCGCATCCAAACAGAAACGGCCGGACTACCCTCTTGGTGGTCCGGCCGTTTTGACGTTATTGCGGCTGCTTCTGCACCCGACGCCCCTCAGGCCGAATCCAGGCACTCCGCACGACTGGGCGCGGTGTTGAGTCGCCCGCGATCCTTGGTATATGGCTCGGTTCGGGAGGCGGCACGATCCGCAGTCTTCAGGATCTCCGCAGCCCATTCAGGAAGCTCCGGCGAGAGCCGATAATAGATCCAGTTGCTCTCGCGCCGGGTCCGCACCACCTGATAATGGCGCAGAGCGGCCAGGTGACGCGATACTTTCGGCTGGGACATCTCCAGAGCGTGGGTCAGCTCGCAGACACACAGCTCCCCTTCCGCCTGCATCAGCAAGAGCGAGCGAAGCCGTGTCTCGTCTGCAAGGAGATTGAACAGATCGGTTGGGTTAAGCGACATATCGTATCCAGCTAAAATCCTTTTGCGAACTATATCCCGGGTACCAGGCCGCGACAACGAAGCGGCCATCGCGACAACCTGCGGTGACCCTGTGGCTCCAAGGGAGGAGACAAGCCCCGAACCACCACCCTGAAAACCCCGAGACGTCTTCACCCCCACGAACGGAAATACGCATTTCATTGGCAGACGCCCGGGCCTGTGTCGTCATTCCGTCGATCACCCGGAGCGGCGTTGAAAGAATCAGCGCCTCCCTAGGGAAACACTGATCAATGAACGCGTTCGCGCTCGAGTCGCTTTTGCGTGCGAACAAGGCGCGGTGACTGCCGTGCAGTCATTCTGCACAAGGGAGCCGCAACGCTGTGCGCGCGC